>NZ_JAAAHS010000540.1 GCF_009908195.1 Streptomyces boluensis | reverse complement strand
GGCTCAGTGAGGCCACACCGGAGGCTTCGTGCAGAAGTGGCCCCCCAGGTGCGCATGGTCCGGGTTCGACTCGTCCAGCTCACCCTGCTCCGCCACCAGCCGTGCAGCGAACCCCTCCGAGTCGTCCTGCGGGTCGTAACCCAGCGCCCGCGCACTCGAAAGGTCCCACCACACCCGGGTGTTGGCGGACGAGCCGTACACCACCGTGTGCCCGACGCCGGGCGCGCTCAGCGCTGCGTGGAAGAGGCGGGCGCCGTCGGCGGGGCTCATCCAGACCGACAGCATCCGTACCGAGGTCGGCTCGGGGAAGCAGGAGCCGATCCGTACGGACACCGTCTCCAGGCCGTGCCGGTCCCAGTAGAGCTGTGCGAGGTCCTCGCCGAACGCCTTGGACAGGCCGTAGAACGTGTCGGGGCGGCGCGGGGTGCCGAGCGGGATCAGCGGGTCGCCCGCGCGCGGGCGGGGGGTGAAGCCGACGGCGTGGTTGGACGAGGCGAACACGATCCGCCGGACACCCTCCGCGCGGGCCGCCTCGTAGAGGTTGTGGGTGCCCTCGATGTTGGAGCGGAGGATGTCCGCGAACGGGGCTTCGAGCGAGATGCCCGCCAGGTGGACGATCGCGTCCACACCCCGGACCGCCGCGCGCAACGCGTCCTGGTCGGCGAGGTCGGCGGTGACCGCGTCCGGTTCGCCCTCGACCGGGACCATGTCGAAGAGGCGCAGGTCGTAGCCGTACGGCGGAAGGAGTGTGCGCATCAGGGTGCCGAGGCCGCCGGCGGCGCCGGTGAGCAGGACGGTGCGGGGCGCGGCCATGCGGGTCTCCTCGGTGCCGTTCACGCGGGTGCCTAGCGGGTGACTACCCGATCGGGCATTCACATGCGTGGACAAGCTAGGGAGGGCCGTCCGGGCTCGTCAAGAGTGCGGTGGACGTGGGATGTTGATGCTGTTCCCGCCTGCTTGACCCGTACCGGGAAACCGTCCTAGCGTGACGGAGTTCAGAAATATGGACGCGGATCAGGAACGTGCACGGGGGTGGCGTTCGGGCCCCGGGCCGGTCTGTCCGCCGCTGCCCAGGGAGAGCCCGTGACGCCCGCACCGCTCGCCGCCCGACTCCGCATCCCCAGCGGACCGCTGTTCTTCCCCGTCACCGCCTACGGCCTTGACGGCGCGGTCGACCTCGACGCCTACCGCGTCCACCTGCGCGCCGGGATCGAGGCAGG
This sequence comes from Streptomyces boluensis, assembly GCF_009908195.1. GTDB lineage: Bacteria > Actinomycetota > Actinomycetes > Streptomycetales > Streptomycetaceae > Streptomyces > Streptomyces boluensis. The sequence goes on along the minus strand of NZ_JAAAHS010000540.1, from coordinate 2,759 downwards.
CGGCGCCGCGGTCTTCGCCGCGTGCGGCACCGGCGAGTTCCACGCGCTCACCCCCGAGGAGTTCCAGGCCTGCGTGGCCGCCGCCGTCGAGGAGGCCGCGGGCCGGGTGCCGGTCGTCGCGGGCACCGGATACGGCACGGCCCTCGCGGTGCGCTACGCGACGCTCGCCGAACAGGCGGGCGCGGACGGGCTGTTGGCCCTGCCGCCCTACCTGGTCGCCGCCGAACAGCGGGGACTCGTCCGGCACTACTCCCAGCTGGCCGACGCCACCGGGCTCGACGTCATCGTGTACCAGCGCGACAACGCCCTCTTCACCCCCGACTCCGTGGTCGAACTCGCCCGCCACCCACGGATCATCGGCCTCAAGGACGGCCACGGCGACCTCGGCCTGTTGCAAGGCGAGATCAGCGCCGTCCGCGCCGCGGGCATCGAGGACTTCCTGTACTTCAACGGGCTGCCCACCGCCGAGTGGACCCAGCGCGCCTACCGCGCCCTCGGCGTCACGCTGTACTCCTCGGCCGCCTTCTGCTTCGCCCCTGACCTCGCGCTCGCCTGCCACCGCGCGCTGCACGCCGGTACGCCGGAGGGCGAGGCGACTCTCACCGCCCTGCTCGACGGCTTCTACCGGCCGCTCGTCGCGCTGCGCGACTCCGGACGCGGGTACGCGGTCTCGCTCGTCAAGGCCGGTGTGCGGCAGCGCGGCCAGGACGTGGGACCGGTACGGCCGCCGCTCACCGAACCGGACGCCGCGACGGTCCGGGCGCTCGCCGAACTCGTCGAGGAGGGACGGGAGTTGCTCGCCCGCCGCTCGACCGGGCCCGAGGGCGGCGCCGCGTGAAGACCTCCGCCTTCCTCTACCCCTGGGACGTCAACGGCGACCCGGACGCCGCCGCCCGCCTCGCCGACCTCGGCGTCCAGCAGGTCACCCTGGCCTCCGCGTACCACTCCACCCGCGCCCTCACCCCGCGCCACCCGCACCACCGCGTCGTCACCGCCGCCCACGCCGCCGTGCTCTACCCGCCGGGCGAGCGCTGGCACGGGCAGCGCCTGCGGCCGTACCCCGCAGGGGACTGGGCACCCGGCGACGCCTACGGCGCGGCCGCCGCGGCGCTCGCCGACGCCGGTCTCGATGTGCACTCCTGGGTCGTCCTCGCCCACAACTCCCGCCTGGGCGCCGACCATCCGGACACCTCCGTCGTCAACGCCTACGGCGACCGCTACCCCTGGGCGCCCTGCATCGCGCAGCCCGCCACCCGCGCGTACCTCACCGCGCTCGCCGCCGAAGCCGCCGCCCGCCCCGGCACCCACGGCACCGAGCTGGAGTCCTGCGGCTGGTACGGCCTCGCCCATCTGCACGCCCACGACAAGATCGCGGGCGTCGGCCTCGGCGACGGCGCCGAGTACCTGATGTCGCTCTGCTTCTGCGGCTCCTGCGCCCGTGGCTACGAGGACGCCGGGCTGCCCGCCGCCCGGCTCGCCGCTGCCGTACGGGAGGCGCTCGACCCGGTGTGGCGCGGCACGGCTCCCGGCGACGCCACGCCGGACCGGCTGCTCGGCGCCGAACTCGCCGCCGCCACCCTGGAGTTCAGGACCCGCACGGCCCGCACCCTGCAGGAGGAGGCGGTCGCGGCGGTCCGGGCGGCGGCCCCCGACGGCTTCCAGGTGCTGCTGCACGCCGACCCCGTCCCGTACCACTGCGGGGCCAACGCCGGGGTCGACCCGCACCACATCCTCGGCGTCGCGGACGGAGTGGTCGTGCCGTGCGCGGGCGGGACCGGACTCCTCGCCCCGTTCGCGGCGGCGGCCACCGGAGCGGCGGCGGTCACCGGGTCGGCGGTGGCGACCGGATCGGCCGGGGGCGCCGGGTCGGCCGCGGGCGCCGTGCTCGCCGCCAACCTCCCCGTGGTGACCGGCATGGGCGGCGCCCCCGGCACGCTCGCCAGGGACGCGGAACGCGCCGCCCGCGCCGGGGCCACCGAGCTGCGCCTGTACCACGCGGGGCTCGCCTCCGACGCGGACCTGGCAGAGGTGCGCCGAGCCCTGCCGTAACGAGGCGGGACGCCGCCGACCGATGAGTGCGCGCCCCGGATCGGGTCCATCCTGAAGAGAGCCGAAGAGGCCCGAAGGCACCTGAAGAGGCCCGATCCGACCGGAGGAAACGCGACGATGGCAGACCACCCGAACCCCGACGGCACCGTCGACCTCGGCCCCCAGGCGCGGCTCCTCGCCCGCCTCGCCGAGCAGGTGGAGGACACCCACCTCGACGCCCCCACCCCGTGCCCGGAGTACGCGGTACGCAACCTCCTCGGCCATATCGGGGGGCTTGCCGTCGCCTTCCGGGACGCCGCGCGCAAGGTGTCCGGGCCGACCACCGACACCGCTCCGGGCGGCGCACTCCCCGAGCTCGACGCGGACTGGCGCACTCAACTGCCCAAGGCCCTGGACGAGTTGGCGGCGGCCTGGCGGGACCCGGACGCCTGGCAGGGCGAGACCCGCGCGGGCGGCCTCACCCTGCCCGCCGCCGTCATGGCACACGTCGCCGTCGACGAACTGGTCGTGCACGGCTGGGACCTGGCCCGCGCCACCGGCCAGGAGTACGCCCCGGACCCCGCCTGCCTCGCGGTGGCGTACGGATTCCTCGACCAGTCCCGCGCCCCCGAGTCCCGCGGCACGATCTTCGGCCCCGTCGTCGACGTACCCGACGCGGCCCCGCTGCTCGACCGCGCCATCGGCCTCAGCGGCCGCCACCCCGACTGGAC
>NZ_JAAAHS010000054.1 GCF_009908195.1 Streptomyces boluensis | reverse complement strand
GCGCACGGCCGCCGAGGAGGCCCGGCGCGGCAACCGCACCCTGGTCGCGGTGCACGCCTGGGAACCGCCCGAGGGCGAGGCACTCTTCCTGCGCAACCCCGACCGGGCCTGGGCCGCGCACTGGCAGGAGTACGCCAGGTCCCGCCTGGACCGCGCCTTCGACGAGGCCTTCGGTGGCTCGCCGCCCGGAATCGCCGTACGCCGCCTGGTGGTCCGCGACCGGCCGGGCCGGGCGCTGCGCACGGTCGCGTCCCGCGCGTCCGACCTCCTTGTGGTCGGCGTACGGCCGGGACGCGACGGCCGCCCACGCCTCGGCGCCAGCGTCACCCGGCACGTACGAAGGCACGCGAACTGCGCCCTGCGGATCGTCCTCGGACCGCGCCGGCCCAGGGGGGTACGGCGTGCGCTGCGGCGGGTGCGCGCTGGGGACTTCGGCGGGCTCGGCCTCACGGCGGTGAGGGAGCGGTCGTAGGGGGCGTGGTCACAGCGGGACACCGGGGTCGGCCCGACCCCGTGTCGCTCAGCGGCGGTCCGTGCTCCTCAGCGCGGCAGCATCCCCCGGCTGCGGGCGGTCGCTACGGCCGCTGTGCGGGAGTCGACCTCCAGCTTCGCGAAGACGTGCACCAAGTGGGACTTGACCGTGGCCTGGCTGAGGAAGAGGCGCTTGCTGATCTGCTGGTTGGAGAGCCCGTCCGCGACCAGGCGCAGCACCTCCAGCTCGCGGCGGCTGAGCGACTCGGCGGGGGCCCGCATCCGGTCCATCAGACGGTGCGCGATGGCCGGGGCGAGCGCGGACTGCCCGGCCGCCGCGGTCCGTACGGCGGCGGCCAGCTCCTCCGGCGGGGCGTCCTTGAGCAGATAGCCCGCAGCCCCGGCCTCCACCGCGGCGAGGATGTCGGCGTCCGTGTCGTACGTGGTGAGGACCAGGACGCGGGGCCCGTCGGCGAGGGCCGTGATCGCGGCAGTCGCCTCCGCGCCGTGCATCGCGCCGGGCCCGAACTGCAGGTCCATCAGGACCACGTCGACGGGCTCGGTGGCGGCGAGCTCGACCGCCCGCTCGGCACTCGCCGCCTCGGCGACGACCCGGAAGTCGGCCTCGGTGTCCAGGACCGCGCGCAGTCCCGCGCGCACCACCGGGTGGTCGTCGGCGAGCAGCAGGCGCACGGGGCGGTCGGTCGGTCCGTGGCTCGTCATGCCTGTACTCCTCGGTGCTGCGGCGGTGCCTGGTCGGGCTCGGTCGGGGCGGGCGTCGGCAGCGGCAGGGGCAGCGTGATCGCGAGCGCCGTGCCGCTGCCGGGGGCGGACTCGACGCTGAGGGTGCCGCCGAGCGACTGGGCGCGGGAGCGCATCGCACGCAGCCCGAACCCGCCGTCCGCACCGCCTACTTGGGGCTTACGTCTGGGAATCTCCTCGGGTCTGAAGCCCTTGCCGTCGTCCACGACGTCGAGCGCGACCGAGGTGTCCATGAAGCTCAGCGTGATCGACGCGCGCCGCGCAGCCGCGTGCCGCACCGTGTTGGCGAGCGCCGACTGCGCGACCCGCAGCAGCGCCACCTCGTACGGAGTGGGCAGCTCCACCGGCGTACCGCTCACCGAGAACTCGACCCGGGTGGGGCCCGAAGCCGCCGCGCACAACCGCTCGAGCGCGGCGACGAGGGAGCCGTGCTCCAGGTCGGGCGGCGTCAACTCGCGGACGAAGCGGCGGGCTTCGGCGAGGTTGTCCACCGCGGCGACGCGGGCCTCGCGGACATGCGCGAGCGCGGGGGCGTCCTCGGGCAGCGTGCGCTCGGCGGCCCGCAGCAGCAACTGGATGCTGGACAGGCCCTGCGCGAGCGTGTCGTGGATCTCCCGGGCGAGCCGCTCACGCTCGGCCAGGGTGCCCGCCGCGCGCTCGGCGGCGGCGAGTTCGGCGCGGGTGGTGAGCAGCTCCTCGATGAGCTCGCGCCGGTGTTCGTTCTCCTGGTGCAGCGTGCGGTACCCGAGCACCGTGCCGATGGCGACGGCCGCGCCGAGCGCAGGGCCGAGCACCGCGCCGGGCGTGGGCGCCGCTCCGTGCCCGATGAACCCGGCTATCGCCGCGCCCGTGGTCACCGCGACCGCGGGCACCGCCCAGCGCAGCGGCAGCAGGTGCAGCTGCAGGAAGAACAGCGGGAACGCCGTCCACAGCGCGTCAGGCGTCAGCACCAGGAGCACCAGCCACAGGGCGCAGAGCAGCCCGAGCCAGACCCGCGACGCGGCCTTCGAGCGGCGGACGGAGGGCAGGGCGAGGCCCGTGCCGTACACCCCCGCCATGACCGCGCAGAGCGTGACCACCGCCGGGGCGTCGGCGGCGCCGGAGCCGACCGCGCGCACGGCGGCGAGCGCGAGCAGCCCGGCCGTCAGCAGGTGCAGACAGCCGCGCAGGGCGCGCAGGACCGGCGTGAGTGAGCGTGCTTCCATGACCGCTTCCGTGACTGCTTCCCGTGACTGCTTCCGTGACCGCTTCTGTGACTCGTCCAGCGTAGGCACGGGCACTGACATCCGGCCCGGGGCAGCGGATCAACCGAAAGTTTGAAGATCGGCTCCGTCCAACGATGCGGCCCGCCCCTCCCCGGGCGCGATGCCGCGGGGCACCCCGGGAACCGAGGCTTGGGGGCATGTTCGTCGCATCCAGAGATCTCAGGTTCGCCAAGGGGCGGTTCGCGCTCATGGGCGCCGTGGTGGTGCTCATCACGCTCCTCGTCGGCCTGCTGTCGGGGCTGACCGCAGGGCTCGCACGGGAGAACACCTCCGCCGTGACCGGCCTGCCCGCCGACCACCTCGCCTTCGCCGCGCCCCCCGACGGCCAGTCGGTCTCCTTCACCAACTCGTCCGTCACCGAGAAGACCTGGACCAACTGGTCCGCGCGGCCGGGCGTCGAGTCCGCCGAGCCCATCGGGATCCGCACCCTGAACGCCGCCTCCGGCGACCACACCGCCGCCGTCTCGGCCTTCGGCGTCGAGCCCGCCGCGGGCATCGCGCCGCCCGGACTCGCCCCCGGCGCGGCCGTGTTGTCCGAGCAGGCCGCACAGGAACTGGGCGTCACGGCGGGCGACACGGTACGGATCGGCTCCCTGGAGCAGCGAGTCGCGGCGGTCGCCGGGGACGCCTCGTACAGCCACACCCCGGTCGTCTGGACCTCGCTCGACGACTGGCAGCGCGTCGGCCGCAGCGGCGCGGGCACCGGCGGGGAGGCAACCGTCGTCGCGCTCACCACCACGGCAGGGGCGGATCTCGCCGCCGGGGACGAGGCGGCGGGCACGGAGACGAAAAGCCTCGACGAGGCGCTCACCGCGATCGGCTCGTACCAGGCCGAGAACGGCTCGCTGCAACTGATGCGCGGCTTCCTGTTCGCGATCTCGGCGCTGGTGATCGGCGCGTTCTTCACGGTCTGGACGATGCAGCGCAGCGCCGACATCGCCGTACTGAAGGCGCTCGGCGCCGCCACCCCGTACCTGCTCAAGGACGCGCTCGGGCAGGCCGTGCTGATGCTCGTCGCGGGCACCGGCCTCGGCGCGCTGCTCGCCTCCGGCGTCGGCCTCCTGATCGGCGGAGGTGACGTGCCGTTCGTCCTCGATCCGCCGACCGTCCTGGTGCCCGCCGCCGTCATGATCGCGCTCGGCGCGCTCGGCGCGGCCCTGTCCATCCGCCGGATCACGGCGGTCGACCCCCTCACCGCACTCGGGAGCGCCCGATGACCCTCACGCTCGACACCGTCACGCTCACCTACCAGGACGGCGACGGCCGGCTCACGGCGCTCGACCGGGTCGCCCTCGACGTACCGGCCGGGACGATGGCCGCGATCGTCGGACCGTCGGGTTCCGGGAAGTCCAGCCTGCTCGCCGTGGCGGCCACCCTGGTGACGCCGGACAGCGGTCAGGTCCTGGTCGCCGGTACGTCCACGGGGGAGCTGAGCCGCGCCGAGAAGTCGGCGCTGCGCCGCGAGCGCGTCGGCATCGTCTTCCAGCAGCCGAACCTGCTGCCCTCGCTGACCTCGGCCGAGCAGCTCCATGTCATGGCCCACATGGACGGCCGCAAACCGCGTCAAGTACGGGACCGGGCGCACGAGTTGCTGGCCGCGGTGGGCCTCGCCGACAAGGCGGACCGGCGCCCGCACCAACTCTCCGGCGGGCAGCGCCAGCGGGTCAACATCGCCCGCGCGCTGATGAACGACCCGGACGTGCTCCTTGTCGACGAGCCGACCAGCGCACTCGACCACGAGCGCGGCGCGGCCGTACTCGACCTCATCGTGCGCCTCACCCGGGAACGCGGCACCGCGACCGTCCTCGTCACCCACGACCGGGCGCACCTCACGGAGGCGGACCAGGTGTGCGAGATGACCGACGGCAGGCTGTACGTCCCCGCGGCGGCCTGAGCGGCATACAGAGCCCCAGAAACAGAGCCCCAGGAACAGCGACGGCGCCCGTGGACTGCCACGGGCGCCGTCGAACGCTGAACTGCCGCGGGTTCAGGACCCGTTGGTGTTGGCGAGCGCCACCGAGAGCTCGGCCGCGACCTGCTGGAGGATCGGCACGATCTTCTCGGTCGCGTCCTCGGTGACACGGCCGGCCGGGCCAGAGATCGAGATGGCCGCGGCGGTGGGGGAGTTCGGGACGTTCACCGCGAGGCAGCGGACGCCGATCTCCTGTTCGTTGTCGTCCACCGCGTATCCCGCGCCCCGTACCTCTTCGAGGGCGGCGAGGAAGCCGTCGGCGGTGGTGATGGTCTTCTCGGTCGCGGCCGGCATGCCCGTACGCGCGAGGAGGGCGCGCACCTCGTCCGCGGGGGTGTCGGCGAGCAGCGCCTTGCCCACACCGGTCGAGTGCGGCAGTACCCGGCGGCCGACCTCCGTGAACATCCGCATCGAGTGCTTGGACGGCACCTGCGCCACGTACACGATCTCGTCGCCGTCGAGCAGCGCCATGTTCGCCGTCTCGCCGGTCTCCTCGACGAGGCGGGCGAGGTAGGGCCGCGCCCAGGTGCCGAGCAGGCGGGAGGCCGATTCGCCGAGGCGGATCAGGCGGGGGCCCAGGGAGTACCGGCGGTTGGGCTGCTGTCGTACGTACCCGGTCGCGACGAGGGTGCGCATCAGGCGGTGGATGGTCGGCAGCGGCAGGCCGCTGCTCGCGGACAGCTCGCTCAGGCCGACCTCGCCGCCCGCGTCCGCCATGCGCTCGAGCAGGTCGAAGGCGCGCTCAAGTGACTGGACACCGCCGCTCGCGGCGGGCTTCGTGGCGGCGCTCTCGGTGGAGGCGTCGCTGGCGCTGGACGTCGGCACGGCGCTGTCCTTTCGATGCTTCAGGAGCGGGAGTCGTCATCCCGTTTGTCTCCCTGGGCGCTTCCGTTGCGGGCAGTGATGGGGAACGGATGGGCAGACGAGCAGCCTACCCGCCGGTCGCCCGTACGCCAGTGCCCTGGTCGAGGAGATCTTCGCCGGTCAGTGCCCCTTTGTCCGAGTGTCACCCGACCCTGCGCGAGCTCCGCGCGGCTCCGGGCTTGTACAGAAGTATATTCTGCGAAGCGAAATCTGGCTTTCGCTTCATGGAAAGCTCTAAGGTGGCCGGGAAGTGGAACCGAAGGCTCCGTGGGGGCGCCGGGGGGTCTTGACTGACTCGGTCGACACGGTGAAGATTCGTTCAACAGAACGTTGAAATCCGCATCCTGCACTTCCGTCCGGCGGAAGGCCGCCGTCGGATTCACACTCGGATTCACGGCCCGCAGGAGCCGCCCGCCGAACACGCCGGGTCGCACCCGACGAGCCTGTCCCGCCCTGGCGCGGCCGACGGGCCGGCAGGCCCCGCGGCAGCCACGTACATCGCCCGGAACACGGGCACTGAAGAGGAATGAGGGGAAGCGGGTGTCCGACGTGGAACTGGTCCTTCGCTCGACGCGAGTCGTCACCCCCGAAGGGGCGCGCGCCGCTTCGGTAGCCGTCGCCGACGGGAAGATCACGGCCGTACTGCCGTACGAGGCCGAGGTCCCGGACGGGGCGCGGCTCGAGGACTTCGGGGACGACGCGCTGCTGCCCGGCATCGTCGACACCCATGTCCACGTGAACGACCCCGGCCGCACCGAGTGGGAGGGCTTCTGGACCGCCACCCGCGCGGCGGCCGCCGGCGGCATCACGACCCTCGTGGACATGCCGCTCAACTCCCTGCCGCCGACCACCACGGTCGACAACCTGCGTACCAAGCAGGAAGTGGCCCGTACCAAGGCGCACATCGACGTCGGCTTCTGGGGCGGCGCGCTCCCGGACAACGTCCAGGACCTCAAGCCCCTGCACGACGCGGGCGTCTACGGCTTCAAGTGCTTCCTGTCGCCGTCCGGTGTCGACGAGTTCCCGCACCTCGACCGCGAGCAGCTCGCCGCCTCCATGGGTGAGATCGCCGGCTTCGGCGGCCTCCTCATCGTGCACGCCGAGGACCCGCACGAGCTGGACTCCGCCCCGCACCTGAGCGGCCCCAAGTACGGCGACTACCTGCAGACCCGGCCGCGTGTCTCCGAGGACGTCGCGATCAAGGGCCTCATCGAGACCGCGAAGCGCCTCGACGCGCGCGTGCACGTGCTGCACCTGTCGTCCTCCGACGCGCTGCCGCTGATCGCCGCCGCCAAGGCCGAGGGCGTCAAGCTCACCGTCGAGACGTGCCCGCACTACCTCACCCTGACCGCCGAGGAAGTCCCGGACGGCGCGAGCGAGTTCAAGTGCTGCCCGCCGATCCGCGAGGGCGCCAACCAGGACCTGCTGTGGGAGGCGCTGGCCGACGGCACCGTCGACTGCATCGTCACCGACCACTCGCCGTCCACCGCCGACCTGAAGACCGACGACTTCGCCACCGCGTGGGGCGGCATCTCCGGTCTCCAGCTCAGCCTGCCGGCCATCTGGACCGAGGCCCGCAAGCGCGGCCACAGCCTCGACGACGTGGTGCGCTGGATGTCCGCGCGCACCTCCGAGCTGGTCGGTCTGAACCAGAAGGGCGCCATCGAGGCCGGCCGCGACGCCGACTTCGCGGTCCTCGCACCCGACGAGACCTTCACCGTCGACCCCGCCGGACTCCAGCACCGCAACAAGGTCACCGCGTACGCGGGCAAGACCCTGAACGGTGTCGTGAAGTCCACCTGGCTGCGCGGCGAGCGCATCCACGCGGACGGCGAATTCACCGTGCCCTCGGGCCGACTCCTCGAAAGGAACAACTGACACAGTGACGGCGATACCTTCTTTCACCGGCGACGCGAGCCCCTACGGCGGCGGCGAGCCGTACGCCGACTACCGCACCGCTGAGTTCCCCTTCACCCAGTACGCCAACCTGGCCGACCGCCAGCTCGGCGCGGGTGTCATCGCCGCCAACGACGAGTTCTTCGCCGAGCGGGAGAACCTGCTCAAGCCGGACGCCGCCGAGTTCGACCCGGAGCACTTCGGCCACAAGGGCAAGATCATGGACGGCTGGGAGACCCGCCGCCGCCGCGGTGTCTCGGCCGAGGTCCCGCACCCCACCGACGAGGACCACGACTGGGCGCTCGTCCGCCTCGGCGCCCCCGGCGTCATCCGCGGCATCGTCGTCGACACCGCCCACTTCCGCGGCAACTACCCGCAGGCCGTCTCGGTCGAGGGCGCCAACGTCGAGGGCTCGCCGACCCCGGACGAGCTCATCTCCGGCGATGTGAAGTGGACGACCCTCGTCCCGCGCACCGCCGTCGGCGGCCACGCGGCCAACGGCTTCGAGATCACCGCCGAGCAGCGCTTCACGCACCTGCGCGTCAACCAGCACCCCGACGGCGGCATCGCCCGCCTGCGGGTCTACGGCGAGGTCGCGCCGGACCCGAAGTGGCTCGCCGCGCTCGGCACCCTGGACCTCGTGGCCCTGGAGAACGGCGGCCAGGTCGAGGACGCCTCCGACCGCTTCTACTCGCCGGCCACCAACACCATCCAGCCGGGCCGCTCCCGCAAGATGGACGACGGCTGGGAGACCCGCCGCCGCCGCGACAAGGGCAACGACTGGATCCGCTACCAGCTGGTCCAGCAGTCCGAGATCCGCGCCGTCGAGATCGACACCGCGTACCTCAAGGGCAACTCGGCGGGCTGGGCGTCGCTCTCCGTCAAGGACGGCGAGGACGGCGACTGGACCGAGGTCCTGCCCCGCACCCGCCTGCAGCCCGACACCAACCACCGCTTCGTGCTCGACACGGCGGCCAAGGGCACGCACGTCCGCATCGACATCTACCCCGACGGCGGCATCTCCCGCCTCCGTCTCTTCGGTTCGCTGACCGAGGACGGCGCGGCCAAGCTGGCCGCCCGTCACCAGGAGCTGGGCGGCTGACGACACCCGCCCCGTGGGGCGCGCCGGGAGGACAGCCCCGGCGCGCCCCCTCTGCTCGACCGAAAACGGCCACCACGCGCGCGTGGTGGCCGTTTTCGCGCGTCTCGCTGTCCCTACGCCGCGTAGCCGCCGTCGATGGAGAACTCCGACCCCGTGACGTACGCGGCCTCGTCGCTCGCCAAGTAGGCCACCATGGCGGCGACTTCGCCCGCCGTGCCGTAGCGGCCGAGTGCGGTCATCGCGCTCTGCGCCTCGGCGAACGGGCCGTCGGCCGGGTTCATGTCCGTGTCGATCGGGCCCGGGTGCACCACGTTCGCCGTGATGCCGCGCCCGCCCAACTCCCGTGCCAGCGCCTTGGTCAGACCGATCAGCGCCGCCTTGCTGGTCGCGTACAGCGTCCCGCCGGGTCCCGGTACGCGCTGCGCCATGCAGCTGCCCACCGTGACGATCCGGCCGCCCCTGCCGAGCCGGGCCGCGGCCGCCTGCGAGGTCAGGAACACCGACCGCACATTGACGTCGAGCACCCGGTCCACCGCGTCGAGCGGCAGCTCGTCGAGCGGGCCGAGTACGCCGACGCCGACGTTGTTCACCAGCACGTCGAGCCGCCCGAGCGCGGCGGTCGTGCGCTCGACCACCGCCGCGGAGGTCGCCGCGTCGGCCGCGTCCGCCCGCAGCGCCAGAGCGCGCCGCCCCGCCGCCTCGACCTTGGCGACCACATCAAGGGCGGCGCTCTCGTCCCGCACATAAGTGATCGCCACATCGGCGCCGTCCTCGGCCAGCCGCAGGGCGACCGCCGCCCCGATGCCCCGGCTGCCGCCCGTCACCAGTGCCACCTTGCCGTTCATGTCGTCACTCCTCGCCACACGCGTACAGGTTGTCGTTGCGTGTTCAAGTACAGCGAGCGGGACGCGGCCGCGCTGGCGGGAAACGGACGGGGAGCACGCGAGGTGACCACCCGATCGGAGCGGCCCGGGAGCGATGAGTTCCGCGGCGGCCGACAGTCACTTCTGACGACCACGCGCACACGACACGGAAGCAAGGAACGGGCCATGAAGATCACCCTCACCCAGTTCGTCACCCTCGACGGAGTGATGCAGGCGCCCGGCGGCCCCGAGGAGGACACCAGCGGCGGCTTCACCCAGGGAGGCTGGGCGGTGCCGTACGACGACGAGGACTTCGGCCACTTCATCGACGAGGTCTTCGCCCGCGCGGACGCCTATCTCTTCGGCCGTCGTACGTACGACATCTTCGCCGGGTACTGGCCGAAGATGAGCGGCGACCCGGTCTCGGACGGCTTCAACTCCCTGCCCAAGTACGTCGCCAGCACCACGCTGACCAGCGCCGACTGGCAGGGCACCGAGATCATCGGCCGGGACGACCTGGTCAAGGACGTCACCGCGCTCAAGGAGCGTCCAGGACGTGAGCTCCAGATGCACGGCAGCTGCGGCCTCGCGCGGTCCCTGTTCGCGCACGACCTGATCGACACCGTGCACCTGCTGACGTACCCCGTCGTGCTCGGCAGCGGAAAGCGCCTCTTCGCCGACGGCGGCCTGCCCACGGCCTTCAAGAACGCCGCGACCCGCACCACCGCCTCGGGCGTCGTGATCAGCACGTACGAGCGCGAGGGCAGGCCCGAGTACGGCAGCTTCTGAGCGCCCGCCCGCCCGGTGAGACGGGGGTGGGCGGCCGTGATCTTTCGTGGGTACGGTGAGCGTTCCCCGCGCGAGCCGCCGAAGTCTCCGCAAATGCCTCGCCGTTGGAGACCGCACCCGTGCCGCCCTCCCGTCGCCCGAGCCTGCCCGCACGGCCGTCCGGCAGCGCCCCGAGCCCCGCCACCGCACCGGCCGGCGCCCCCGCGCCGCCCGGTCCGGCCTGGTTCACCGACCTGCCCGTGCTCCTGGTCGCCGCCGCCTGGGGCGGCAGCTACCTCGCGGCGAAGGGCATCACCACCGCCCACACCGTCATCGCGGTCCTCGTGCTCCGCTTCGGCCTCGTCCTGCCCGTACTCGTCGTGGCCGGGCGGCGCCGCCTGCGCGCCCTGAACGCGGCCCAGTGGCGCGGCGCCGGGCTGCTCGGCCTGATCCTCGCCGGGATCTTCCTCCTGGAGACGTACGGCGTCGTGCACACCTCGGCGACCAACGCGGGCCTCATCATCAGCCTCACCATGATCCTCACGCCGCTCGCCGAAGCCGCGGTGCGCCGGGTCCGCCCGCCCGGCGCCTTCCTCTGCGCGGCCGCGCTCTCCGTGCTCGGCGTGGTGCTCCTGACGCAGAACGGCGGCGTCACCCCGCCCTCCCTCGGCGACCTGCTGATCCTCGGCGCCGCCGCGGCCCGCACCGTGCACGTCCTCGCCATGTCCCGTATCGAGGCCGTACGGGACGCCGACGCGCTCTCCCTCACGACGGTCCAACTCGGCGCCGCGGTCGCCGTGTTCGCCCTCCTCGCCGGCGCCGGTACGGGCGCCTCGCCCTGGGCGGCGGCCGCCGCCTTCGACGCGCGCGCGTGGGCGGGACTGCTGTTCCTGTCGCTGTTCTGCACCCTGCTCGCCTTCTGGACGCAGATGTGGGCGGTACGCCGCAGCTCACCGTCCCGCGTCAGCCTCCTCCTCGGTACGGAACCGCTGTGGGCGGCCGCGGCGGGCATCGCGCTCGGCGGCGAACAGCTCGGCGCGGTCGGCCTCGCGGGCGCGCTCCTGATCCTGGCGGGCACCACCTGGGGCAGACGCGCGGGCGGCCACTGAACGAGCCCGTGCGCACCCGGCCGCCGGATCGTACGCGCGTGCGGGTGCCGCCGGCGGGCCCGTTACACTGAGGACAGCGAAGGGGAGTAGTCCCGAGAACCGCTGGTCGACACACTGGACGCCGAGGCGTCCCGGGCAGCGGGCCACCGTACGCAGTGCGGGGCGGACGAGACCTTCGGCCACAGCATGACCCGGTCCGCGCCACCGTGCGGACCGCTTCGTCGTGCCGGGCCGAGTGGTTCTCCCGTCGCCTCCCTGGGTGCCGTACGAGCCGTCCGGCCCGGCCCCAGCAGAAAGCACCGGAATGAGCTTCGACCCCGTGGCGCTCCTCACCGCCTTCGGTCTGATCTTCCTCGCCGAACTCCCCGACAAGACGATGTTCGCCTCCCTGGCCATGGGCACCCGGATGCGGCCGCTGTACGTCTGGTTCGGCACCTCCACCGCGTTCCTCGTGCACGTGGTCATCGCGGTCGGCGCGGGCAGCCTGATCGGGCTGCTGCCGGACATGGCCGTCAAGCTGGTCTCCGCCGCCCTGTTCGCCTTCGGCGCCGTGGTGCTGCTGCGGGGCGGGGACGACGACGAGGAGGACGGCGGCAAGACCGTCATCGGCTTCTGGCCCGTCTACACCACCGCGTTCATGGCCGTCTTCATCAGCGAGTGGGGCGACCTCACCCAGATCACCACGGCCAACCTGGCCGCCACCAACGGCTGGCTGCCCACCGCCATCGGCTCCGCCGCCGCCCTGATGTCGGTCTCCGCCCTCGCCCTGCTCGTCGGCCGGTTCATCGCTAAGCGCGTCCCCCTGAAGACCGTCCAGCGCATCGGCGGCCTGTGCATGACGGCCCTCGCGATCTGGACCCTCGTCGAGGCCTTCACCGGCTGAACCGCCCCGCCGCCCGCTCGCCGGCGGGCCCTCCGGGACACCCGGAAGGGCCTGCCGCGACCGGCGCGCGGGCCTCCGCACGGGTTAACTCCCAGAAAATTTCCCGCACTTGGCGTTGACACGACTTGCTCTACGCGCGTCATCCTAGGAGGCATGCGAATCCCCCCACGTATCGCCACCGGTATCGCTCTCGCCGCCGCGCTCCTCATCGGCGGACCCGTGGCCGCCAACGCGGCCCCCGCCCCCGTAGCCACCCACTCCGCGACCGCGACCGTCGCCGCCGTCGGCGACATCTGCCTGTCCGAGCTCCCGAACGAGGCCCACGAGACGCTCGACCTCATCGAGGCGGGCGGCCCCTACCCGTACCCGCAGGACGGCACCGTCTTCCAGAACCGTGAGGGCCTGCTGCCCTCGCAGGGCTCCGGCTACTACCACGAGTACACCGTCGAGACCCCTGGCTCGGACGACCGCGGCGCGCGCCGCATCGTGACCGGTGAGGCCGAGCAGGAGGACTACTACACGGCCGACCACTACGAGTCGTTCGACCTCGTCGACCACGGCTGCTGACCGCACCCGGCCGACAGGCACCGACTGGCACCGACAGACAGGACGGGCCCCGGCCGCCGCGCATCCGACGCGGCGGCCGGGGCCCCTCTCATCCGTCGGTTCTACGGCTCCTCGCCGCCGCGAACACGGCCACGGCGAGCACCACGAGCGCGAGGCCCGCGTAGAGCTCGTATCCGTGCAGGAAATCAAGGTGCCGGACGAAGCCCCAGGTGAGCGGCCAGTCGGTCAGTTCGCGCACGATCAGGGCCGCGCCCTGGAGCAGCAGGAGCAGGCCGAGGAACTCAAGCACTTTCTTCATGAAGCGATCGTCGCGGCGCCGTCCGCCGCCGCGCATCGGCCGCACGGCGAGCGCCGAGGGGCGGCGCCGGGCCGAAGGTCGACGACCGGCAGACTTTTGGCTACGGTCCCCGGCCGCGACGCCCGCGCGCCCGCGCCGGACCGTAGGTTTGGCGACCATGAGAGGTATGGAGCAGCAGCCGCCCCCGGCACACCCCACGCCGGGGCCCGAGTACCGGTGGCCCAGCCTGCTGCCCGCGGCCGTCGCCGCCGAACTCGACCCGGACCGGATCAGGAACGGCCGCCCCCGGCGTACCGTGCGCGACTGGGTGGTCGACTTCGGCTGCTTCTTCACCGCCGTGTTCATCGGCCTCGTCGGCGCCCAGGCGGTCGGGGAGAACCCGCACGTGCCGGCGGGCCTCGCGCAGGTCGACCAGATCGTCGGCGCCCTGGCCTGCGCGGCCGTGTGGCTGCGCCGCCGCTGGCCGGTCGGCCTGGCCATCGCGATGCTGCCGGTCGCCCTGGTCTCCGACACGGCGGGCGGCGCCGCGACCGTCGCCGTCTTCACGCTCGCCGTGCACCGCCCGTTCCGGTACGTCGCGTGGATCGGCGGAATCTCGGTCGCCCTCGTCCCGCTGTTCTACTGGCTGCGCCCCGACCCGGACCTGCCGTACCTGGTGATCATCGCCTTCGCGATGCTGCTGTCCGTCACGGTCATCGGCTGGGGCATGTTCGTGCGCTCCCGGCGGCAGTTGCTGCTCAGCCTGCGCGAACGCGCCGCGCGCGCCGAGTCCGAGGCCGCGCTCCGCGCCAAGGAGGCCCAGCGCCTGGCCCGCGAGGCGATCGCCCGCGAGATGCACGACGTACTGGCCCACCGCCTCACCCTGCTCAGCGTGCACGCGGGCGCCCTTGAGTTCCGGCCGGGCGCCCCCGAGCCGGAGATCGCCCGCGCCGCCGGGGTGATCCGGGACAGCGCGCACGAGGCGCTGCAGGACCTGCGCGAGATCATCGGCGTGCTGCGTGCCGATGACCACGGTGACGAGGGCGCCGAGGGCGGCCGCCCGCAGCCGACCCTCGCGGCCCTCGACGCCCTGGTCGCCGAGTCCCGCGCCGCAGGCATGAAGGTCACCCTCGACAACCGCGTCGCCGACCCCGCCGCCGTCCCCGCGGGCGCCGGCCGCAACGCGTACCGGATCGCCCAGGAGGGCCTGACCAACGCCCGTAAGCACGCGCCCGGCGCCGAGGTCACCGTCCTGGTGGCGGGCGCCCCCGGTGACGGGCTCACGGTGGAGGTGCGCAATCCGGCACCGCCCGGCGAGGTGCCCGTCGTGCCCGGTTCCGGTCAGGGGCTGATCGGCCTGACCGAGCGCGCGACCCTCGCCGGTGGCCGTCTCGACCACGGAGCCGAGGGCGGCGGCGGGTTCCGGGTCGCGGCCTGGCTACCGTGGGCGCCATGACCTCGAACCCCATCCGGCTGCTGCTTGTCGACGACGACCCCCTGGTACGCGCGGGGCTCTGCCTGATGTTCGGGGGCGACGACGGTATCGAGATCGTCGGGGAGGCCGCCGACGGCTCCGAAGTCCCCGCCCGCGTCGAGGAGTTGCGCCCCGACGTGGTGCTGATGGACCTGCGGATGCCGCAGGTCGACGGGCTCACCGCCACCGAGGAGCTGCGGGCCCGCGCGGACGCCCCCGAGGTGGTCGTCCTGACCACGTTCCACGCCGACGAACAGGTGCTCCGCGCCCTGCGCGCGGGCGCCGCCGGGTTCGTACTGAAGGACACCCCGCCCGCCCAGATCGTGGCCGCGGTGCGCCGCGTCGCCGCCGGGGACCCGGTGCTCTCGCCGCTCGTGACCCGGCAGTTGATCAAGCGCGCGGCGGGCCCGGACACGTACACCGACCGGCGGGGCCGCGCCAAGGCCCGCCTTGAGGCGCTCGGCGAGCGGGAGCGGGAGGTCGCCGTGGCCGTCGGCCGTGGCCGCTCCAACGCCGAGATCGCGGCGCAGCTGTACATGAGCGTCGCCACGGTCAAGGCGCACGTCAGCCGCATCCTCACGAAGCTGGACCTCAACAACCGTGTCCAGATCGCCCTGTTGGCGCACGACGCGGGCCTGCTCGACGGCGAGCTCGACCAGGGGCGGTAGCCCTCACCTAGGCCGTGTCCTTCGGATCTTGCCGGGGTCGCGGGGATCGTGACCGCCGACCGGATCCGGCCTGATCCGAAGGAAACGGCCTAGGGCACGAACAGCCACACCGTATTGGCGAACGAGGCCACGCCGAGGACTGTGCCGAGGGTCGTGGTCCACATCCGGCCGATGCCGGTACGCGCGTAGTGCATGCCCGTGGCGCCGAAGGTGATCGCCAGGCCCCCGGCGATGATCGTCACCGGCAGCATGCCCAGGCCCTGCCACGGCCCCCAGAAGCCCGCGGCGGCGATGGTGCCGAACACCAGGGAGGTCGGGCCCAGGGCGACGGCGGGTGAGTCGGACGGGTTGGTCGCGGACGTGCGTACGGGCGTGGGTACGGGTGCGGTCGGTTCGGTCATGATGCGTTCCCCCAAGTTTTGAACGAGTTCAAATCCTGCGTCGAGCATAGCGGTAGTCGCTCCGCCATGCGCCCGAGGGGGAGGTGTCAGGGCCGCAGGGGCGGCGTCGTGGGGCTAGTCCCGCAGCCGGAACGCCAGTTCCGTCTCCCACTTGTGCGGGTCCGGTTCGATACGCGGGTCCGTGTGGTAGCTCTCCAGGCGGCAGCCCCACACCTCGCCGTCCGCCGAGGGGCGCATGTCGAAGTCGAGGCCCTTGGCGGCGGCCCACTTCAGCGCCGTCGACGCCACCCCCGCCAGCTCGTCGGGGTGCCCGACATGAGAGACCGTCACATAACGGCCCGCGGGCAGCGTCCCGGCGAACAGGTCGCCCTCCGGCATCCGCACCCGTTCCCCGACCGGCACCCCGGCCACCACCTCGAACTCCGCCTCCAGGTCGTCCGGCCGGAACACCTCGTACCGGAAGAACGGGCCGCCCGCCAGCGGGATGTCGCGCTCGGCGAGCCAGCCGACGATCTCCGGCAGCCGGTCGGCCAGTTGCCCGAACGTGTTCCAGGTGACCAGGCCCCTGACGCCCACGAAGGGCTGTTCGGAGCGTTCCTCGATGCTGGGTTGCTTCGTCATGGGCCGATCCTGCCGGGGCGGGCGGCGCCCCGCACGCCGACGGGACGTACGCGCCTGAGCCCCGCAGAATGAGGGGAGAGGGCCAGCCTCCCGGGCGGCCGCACGCGGTCCGGCCGGGGCGACGTCGAGCAGGGGAGCTCCGCACGATGACGACGACACCGCCACCCGGATCCGCTCTGTCCGCCGCCGAACAGGCCCTGGACGCCCGGCCGTTCCACCGTCCCACGCGCGCGTGCGGCCCGTCGCCCGGCGGTTCGGCCGTCTCGTACGTACGCCCGGCGCGAGGCTGACGACCGTGCAGCGCAACGTCGAGATCCGCGCCGACGTGACCGGCCGCACCGGGGGCGGTGAGGGATTCCACTACCTGCGCTGGAACTCCAAGATCGAACTGTCCCTCGACTGCTTCGTCTGTGAGCGCGCCGCCCGCACCACCGTGCTCGAACTCGGCGCCGAGCGCGCCGTGTGCGGCGGCAGCCGTACGGGCGCGGCCAGCCACTACGCGCCCGCGCGTATCGCCGCCTTCGATGTGACCTCGGGTGCCGACCAGTTGGCGCTGCGGGCGGTGGTCAGCTTCTGGTGGGCGCCGTTCACGGACTCCGCGACCGGGCACCGCGCGACCGCTCCGACCCTGCACCCGTGGGTGCGGCTGCACCTCGGGTACGACTGCCCGCAGGAGGGCAACGCCTCCGGTGTGTTCGGCGTGCAGACGAACGTGGAGCGGCCGGTCAGCGGGCCCTGCGCGCACTGCTCCCGGCCGGTGGCGACGAGCAGCAGGACGCCTACGGTCCAACTCCTCGACTGACACGCCCTGTTGGTGCCCGCGCGAAGCGGCTACCCGCCCTCGATCTCCGTGAGCCGCACCGGCCGCCGCTCCCGCCGGGACACCTCGCAGGCCTCCGCGATGCGCAGCGCGTGCAGCGCCTCCCGGCCGTCGCAGGGGTTCTCCCGCACCCCCTGGGCCACCTCGACGAACGCCGCCAGCTCCGCCTCGTACGCCGGGGCGAAGCGGTCGAGGAAGCCGGGCCACGGGTCGGCGGGCGCGGCCGGTCCCGTCGGCTCGGCTGAGGTCAGGGGGGTGCGCGCGTCCCAGCCGACGGCCAACTGGTCGCGCTCACCGGCGAGTTCCATCCGTACGTCGTACCCCGCGCCGTTGCACCGCGTCGCCGTCGCCGTGGCAAGCGTGCCGTCGTCGAGGGTGAGGACGGCCGCCGCGGTGTCGACGTCGTCGGCCTCGCGGAACATCGCGGGGCCCGCGTCCGAGCCGACCGCGTACACCTCACGCACCTCGCGCCCCGTCACCCAGCGCAGCGCGTCGAAGTCATGGACCAGGCAGTCCCGGTAGAGCCCGCCGGAGAGCGGCAGATACGCGGCGGGCGGCGGCGCCGGGTCGGAGGTGAGGGCGCGCACGGTGTGCAGCCGGCCGAGCCGCCCCCCGCGCACCGCCTCGCGGGCCGCCGCGTACCCCGCGTCGAAGCGCCGCTGGAAGCCGAGCTGGAGCACCGAACCGGCCTGTTCCACGGCGTGCAGCGCGGCCAGCGTGCCCTCGATGTCGAGCGCGATCGGCTTCTCGCAGAACACGGGCAGCCCCGCGCGTGCCGCCCGCCCGATCAGCTCGGCGTGTGCGGAGGTCGCCGCGGTGATCACGACCGCGTCCATCCCGCCCGCGAACACCGCGTCCACGTCGGCGGCCGCGCTCGCGCCGATCCGCCCCGCGAGCTCCGCCGCCCGCTCCGGGGCCGCGTCGGCGACGAGCAGGGCGTCCACGGCGGGATGGCGTGCCAGCGCCGCCGCGTGGAACGAACCGATACGACCTGTTCCGATGAGTCCGATGCGCATGGCTCCAACCTGGCATCGACGGCCCTGGCACGTCCAGCATTTGTCCGGACAACCAAACTTCAGGACTTCCCGTCAACACCCCCCGGGGCTACGCTCGGCGCGTGCCCAAGCAAGCAGCCGGTCAGACCGAAGCGCTCCAGCTCGGCGTGGACCGCGCCAGTCCGGTGCCGCTGTACTTCCAGCTCGCGCAGCAGTTGGAGGCGGCCATCGAGCAGGGGCGGCTCGCGCCCGGCAGCCTGCTCGGCAACGAGATCGACCTCGCGCACCGCCTCGGGCTCTCCCGGCCGACCGTGCGGCAGGCCATCCAGTCCCTGGTCGACAAGGGGCTCCTGGTACGCCGCCGCGGCGTCGGCACCCAGGTCGTGCACAGCCAGGTCAAGCGCCCCCTGGAACTCAGCAGCCTCTACGACGACCTGGAGGGGGCCGGTCAACGGCCCACCACGCGCGTGCTGGCGAACGAGATCGAACCCGCGTCGGCCGAGGTCGCCGCCGCGCTCGGGCTCGCGGAGGGCGCCGAGGTGCACCGGATCGAGCGGCTCCGGCTCGCCCACGACGAGCCCATGGCGTATCTCCGCAACCACCTGCCCGTCGGCGGCTTCGCGCCGGACTCCGCGCGCCTGGAGGACACCGGCCTCTACCGCCTGATGCGGGCCGCGGGCATCACGCTGCACAGCGCGCGCCAGACCGTCGGCGCCCGTGCCGCCACCCTGGCCGAGGGCCAGCTGCTCGCCGAGACGGGCGGCGCTCCGCTGCTCACGATGGCCCGGACGACGTTCGACGACACCGGCCGCGCCGTCGAGTTCGGCTCGCACCTCTACCGGGCCTCGCGCTACTCCTTCGAGTTCCAGCTCCTCGTACGGCCCTGAGGACCGGTTCCGGGCCGGTTCCGGACCGGTTCTGGGCCGGTTCCGGGCCGGATAACAAGTCCGTATGTTCTGACACATTCATTGACGCCCCCGCGCGCCCGCCGCTAGAACACCTCCAGCCGCACCGGGCGGCCCGGAGATGGGGTGGGTCCACCATGCGTAGAGCGCGTTCAGCCCGCACAGCGACAGGTCTCACCGCGTGCCTGGCGGTGATCGCGCTCGCGGCCGGGTGCAGTGGCTCGGGCGGCAAGGGTGCCGAGGACGTGCCGGACGAGGTGTCCGGCGGGAAGGTGTCCGGGCCGCGCCTGAAGATCGGCATGGTCACGCACTCCGGCGAGGGCGACACCTTCTGGGACATCGTGCAGAAGGGCGCGAAACGGGCCGCCGCCAAGGACAACGTCGAGTTCCTCTACGCCAACAACAAGGAGGCCAAGGAACAGGCCGAGCTGGTCCAGTCGTACATCGACAAGAAGGTCGACGGGCTGATCGTCACCCTCGCCAAACCCGACGCCATGAAGGACGTGCTGCGCAAGGCCGCCGACGCGGGCATCCCGGTCGTCACCATCAACTCGGGCGCCCAGTTCTCGCAGCGGTTCGGGGCACTCAGCCACATCGGGCAGGACGAGGCGGTCGCGGGCGAGGCCGTCGGTGACGAGCTGAACGCACGCGGCCTGAAGAAGGCGCTGTGCGTCATCCACGAGCAGGGCAACGTGTCCCTGGAGGAGCGATGCGCGGGCGTACGGAAGACGTTCAAGGGCTCCGTGGAGAACCTCAACGTCAACGGCACCAACATGCCCGAGTCCCAGTCCACCGTTCAGGCCAAGCTGGACTCGGGCGCCGACTTCGACGCCGTCGTCACGCTCGGCGCACCCTTCGCGGAGGCGGCCGCGCAGGCGAAGGAGGACTCCGGCAGCGACGCGGAGATCGACACGTTCGACCTCAACGCCGAGGTCGTCAAGCAGCTCAAGGCGAAGGAGATCGGCTTCGCCGTCGACCAGCAGCCCTACCTCCAGGGCTATCTGGCCGTCGACGAGCTGTGGCTGCACCGCGTCAACGCCCATGTCATCGGCGGCGGCAAGCCCGTCCTCACCGGCCCCGCCATCGTCACGGAGAAGGACGTCCCGAGGCTGGAGAAGCTCACCGCGAACGGGACCCGATGACCGAGGGCGAAAGGCACCCGGTGACCCCGCTGCCCACACCGGTGATCGCCGTGACCGATACTGGGGCGTTCGGGGCGAGCCGGTGGCCCGCCCCACGGCACCACCAAGCAGTACGGCGAGAAGGGCACGACTTCGTGGCAAGAGTTCGGACCTGGGCAGGCATCGCGCTCGCGGCGGTGGTCGGCGTCTCGCTGACCGGGTGCAGCAGCACCGGCGGCAAGCGCGCCGAGGACGCCCGTAAGGCCCAGGCACAGGGCAGGGCCGCAGTCGACACCCCGCGCTGGACGATCGGCATGGTCACCCACTCGGGCGACGGCGACACCTTCTGGGACATCGTCCGCAACGGCGCCGAGCAGGCCGCCGTCAAGGACAACATCAACTTCCTCTACGCCAACCACGACGAGGGCAAGGAACAGGCCCAGCTGGTCGACTCCTACATCGACAAGGACGTCGACGGCCTGATCGTCACCCTCGCCAAACCCGACGCCATGAAGGGCGCCCTGGCCCGCGCCCGCAAGGCCGGCATCCCGGTGATCACGGTGAACTCCGGTTCCGCCGAGTCCAAGGAGTTCGGCGCCCTCACCCACATCGGGCAGGACGAGGAGATCGCGGGCGAGGCGGTCGGCGAGGAGCTCAACAAGCGCGGCCGCAAGAAGGCCCTCTGCGTCCTGCACGAGCAGGGCAACGTCGGCCACGAGCAGCGCTGCGCGGGCACCAAGAAGACCTTCAAGGGCACGCTGCAGAACCTGTACGTCGACGGCACCAACATGCCCGACGTCCAGTCCGGCATCAGCGCCAAGCTGCAGGCCGACTCCGGTATCGACGCGGTCGTCACGCTCGGCGCCCCGTTCGCCGACACCGCCGTCAAGGCCAAGGACGACGCGGGCAGCAAGGCCGAGATCGACACGTTCGACCTGAACGCCAAGGTCGCGGCGGGCCTCAAGTCCCACGCCCTCGGCTTCGCCGTCGACCAGCAGCCCTACCTCCAGGGGTACGAGGCGGTCGACCTGCTGTGGCTGTACAAGTACAACGCCGACGTGCTCGGCGGCGGGCGGCCCGTACTGACGGGACCGCAGATCATCACCGAGAAGGACGCCGCCAAGCTGGAGGAGTTCGCGAAGCGGGGGACCCGATGAGCGCCACTGCCCCGGCACCGACGCCGACCTCGGACAAGGTCGCCGACGAACGGCTCCTGAAGACCTCAGCTCTGCGCAAGCTGCTCGGCCGGCCCGAACTCGGCGCGGTCGTCGGCGCCATCGCCGTCTTCGTCTTCTTCTCGTTCGCGGCGGACAGCTTCCTGCGCGCCTCCAGCCTGTCGACGGTCCTGTACGCCTCGTCGACCATCGGCATCATGGCGGTGCCGGTGGCGCTGCTCATGATCGGCGGCGAGTTCGACCTGTCGGCCGGTGTCCTGGTGACCAGCTCCGCGCTGATCTCCTCGATGTTCAGCTACCAGATGACCGCGAACGTCTGGGTGGGCGTGGGGGTTTCGCTCCTCACCACCCTCGCCATCGGCGTCTTCAACGGCTTCATGCTGACCCGTACGAAACTGCCGAGCTTCATCATCACGCTCGGGACGTTCCTGATGCTGACGGGCCTGAACCTCGGCTTCACCAAGCTGATCAGCGGCACCGTCTCCACCAAGTCGATCGCCGACATGGAGGGCTTCGAGTCCGCGAAGGTGCTGTTCGCCTCGCAGTTCACCATCGGAGGCGTCGCCTTCAAGGTCACCATCCTGTGGTGGATCGCCCTGGTCGCCATCGCCACCTGGGTGCTGCTTCGCACCCGCGCGGGCAACTGGATCTACGCGGTCGGCGGCAACATGGACGCGGCCCGCGCGGTCGGTGTCCCTGTCATCAAGACCAAAATCGGCCTCTATATGGGTGTCGCTTTCGCCGCCTGGGTGTCGGGCCAGCACCTGTTGTTCTCCTTCGACGCGGTGCAGTCCGGCGAAGGTGTCGGCAACGAGCTGATCTACATCGTGGCGGCCGTCATCGGCGGCTCCCTGATCACCGGCGGCTACGGCTCCGCGATCGGCTCCGCCTTCGGCGCGTTCATCTTCGGCATGACCGGCAAGGGCATCGTGTACGCGGAGTGGAACGCCGACTGGTACAAGTTCTTCCTCGGAGCGATGCTCCTCCTGGCGACCCTCCTGAACCACTGGGTCCGCAAGCGCGCGGAGGCCACGAAATGACCACCCCCGAGCCGGTGGACAACGCCCCGGCCCCCCTTGTGGAGCTGGACGCGGTCAGCAAGTACTACGGCAACATCCGCGCCCTTGAAGGCGTCTCCCTCACGGTGCACGCGGGCGAGGTGTCCTGTGTGCTCGGCGACAACGGCGCCGGCAAGTCCACCCTCATCAAGATCATCGCGGGTCTGCACCAGCACGACGCGGGCAGCTTCCGCATCGAGGGCGAGGAGGCCCGGCTCAGCAACCCGCGCGACGCCCTGGACCGCGGTATCGCCACCGTCTACCAGGACCTCGCCGTCGTCCCGCTGATGCCGGTCTGGCGGAACTTCTTCCTCGGCTCCGAGCCGACCAGGGGCACCGGCCCCTTCAAGCGCCTCGACGTGGACCGCATGCGCCGCACCACGCGCGCGGAGCTGCTCCGTATGGGCATCGACCTGCGTGATGTGGACCAGCCGATCGGCACCCTCTCCGGCGGTGAGCGTCAGTGCGTGGCCATCGCCCGCGCGGTGCACTTCGGGGCCAAGGTCCTCGTTCTCGACGAGCCGACGGCCGCGCTCGGTGTGAAGCAGTCCGGGGTCGTCCTCAAGTACGTGGCGGCCGCGCGTGACGCAGGCCTCGGCGTGGTGCTCATCACGCACAACCCGCACCACGCGTACCTCGTAGGTGACCGTTTCGTGCTCCTCAAGCGCGGCACGATGGCCGGCAGCCACCTCCGCTCCGAGATCGGCCTCGACGAACTCACCCGCCAGATGGCGGGCGGCTCGGAGCTGGACGAACTGAGCCATGAGCTGGAGCGGGCGCAGGGGGAGTAGCCGTGGGCTGGGCTCTGCTCAGCCCACGGTGCCGGGTGCGATGAACGACGGCGTACAGGTGGCCCACCAGAGGCCACCCAAGGCGACCCGCACGTAAAGCTGACATAAGCCACCATGCACCGCCCCCGCGCGGTAAGGCAGAATCGCCCCGATGAGCACCTACCGCGACCTCGCCCACCGCGGCTCCGCACGGGCCACCGTCCTGCGGACCGTCGGCACCCGCGAACGCCGCTCCCACCTCACCGCCCCGCGCGTGCCCACGGTCGGCATCGACATCGGCGGTACGAAGGTGATGGCGGGCGTTGTGGACGCGGACGGCAAGATCCTGGAGAAGGTCCGCACCGAGACCCCGGACAAGTCCAAGAGCCCCAAGGTCGTCGAGGACACCATCTGCGAGCTGGTGCTCGACCTCTCCGACCGGCACGACGTGCACGCCGTCGGCATCGGCGCGGCCGGCTGGGTCGACGCCGACCGCAACCGCGTGCTGTTCGCCCCGCACCTGTCCTGGCGCAACGAACCCCTGCGTGACTCCCTGCAGTCCCGCCTCGCGGTCCCCGTGATGGTCGACAACGACGCCAACACCGCCGCCTGGGCCGAGTGGCGCTTCGGCGCGGGCGCGGGCGAGGACCACCTCGTGATGATCACCCTGGGCACCGGCATCGGCGGCGCCATCCTGGAGGACGGCCAGGTCAAGCGCGGCCAGTTCGGCGTCGCGGGCGAGTTCGGCCATATGCAGGTCGTGCCCGGCGGCCACCGCTGCCCGTGCGGCAACCGCGGCTGCTGGGAGCAGTACAGCTCCGGCAACGCGCTCGTCCGCGAGGCCCGTGAGCTGGCGGCCGCCGACTCCCCGGTCGCGTACAACATCATCGACCGGGTCCAGGGCAACGTCTCCGACATCACCGGCCCGCTGATCACCGAGCTGGCCCGCGACGGCGACGCCATGTGCATCGAGCTGCTGCAGGACATCGGCCAGTGGCTCGGCGTCGGCATCGCCAACCTCGCGGCCGCGCTCGACCCGTCGTGCTTCGTGATCGGCGGCGGCGTCAGCGCCGCCGACGACCTGCTGATCGGGCCCGCGAGGGACGCGTTCCGCCGCCACCTCACCGGCCGCGGCTACCGCCCCGAGGCCCGTATCGCCCGCGCCCAGCTCGGCCCGGAGGCCGGCATGGTGGGCGCCGCCGACCTGGCCCGCCTCGTCGCCCGCCGCTTCCGCCGCGCCAACCGGCGCCGCCTCGAACGCTATGAGCGGTACGAGCGGTACGCGCAGGCGATCCGCACCCCCCGCACCGCCCGTGACACCCAGGGAAACAAGTAGATGACGACCTCCGTGCCCCGCCAGTCCCCTTCGCCGGAGGAGCCGAGGCCGCCCGAGGACCGGAAGCACATGCTCCGCCGACGCTGGTTCACGGCGATCATGATCGTGCTGCTCATCGGTGTCCCCGCCGGCTATCTGGCGATCTCCGCCGGGCAGAGCCGGGACAGCGGCCGCGACAAGGAGGCGAAGTACTCCGCGACCGGCCTCACCGCCCACTGGCCCGCGCGTCTGCAGCGCCGGATCTACGAGGTGCCGATCCCGCACAACTCGCGGCGCGTCGCGTACTACGAGACCAACAACTGGCGCACCAGCAGGCTCTACCTGCAGTTCCGCACCAGCAACGAGGGCCTGGACAAGGTCCTCGCGAAGATGGGCAAGGACGTCGGCGACCTCAAGAAGGGCTTCAACCCGATCAGCCAGCGCGACCGCGACGTCGTCGGCTGGGTCCACAAGAACCCTGGTCCGTACTACGGCCTGACGCACGAGCAGGCGGAGCCCCGGCCCAGCCACGACGTGTACGTGGACCGCACCGACCCCAAGCACCCGATGATCTACATCGTCTCGCTGGCCAAGCCGTAACCCGTGCGGTGACCGCTCCGCGCTTGGGCCGCGGCCGATTGTCAGTGCCTCTCCGTACAGTCGTAGACGTCCGCACGACGACCGATGCCGGGAGGGGAGATGAGCCGCGCCATGACCGAAGCACCCGCAGGAGAGGTGCGTGACGCCCGGCTGCGCCTGGCCGCTCTTTTTCTGCCCGGCGCGCTCCCGCGCGAGGGCCGCATCGCCCTGTGGGACCCCGAGGGCGGACCGCTGCCCGAACCCTCCGGCGCGCACGCGCGGCCCCTGGACCTCACGGTGGTACGCGGCCGGGGCGCCGTAGTCCGCCGGGCCGAGGTGCCCGCCCTGACCCTCGCGGTCGACGAGGCGCTGCCCCTGCTCCTTCGCGCCCACGGGCACCCGGCCGCCCACCCGGCCATCGCGTGCTGGGGCGCCGCCGCCCGGCTCGCGCTGCGCCTCGTGGCGGGCGGGCGGCTGCTGCCCGGACTCAGCTCCGACGATCACGACGCCTGGCGCGCGGGACCGCTCGACACCGCCGACATCGAGCACCTGCGCGCGGTGGCCGCCGCCCTGCCGTACGAGGGCCATGCCGTCCCGCTCGACGACCGCACCCCGCTGGAGCTGCCCGAACCGGAAGCGCTGATGCGGGCCTTCCTCGACGCGGTCGCGGACTCGCTGCCCCGCACCCCGGCCGCCGAGCACGCCGCGGGCGCCCCGTTCGCGGCCCGCGCCCCGCAGCATCTGCCCGGCGCCCGCGCGTGGGCCGCCGAGGCCGCCGCCGGGATGGACGCGGGCGTGCGCATCTCGCTCCGCCTCGACCTGTCCGGCCGCACCCTGTTCGACCGCAGCGACGACGACCGCTCCGCCGGGGCCGCCGTCGTCCAGGTGCACAGCCTCGCCGACCCCACCCTCGTCATCGACGCGGCCGCACTGTGGGCGGGCGAGGGGGAGGGCACGTTCGGGCCGCGCGCCCGCGTGGACGCCGCGCTCGCCCTGCGCCGCGCCGCGCGGGTCTGGCCGCCCCTGGAACGCCTCACCGAGCAGGACACCCCGGACGTACTGCCGCTGACCGAGACGGAGTTGTACGACCTGCTCGGCACCGCCGCCGGACGCCTCGGCGCCGCGGGTGTCACCGTGCACTGGCCGCGCGACCTCGCCCAGGACCTGTCGGCGGCCGCGGTCGTGCAGTCCGCGCCGGGCTCCGCCACCGACGGCACCGGGTTCTTCGAGGCCGAGCAACTCCTAGAATTCCGCTGGCAGTTGGCGCTCGGCGGCGACCCGCTCACCGAGGCCGAGATGGACCTGCTCGCCGAGTCGCACCGGCCCGTCGTGCGGCTGCGCGACCAGTGGGTGCTCGTCGACCCGGAACTCGTACGCAAGGCACGTAAACGCGAACTCGGCCTGCTCGACCCGGTCGACGCCCTGTCCGTCGCCCTCACCGGCACCGCCGAGGTCGACGGCGAGGAGGTCGAGGCCGTCCCCGTCGGCGCTCTCGCCGAGCTGCGCGACCGCCTCACCGCGGGCCTCGCCCCCGCAGAGCCGCCACCGGGGCTCGACGCCCGGCTCCGCGACTACCAACTCCGCGGCCTGGCCTGGCTCGACCTCATGACCTCGCTCGGCCTCGGCGGCTGCCTCGCCGACGACATGGGTCTCGGCAAGACCGTCACGCTCATCGCCCTGCACCTGCGCCGGGCGCGCCGCGAACCCACCCTGGTCGTCTGCCCCGCCTCGCTCCTCGGCAACTGGCAGCGCGAGATCGCCCGCTTCGCCCCCGGCGTCCCGGTCCGGCGGTACCACGGCGCGAGCCGCTCCCTGGCGGACCTGGACGGCGGCTTCGTCCTCACCACGTACGCCACGATGAGGGCCGCCGCGCCGCGCCTGGCGAAGGAGCCGTGGAGCATGGTCGTCGCCGACGAGGCGCAGCACGTCAAGAACCCCAACTCGGCCACCGCCAAGGCGCTGCGTACCATCCCGGCCCCCGCCAGGATCGCCCTGACGGGCACGCCCGTGGAGAACAACCTCTCCGAGCTGTGGGCGCTGCTCGACTGGACCACGCCGGGGCTGCTCGGCCCGCTCAAGTCGTTCCGCTCCCGGCACGCGCGCGCGGTGGAGGGCGCCGAGGCCGCAGGCCAGGACACCGAGGCGGTGGAGCGGCTGGCGCGGCTCGTCCGGCCGTTCCTGCTGCGCCGCAAGAAGTCCGATCCGGGCATCGTGCCGGAGCTGCCGCCGAAGACGGAGACGGACCACCCGGTGCCGCTGACCCGTGAACAGGCCTCGCTGTACGAAGCGGTGGTACGTGAGTCGATGGCGGCCATCGAGGCGGCCGACGGCATCGCGCGCCGCGGCCTCGTCCTCAAGCTCCTCGGCGCGCTCAAGCAGATCTGCAACCACCCGGCGCAGTACCTGAAGGAGGCCGGGCCCGGAAAGACGGTCCGCCTGGACGGCCGTTCCGGCAAACTCGACCTGCTCGACGAGCTGTTGGACACCATCCTCGCGGAAGACGGCTCGACGCTGATCTTCACGCAGTACGTGGGCATGGCCAAGCTGATCGCCGAGCACCTGGCGGCCCGCGCGGTGCCCGTCGAGCTGCTGCACGGCTCCACGCCCGTACTTGAGCGGGAGCGGATGGTCGACCGGTTCCAGGCCGGCGCGACCCCGGTCCTGGTGCTCTCCCTGAAGGCGGCGGGCACGGGCCTCAACCTCACCCGCGCGGGCCATGTCGTGCACTTCGACCGGTGGTGGAACCCGGCGGTGGAGGAGCAGGCCACGGACCGTGCGTACCGCATCGGACAGACCCAGCCGGTGCAGGTCCACCGCCTCATCACCGAGGGCACGGTGGAGGACCGCATCGCCGAAATGCTCGTCGCGAAGCGCGCCCTCGCGGACGCGGTGCTGGGCTCCGGCGAGTCGGCCCTCACGGAGCTGACGGACCGTGAACTCGGGGATCTGATCTCGCTGCGGAGGCCCGCATGAGTACGCGACGGGGCGAGGTCGGGACGCCGGAGCAGGCCGCCGCCGAGACCTCCGCCGAGACCTCCGCCGAGACCTCCGCCGAGACTCCCGCGGAGAAGGCCAGGCGCGCGTTGCGTGAGGCTCGTCGGGCGGAGGCTGCGCGGCGTTCGGATGCGGAGAGCGCGGAGAGCGCGGAGAGCGCGGAGAGCGCGGAGGGCACGGAGGGTACGGGGGGCGCGGAATCGGCTGTGGGGGCC
>NZ_JAAAHS010000539.1 GCF_009908195.1 Streptomyces boluensis | reverse complement strand
GGCCCCCGTACCGACCTCGCCGTACCGCTCCCCGCCGACATCACCCCGCACACCACGCCCACCACTGCGGCCCCCGCTCCCCGGCACGTGCTGCTCACCGGCGCCACCGGCTTCCTCGGCGCGTTCCTGCTGCGGGAACTCCTCACCCGTACCGACGCGACCGTGCACTGCCTGGTCCGCGGCCCCGCACAGCGCCTGCCCGAGGCCCTGCGGCGGTACGGGGTGTGGCGCCCCGGCCTGGCCCACCGCGTCGTCGTCCACACCGGCGACCTCACCGCCCCGCGCCTCGGCCTCGACCCGGCCACGTACGACGAACTCGCCCGCACCGTCGACGTCGTTCACCACTGCGGTGCCGAGGTCAACCTGGCCCGCGACCACGACCGCCTGAAGGCCGCCAACACCGTGGCCACCGCCGAGATCCTGCGCCTCGCCGCCACCCACCGCACCGTCCCCGTGCACCATGTGTCGACGGTCGGCGTCCTGTCGGGCACCCCGCCGACCGGGGCGTTCCGCGCCGAGGACCCGCTGCCCGCGCCAACCGGACTGCGGCACGGGTACGCGCAGAGCAAGTGGGCGGCCGAGCACCTGATCGGGCAGGCGCGGGCGCGCGGACTGCCGGTGACGGTGCACCGCCCGACCCGGCTCACCGGCGACTCGGCGACCGGCGTGTGCCAGGACGCGGACTACCTGTGGCTGCTCCTGCAGGCCTGCGCCCGCCTCGGCCTGGCCCCGGACGCCTCCCTCGGCCTCGCCTTCGACCTGGTGCCCGTCGACCGGGCGGCCGCGGCGATCGTCGCGCTCTCCCTCGACCCGGGCGCGGTCGGCCGCACCTTCCACATCGCCGCCGAGCGCCGCCTCACGCTCACCACGGCGGTGGCCCGGCTGCGGGATCACGGGCACCGGATCGTGGAGGTGCCGCCGGCCCGCTGGCTGGACGCGCTGCGCTCCACGCCGACGGGGCCCGCACTGCTCGCCGTGCTCACCGACGCGTCGGGCGCGGTCGACTCCGAGGGCGCCCACCCCATCGACGCCGCCGGCACCCGCGCCCGGCTCGACGGCACAGGCATCGAGCTTGCCGGCGACGGGGCGGCCCTCTTCGACGCCTGCGTACGGCAGTTCGCCCGCACCGGCTTCCTGCCCACCCCGCCAGGCGGCGCCGAGCTGCGCGAATTCCCGTACGACTACTGACAGCACCGGATCTGCCCGGTACTGTCGCAGCCAGTCCGGGCCCACTGGACTACACCACTGCGCCGCCGACCGTGCGGCGCAGCCACTTCCTTTACTCGGATCGTCCGGCACGTTCCTGCCGGTGAAGGGGGCTTCACAGCCATGGCTTCTGTCACGTTCGACAAGGCGACCCGCATCTACCCGGGCTCCGACAAGCCCGCGGTGGACGGCCTGGAGATCGAGATCGAGGACGGCGAGTTCCTCGTCCTCGTCGGTCCCTCCGGCTGCGGAAAGTCGACCTCCCTGCGCATGCTCGCGGGCCTCGAAGATGTCAACGGCGGTGCGATCCGCATCGGCGACCGCGACGTCACCCACCTGCCGCCGAAGGACCGGGACATCGCGATGGTGTTCCAGAACTACGCGCTCTACCCGCACATGACGGTCGCCGACAACATGGGCTTCGCGCTGAAGATCGCGGGCGTGCCGAAGGCCGAGATCCGCCAGAAGGTCGAGGACGCGGCGAAGATCCTCGACCTCACCGAGTACCTGGGCCGCAAGCCCAAGGCCCTCTCCGGCGGCCAGCGCCAGCGCGTCGCGATGGGCCGCGCCATCGTCCGTGAGCCGCAGGTCTTCCTCATGGACGAGCCGCTGTCGAACCTGGACGCCAAGCTCCGCGTGAGCACCCGCACCCAGATCGCCTCCCTGCAGCGCCGCCTCGGCATCACGACCGTGTACGTCACCCACGACCAGGTCGAGGCGATGACGATGGGCGACCGGGTGGCGGTCCTCAAGGACGGCCTCCTCCAGCAGGTGGACTCGCCGCGCAACATGTACGACCGCCCGGCCAACCTCTTCGTCGCCGGCTTCATCGGCTCGCCCGCGATGAACCTGGTCGAGGTCCCGATCACCGACGGCGGCGTGAAGTTCGGCAATTCCGTGGTGCCGGTGAACCGCGAGGCCATCGGGGCCGCCGCCGACAAGGGCGACCGCACGGTCACCGTCGGCGTCCGCCCCGAGCACTTCGACGTGGTCGAGCAGGGCGGCGAGGCCGCCAAGTCGCTCAGCAAGGACTCCGCGAACGCCCCGGCCGGCCTCGCCGTCACGGTGAACGTCGTCGAGGAACTCGGCGCCGACGGCTACGTCTACGGCACCGCGGAGGTCGGCGGCGAGGCCAAGGACCTCGTGGTCCGCGTCAGCGGCCGCGACGTACCGGCGAAGGGCTCCCAGCTGCACGTCGTGCCGCGCCCCGGCGAGATCCACGTCTTCGCCACGTCCAGCGGCGAGCGCCTCAGCGACTGACGCCCGGCCCAACACGCCCCGGTGGCCCCACACTTCGGTGCGGGGCCACCGCGCTGTCCGCCCCCGCGCGCTGCCCCGCCCGCGGCCACAGAGTCGACAAATACCCCGGCAGAACGCCCTTTTCGAACCCTGTACGTCAACGCCGGATTCGAAAGCGCCTCTCGAACCATCGCCCGTTCCGGTGACCAAATGTCGCCAAATCATCACTGACCGCTACGCTCACGCACGTGAACCAAAGCGCCCGCCGAATCGGCCGAACCCTCGCTCTCGTACTCCCCGTCGTTCTCGTCCTCTCCGGGACGCTCGCGGTCACCCGGGTCAACTGGTCGGGTGGCTCACAGTCGGTGCTCACCGCGTCCGCCGAGAACGCCTCCGCCCCCGCCAAGTCCCACGCCCCGCAAGAGACCCTGCGCGACCGGCTCCTCCTCGAACTCCAGGAGGAGAACCCGGGCACCGTCCTCACCCACCTCCAGCAGGAGGTCGACGAACGCCCGTCCCTCGCCAAACACTGCGCCTCGATCGCCCGCGCCCTCGGCCGAGCCGCGGTCCGCCAGTACGGCCCGAGCCGAGCCCAGTCCTACGCCCGCCCGGTCTGCGACACGGCTTTCGCCACGGGCGTGGCCCAGCAGGTGTGACGGTTCAAAATTAAGCCCCTCCGGCGATTGAGGAGCGGGGTCCGGGGCAGAGCCCCGAGTCGGCGCCCACGCCATAGGGTGCGGGACATGACCGACCCGCACCCCACCCCCGTACAAGCAGTAATCCTCGCCGGAGGCCAAGGCTCCCGGTTGCGCCCGTACACCGACGACCGACCGAAGCCGATGGTCGAGATCCCCGGAACCGGGGTCCCGATCATCGGCCATCAGCTTTCCTGGCTGGCCGCCGAGGGCGTCACGGACGTGGTGATCTCCTGCGGCCACCTCGCCGACGTCCTCCAGGACTGGCTGGACAAGGCCGAACTCCCCCTGCGGGTCACGACGGTGGTCGAGGAGGAGCCGCTCGGCCGCGGCGGCGGACTCAAGTACGCGGCGGCCCGCCTCCCGCACCCGGACCGCGCCTGGTACGCGACGAACGGCGACATCTGGACCCGTTTCCCGCTGCGCGAGATGGCCGCCTTCCACACCGAGCGGGACGCCACCGCGACGCTCGCCCTGGCCCGGCCCCGCCTCCCCTGGGGCGCCGTCGAGACCGACGCCTTCGGCCACATCACGGACTTCATCGAGTCCCCGCGCGTCTCGTACGAGATCAACGCCGGCGTCTACGTCTTCGCACCCGGCTTCGCCACGCTGCTCCCCGACCGCGGCGACCACGAGCGCACCACGTTCCCGCGCCTGGCCCGCGAACGCCGCCTGGCCGGCTTCCCGCTGCCGCAGGGCGCGTACTGGCGGGCCATCGACACGGCGAAGGACCTGACCGAGGCGGCGAAGGAGCTTGCGGCACACGGGCGTTGAGAACGCAGAACGCCGGAGGGGCTGATTTCTCAGCCCCTCCGGCGCTTGAGGAGGCCTGTCCGGCAG
>NZ_JAAAHS010000538.1 GCF_009908195.1 Streptomyces boluensis | reverse complement strand
CCACGCAGTCGACGCACCTGACGGTCGAGGCCGCGACGAAGGCCGCGCAGGCCGCGCTCGACGCCGCGAAGAAGGAGAACCAGCGGGTCTCCGTCGCGGTCGTCGACCGCAACGGCAACACCATCGTCACCCTGCGCGGCGACGGTGCCGGCCCGCAGGCGTACGAGTCCGCCGAGAAGAAGGCGTACACGGCCGTGTCCTGGAACGCCCCGACCTCCGAGCTGGTCAAGCGCCTGGAGCAGGCCCCGAACCTGAAGGACATCCCGGGCACCCTCTTCCTCGGTGGTGGCGCCCCGGTGACCTCGAAGGACGCCCCGATCGCGGGTGTCGGTGTCGCGGGCGCTCCGTCCGGTGACCTCGACGAGAAGTTCGCCCAGGCCGGCGTCGCCGCCCTCGCGAAGTAACCCGCACCGGCTGAAGCAACCCGAACCGGCTGACGGGCGCCGCACCCCGGCGCCCGTCCGTCCGTCCGGACGTCGGCGGCTCCCCACGTCCGGACCCGGCGGGGCGCTACGAATACGGCACGACGGGACGGTCCCCGCGTACCGCCCATAAGATCGCCAACGTGATACGCCGACGTCCTCCGCTCTCCCGAACGGCCCCCGCCGCCCTCGCCGCCGCCACCGCGCTCGCCCTCACCGCGTGCGCCGGGAGCGGGGTGCAGGGCAGGCCGGGGGCCGCCGGTCTGCGGGACCCCTACTTCGCGGACCTGGGCAACGGCGGGTACGACGTGCGGCACTACGACCTCGACCTCGACTACGACCCGGAGACCGGACGGCTCGAAGGCGAAGCGGTGATCACGGCCCGCGCGAGCCAGGACCTGAGCGCCTTCGACCTGGACCTGAGGGGACTCGACGTCGCCTCCGTCACCGTCGACGGCCGCCCCGCGCGCTTCAACCGGGCCCGCAGCGAGCTGACCGTACGGCCGCGGAACGACCTGCGGGCGGGCGCGACGTTCCGTACGACCGTGCGCTACTCCGGCGCACCGGAGACCGTCACCGACGAGGACGGCGCCCGGGAGGGCTGGCTGCCGACGGCGGCGGGCGCGGTCGCGCTCGGTCAACCCGTCGGCTCCATGGCCTGGTTCCCCGGCAACCACCACCCGAGCGACAAGGCCACGTACGACATCGAGATCACCGTCCCGAAGGGCCTGCGGGCGTACTCCAACGGGGAGTTGAAAGCACAGCGCACCGTCGGCGACAGCAGCACGTTCGACTGGCACAGCGGCGAACCGATGGCGAGCTATCTGGCGACCGTCGCGATCGGCGCGTACGGGACGAGCACCTCGGTGGTGAAGGGCGCGAGCCGCGAGGGCGGGCTGCCCGTCCGTACGGCCGTGGTGCCCGAGGAGGCCGAGGCGAGCCGGAAGGTGCTCGCGAAGCTCCCCGAGATCGTCGAGTGGCAGGAGCGCAACTTCGGCCCGTACCCGTTCTCCTCGGTCGGCGCGATCGTCGAGGGCAGGGACGCCGCCGGGTACGCCCTGGAGACCCAGACGAAGCCGGTCTTCCCCGGCGCCCCCGACACCCCGCTCCTGGTGCACGAGCTGGCCCACCAGTGGTTCGGCAACTCCGTGACGCCGAAGACCTGGCAGGACATGTGGCTCAACGAGGGCTTCGCCACGTACGCCGAGTGGCTGTGGAGCGAGGACCACGGCGGCGACAGCGCGCAGGAGATCTTCGACCAGGTGTACGCGGGCAAGGGCGACTACGTCACGGAGAACATCGGGAACGCCGGTGAGGCCGAGGCGGTCTGGGCGTTCCCGCCCGCCGAGCCGACCGGCGCCGACGCGATCTCGGACAGTCCCGTCTACTACCGGGGCGCCATGGTGATCCACAAGATCCGCCAGGCCGTCGGCGACGACCGCTTCCGCGACCTCGTACGGGGCTGGACCCGCACCCACCGCCACGGCAACGCGGACACACGGGACTTCACGGCGTACGTGGAGAAGCGGGCGGGCAAGGACCTGGACGGCCTCTGGGACACCTGGCTCTACGGCGAGGGCAAACCGGCCAGGCCGTGAACGCCCCTGCTAACGCCCCTACTAACTCCCCTGCTCCGGCTGCCCGTTGAGCTCCTTGCGCATCAGTACGCAGGGCCGCCGCAGCTCCAGGTCCTCGGCGTACCCGATGAGTTCGTAGTCGAGGTTGGTCCAGAACCAGCCCGCCTGGTCGTTGTCCTGGAGGATCGCCAGGCGCACGGCCTCCCGCCCGGCGGTGCGGAAGCGGTCCTCGACCAGTCCGGCAAGCGCACGGCCGATGCCGGTGCGGTGCAGGCTCGCGTCGACCAGGAGCAGGCCGATCCACGGGTCGGGGTCCTCCGGGTTCGGGTGCTGCCCGAGGGTGATGACGAGGCCGACGAGGCGGCCCTCGGAGCGGGCGAGCAGCACTTCGGCGGTGGGGCGGGCCAGTTCGTCGGCGAGGGCCTTCGCGACCTGTTCCTCGGTGATGTGCTCCGGGTCCGGGAAGTCGCCGCTGAGCGCGAAGAACTCCCGGTTGGAGGCGTAGAGCCCGGTGACTTCGGTGAGCAAGGGGCCGGGCAGCGCGCCGCCGTCACGGACGGGTACCTGTTCGAGGATCATGCGGGCAGGCTAGCCGGGCGGGCCCTGTCGAGTCATGCGGCCCTCAACTCGCGCTGGCCGTGCGGGTGTTACGGGCGTCACGGGCGTCACGGGCGTTACGGGTTACGGCCCACGGGCGCCGCGGGCACAGCAATGGCCCCGGACCGTAGCCGGTCCGGGGCCTCGCCGCGCTTCGGGTGCGTCAGATGTTGACGCCGAAGTCCTGCGCGATGCCCGCGAGGCCCGAGGCGTACCCCTGGCCGACGGCGCGGAACTTCCACTCGGCGCCGTTGCGGTACAGCTCGCCGAAGACCATGGCGGTCTCGGTGGCGGCGTCCTCGGACAGGTCGTACCGCGCGATCTCGGCGCCACCGGCCTGGTTCACGATGCGGATGTACGCGTTGCGGACCTGGCCGAAGTTCTGCGAGCGGGACTCCGCGT
Organism: Streptomyces boluensis; assembly: GCF_009908195.1. Classification (GTDB taxonomy): domain Bacteria; phylum Actinomycetota; class Actinomycetes; order Streptomycetales; family Streptomycetaceae; genus Streptomyces; species Streptomyces boluensis. The sequence goes on along the minus strand of NZ_JAAAHS010000538.1, from coordinate 986 downwards.
CGTAGATCGAGACCGGGAAGACGATCTTGTCGATGTCGGCGGGCAGGCCGGCCAGGTTGACGTTGATGCCCTCGTCGTCGCCCTCGCCCTCACCGGAGCGGTTGTCACCGGTGTGGACGATGGTCTGGTCCGGCGTCGCCTTGTTGTTGAAGAAGACGAAGTGGCCGTCCGAGAAGACCTTGCCGTCGGCCTTGACCGCGATGGCCGAGGCGTCGAGGTCGAACTCGGTGCCGGTGGTGGTGCGGACGTCCCAGCCGAGGCCCACCGTGACGGCGGTCAGGCCGGGCGCCTCCTTGGTGAGCGAGACGTTGCCGCCCTTGGACAGGCTTACAGCCATGGAAGGTCCCTTTCCCCTTGGTGCTGCGGTTCGTACGGGCTACGTACCTAACGACGAAGCTACCGTCACCCGGTCTAACGCCGCCGGGACACCGGGAGGTTCCAGCTCTCTTTCCTTTCTTTGCGAATTCGGGTGCCCGCACAGAAGACCGCGAAGTGGACTAGACCTTTCGCGGGGTGCGCGCCAGACTGTCCCGTGTGACTGCATCTACTCGGGGGACCACCCCCGGACCCCCGGCCGCAGGGCATGTCATCGCCCTCGACGTGGGCGGCACCGGGATGAAGGCCGCCCTGGTCGGGCCGGGCACCGCGCCGTCCGGCAACGAACCCCCCGCACCCCCCGTACTGCTGCACGAGGCGCGCCGGGCGACCGGCCGTGAGCGCGGCCCCGAGGCCGTCGTCGAGTCCGTCCTCGACTTCGCCGCCGAACTGCGCGCGTACGGTGAGCGGCACCTCGGCGAGCCCGCCGCGGCCGCCGGTGTCGCCGTCCCCGGCATCGTCGACGCCGACCGCGGCATCGCCGTCTACGCCACCAACCTCGGCTGGCGCGACGTGCCGCTGCGCGATCTGCTCGCCGAGCGGCTCGGTATCCCCGTCGCCCTCGGCCACGACGTGCGCACCGGCGGGCTCGCCGAGGGCCGGGTCGGGGC
>NZ_JAAAHS010000537.1 GCF_009908195.1 Streptomyces boluensis | reverse complement strand
GCCCGGCGGCCCGGTTACCGAAGATCGCAAGCGCCACCAGGAGCGCCAGAGCCGCGCCGCCGAACCGCAGCAGGGCGGCCACCGAGTGCGGTACGTGCTCGACCACCGACTTGGAGCTGGAGAAGGCGGCTCCCCACAGCACCATGGTGATCGACAGGACGAGGTACGGGTTGGGGGCGTGCGGGCGGCTGTTCAGAGGGCTCAACTTCCTTGACATGGCACCGAGTTTGAGCGCGGTGCGGCCCACGCGTATTGAACGCTGGTGCGGCGCCGATAATGCGTTCATGAGCAGGGGCGGCAAGGGAGACAGGGGCGGCAGGGGCGACAGCTGGGTGCGCTACTGGCGGGACGAGGCCCGCCCGCTGGAGGCCATGCACGCGCACTTCCTCGATCACGTGTATCCGCCGCACAGCCACGACACGTACTCGTTCGGCATCACCGACGCCGGGGCCCAGCGCTTCCGCTGCCGGGGCGGGGCCCACACCAGCGGTGCCGGGATGGTGATGGCCTTCAACCCGGACGACGTGCACGACGGCCGGGCCGCGGCCGAGTTGGGGTACCAGTACCGCATCGTGCACATCGGCCCGTCCGTCATCCGTGACGTGATCGCGGACGCCACCGACGGGCGGTCCGGTGCCCTGCCGCTGTTCCCGCGCCCGGTGTTGAGCGACGGGGCGCTCTCCGCCGCGCTCGCCCGGCTGCATGCCGCGCTGGTCGGCACCTCGGACCCGCTGGTGCGCGACGAGCACCTCACCGCGGCCGTCACCGCCATGACCCGCCGGGGCGCGAGCTCCACAGCGCCCCGCGCGTCGGCCCGTACGCCGACCGACCGTGCGCGGCGCCAAGTGGCCCGGCGCGCCCGTGCGTTCCTGGACGACGGCTACCTGGAGGCGATACCCGCCGAGCGCCTCGCGGCGGCGGCCGGGTGCAGCCGGTTCGCCCTGTACCGCTCGTTCCGCGCCGAGTTCGGCTTCGCGCCGAGCGACTACCAGCGCCAACTGCGCCTGCGCCACGCACGTTCGCTCCTCACGGCGGGCGCCACCCCCGCCACCGCCGCGTCCGTCACCGGCTTCGCCGACCAGGCGCACTTCAGCCGGTGGTTCCAGCGGGTGTACGGGGTGACGCCCGGGGTCTTCCGTCGGGCTTGAGGGCCCCTGACGCGTGCGGGGCGGGGCGCGAATACGCAGAACACGTGACACACGTTGCGCCACACGTGGCACCACAATGACTCCGCTCATTTCTCGCACATTTCCGCAGGTCAGAGCGGCACCCCTCAACGCCGCCCCTCGCGCGGCACCACCAGGGCTTGCACTAGGCGCCAAAGTGATGCCACTATGACGTCATGGACCTCACGCCGTACGTCGTCACCCTCCGCCGCGAACTCGCGGTGGCCGCCGAAGCCGGCGGGGAAGATGCCCGTGAACTGGCCGAGCGGCTCACCGCTCCCCTGGAGTCGGCGACCCGCCTGACCCTGCTCAACGTGCTTTCCGCCGCGATGGACGAGATCACCCGCGAGCTCGCCCCCGGCTCGGTCGACGTACGGCTGCACGGGCTCGACCCCGACTTCGTGGTGACGCCGCCGCCCACCGACAGCGCCCCCGTGGACGAGTTCACCGCGCCCACCGAACTCCGCAAGGCCCCGGCACCCGCCGACGGCGACGAGGGCGGCACCGCCCGCGTCAATCTGCGTCTGCCGGCCCACCTCAAGGCACGCGCCGAGGAGGCCGCCGGCCGCGAGGGTCTTTCGGTCAACGCCTGGCTGGTACGGGCCGTCTCGGCCGCGGTCGACGACGGGACCCGGCCACGGCCGACGGGCGGCACTCACACCACCGGCCGGAGCATCACCGGCTGGGCGCGCTAGCCGCCCCGGCCCGCCCCGCACCGCCGCACCACTTCACGCACCACTTCACGCGCCACTTCACGAACCACTTCACGGACCACTCGCAGACCCAAGGACGGGACAGCCATGCCTGCTTTCGACACTCCCGAAGCGATCTCCACCACCGCGCACGTGGACGCCGGCTCCATCCGGTTCTGCGCGAGCGACCGGCTCGACACCCTCGTCGACGTGCAGCCGCGCGACCCCAGGAAGGACCTGGACGTACGCAGCGCCAAGCAGACCGAGGTCACGTACGCGAACGGCACGCTGACCATCAAGACACCCAAGGGCAACCTGCTCGGCCGCACCGGCACCGTCGACGTGACCGTCGACCTGCCCACCGGCTCACGGATCGACCTGACCGGCGCCTGGGCGCAGGTCCTCAGCGAAGGGCGGCTCGGCCAGGTCCGGGTGAAGACCTCGTCCGGCGACGTGCGCCTCGACACCACAGGGCCGCTGCACCTGAAGGCCTCGCACGGATCGATCATCGTCGACCGGGTCGAGGGCGCGGCCGAGATCACCACAAGCTCGGGCAGCATGCGCATCGGCTTCATCGACGGACCCGGTGTCCTGAAGAACTCGCACGGCACCACGACCGTCGGCGCCGCCACCGGCGACCTGCGGGTCAACGGCGCCAACGGCGACATCGACATCGCCCGCGCCGAGGCCTCGGTCACCGCGACCACCGCCTACGGTGCCCTGCGCGTCGCCGAAGTGGCGCGCGGCTCCGTCCAGTTGGAGACCTCCTACGGCGCCATCGACATCGGCATCCGCGAGGGCACCGCCGCCTGGCTCGACATCAGCTCCGGCATGGGCCAGGTGCGCAACGCGCTCCCCGGCACCGACTCCCCGGAGAAGTCCGAGGACACCGCCGAGGTCCGCGCCCGCACCCGGTACGGCAACATCGACGTGCGCCGCGCCCGCGCCTGAACACCCGCGCCGAGCCAGGAGTCAGGGACCGCCCGCGACCCCGGTGAGCGCACCCACCGGGTCGAGGTCGGGCGTACCTCTCGGCCACCAGTCGTCACGGCCCGGCTCGGACTCGTACCCGTACCACAACCCGTCGCGGCCCAGGCGGAGTTGGAGCGTGCCCTCCGGGTGCGTCAACTGGTTCCGCCAGGGGGTGAAGGGCGGGAACTCGGCGGCCCGCAGGGCGGGTCTGGCCTGGTCGAAGCGGCCCGCGGGCGGATCCCAGGGCTCCTCGAGCACCGCGAGCCCCTCCTCGCCGCCCTGCCGCCAGGCGGCCACGGCCCGCGCGAGCTCGGTCGCCGTACGTCCCGCCGCCACGGCCAGCGCCTCGTACTGCGCGCGGCTCGCCGCCGTCAGACCCGAACCGGGGCGCGCCGCCGCGAGCCGGACCGCGTCCTGCCACAGCGTCAGCCCGGCCACCGGGTCGACGCCGGTGGCGAGCAGGGCGTGCGCACGGGCCGCCGCGTCCGTGGCCAACTGGTCCAAGGCGAACGGGTCGGGGCCACCCGGCACTGACGGATACGTGGGCGGCTGCCCGGGGTGCGCGGGCAGTGGCTGCGGCCGGGGCAGCGGCGGCCGCGTACGCTCCGCCAGCGCGTCCTTGGCCCGGACTCCCGGTAGCCGTACGGGAGTTGTGGACGGTTCGGCACGCGCGGCGAGCGCCGCGTTGCGCCGGGCCAGCTCCGCGAGGAGGCCGCGCTCACCCCGGCCGCGCAGCAGGAGCAGCACGAACGGGTCCTCGTCGAGCAGCCGCGCCGTCTGGTAGCAGAGCGCCGCCGCGTGCTTGCAGGGCCGGCCCGAGTCGGGGCAGGAGCACTCGGCGTACAACTCCCCGGACACCGGCAGCAGCGGCACACCGCAGTCGGCGAGCGAACGCGGCATCCGGCGGTCGAGCAACGCCGCGATACGTCCGGGCCGCGCCGCCGCCGCGTCCAGGAACCGGTCCCACTCCTCGTCGGTGAACGTCGGCAACGCGATCTTCGCCCGGTACGGCCTCGGTCGACTGCCGTGCACATACGCGAGGACGAGCCCAGGCGTGACCGTCACGGCGTCCACCTGACCGCGCTCGGCGTAGGTACGTCCACGAGCGAGCCGCGCCGGGTCCAGGGCGGACTCCTCCAACGCCCGGATCCACGCGGAGCCCCACCAACTCCCCTCCCC
>NZ_JAAAHS010000536.1 GCF_009908195.1 Streptomyces boluensis | reverse complement strand
GGCGGGGGCCACCGAATCCCTTACCGTGGCGCTCACTTGGCCATCGCCTTCTCGATGTCGTCGAGGACGGAGACGGCCGCCTCCGCGCCGCCGAGGCTGGTCCACTTGGAGCCGTCGATCTCGGTGACGTGCCCGTCCTTGACGGCGCCGAGCTCCTTGTACGCGGCCTTGTCCTTGAGTTCACCGAACAGGTCGGCGTCCTTGCCGGTGGCGGCGAGGGTGCCGATGAACAGCCAGTCGGCGTCGATCTGCTTCAGGTCCTCGTCGCTGAGCGGCGTGGAGTGGCCCTGGCCCTTGTCGTTCTGGATGCCGGGCCGCTTGAGGCCGAGGTCCTTCAGCACGTCGGAGATGAACACGCCCTGCTGCATGACGGCGGTGCCCTTGGCGGAGTAGCGGGCCACGGACACGGTCCCGCCCGCCTGGTCACCGAGCGCCTTCCGTACACCGTCGGCCTTCTTGTCGTACGCGGCGAGGAACGTCTTGGCCTCGTTCTGCTTGCCGAGCACCTCGCCGGTCAGGGAGAGGGCCTTCTTCCAGTCCTTGTCCTTGCCGACGGTGACGACGGTCGGGGCTATCTCGCTGAGCTGCTTCAGCACCTGCTGGTCGGCGAGTTGGCCGGCGAGGATGACGTCGGGCTTCGCCTGCAGCACCTTCTCGATGTCGGGTCCGGTGACGGCGCCGACGACCGGGATGCCCTTGGCCTGGTCGGCCAGGTAGGCGGGGGCGCCCTTCTGGCCGCGGCCCGCGGTGAGGCCGACGGGCTTCACGCCGAGGGCGAGCGACGAGTCGAGGTCCATCTCGCTGAGCGCGATGACGTTCTTGGGCGCGGCGGGGACCTGGACCTTCTTGCCGGTCGCGTCGGTGACGGACACCTTCTTGGCGGTGCTGTCGTCGGCGGCGGTGGTGTCGGCCTTGTCCGATCCGCAGGCGGTGAGGGCGAGCGCGGAGGCCATCGTGACAGCGGCCGCCGCGGTCAGCCGGGCGCGCGAGGTGAGGTGAGTGGACATGGCGTACGTCTCCGAAGGTTCAGGGCCCCGGGCCGGGTTGGCGCCGCAGGGGCGGCACTGCACTGGGGCGATTTCGGGCAGGGCGGGGCGTTCACCCCGGACCTGAGCCCGTTGCGTTACTTAGGTTAGGCTAACCACATGTCGATCACGCAAGAGGGCGGGGCACCCAGGGCCGATACCGAACCGCCCATATCCCGGGTGAACCGGACACACCGCCCAACTCTGCTGGCCGCGGCGGCACTTGTGCTTCTGCTGCTCGTGCTTGTCCTCGCCTCGCTCCTGATCGGCACCGGCTCCAGCCCGGCCGGCCGCGCCTGGGACTTCCTCCTCGGTGACCCCACCGCCCGCGCCGACGCCCAGATACGCCTCGCGGTCCTGGACGTCCGGCTGCCGCGCACCGTCGCCGCCGTACTCGTCGGCATCGCGCTCGGCGCCTCCGGCTGCCTGCTGCAGGCCGTCACGCGCAACCCGCTCGCCGAGACCGGACTGCTCGGCGTGAACTCCGGCGCCGCCCTCGGAGTCGTGACGGGCCTCACGTACTTCGGCGTCGACTCCCCCTACGCGATGCTGCTCTGGGCCCTCGCCGGCGGCATGGCGGCCAGCGCCGTCGTCCTGCTGCTCGCCGCATCGGGCCGCACGGCCGGCTCCCCGCTGCGCCTGGTCCTGGCCGGCTCCGCGCTCGGCGCGACCTTCCACGGACTGACCTCGTACGTGCTGCTCAGCACCCAGTCCACCTTCGACACCTACCGCTACTGGACGATCGGTTCACTCGCGGGCATCAAGACCTCCGACACGTATCCGCTGATGCCGCTGATCGCCGTCGGGCTCGTCATCGCCTTCTGCTGCACCCGGCCGCTCGCCGCGCTCGCGCTCGGCGACGACAGCGCCCGCTCCCTCGGCCACCACCCGGGCCGCATCCGCCTGGTGGTCGCCGCCGCGGTCACCCTGCTCGCCGGTTCCGCGGTCGCGCTCGCCGGGCCCGTCGCCTTCCTCGGGCTGCTCGCCCCGTACGCCGCACGCACCGTCAGCGGACCGCGGATCGCGTCCCAACTCGCGCTCTCCGCCCTCGTCGCGGCCAACGTGATGATCGTCGCCGATCTGCTCGCCCGGGTCGTCATCCGCCCCTGGGAGACCCCGGTCAGCGTGCTGCTCGCCTTCATCGGCGGCCCCCTGCTCATCTGGATCGCGCGCTCCGACAAGTTGTCCACGGCGGGAGCTTCGGCATGAACCTGCGTACGCGTACGAGCGCCACCCCCGGGGGCGCGGGACCCTCCGTCACCCCGCCCGACTCCACCGTCGTCCGCGTCGGCGCCCTCTCCTTCCTCTTCCCGTACCGCAGCGCCCTCGCCGCGGTCGCCCTGAGCGTGCTGCTCGCCGTGATCGTGGCCCTCGGCGCCTTCGCGAGCTCGACCGGCATGGCGTTCGGCGACACCGTCAAGGGCCTGTTCGGCACCGGCGACCGGGCCACCGTCATGCTCGTGCAGGACTTCCGGCTGCCCCGGATCGCGGTCGGCCTGATGGTCGGCGCGGCCCTCGGCATCGCCGGCTGCCTCACCCAGACCCTGGCCGGCAACCGGCTCGCCACCCCCGATGTCATCGGCGTCAACGAAGGCGCGACCGCCGCCGTCGTCGCCTCGGTCGTCGGCTCCAGCACCGGCATGCTCGGCGACTGGTGGCTCGGCCCGCTCGGCGCCGTCGCCGCCGCCGTCCTGGTGGTCCTGTGCGCGGGCGGCGCGGGCCGCGGCGGCTACCGCGTCCTCGTCGTCGGCATCGGCGTCTCCACCGTCATCGGCGCCGTCACCGACCTGGTGATGTCCCGCGAGAACGACAACACCGCGGGCGGTGTGTTCCTCTGGACGGTCGGCAGCCTCAGCGGCCGCGACTGGACCGTCGGCACGCCCCTGCTGTTCATCCTGCTCGTCCTCGTACCGCTCGCCCTGATCGCCGGCGGCCGCCTCCAACTCCTGCGCTTCGACGACGACACGGCCAGCACCCTCGGCGTACGCCTCGGCCTGGTCCGGGCCCTCACCCTCGCCCTGGCCGTGGCGCTCGCCGGAGTCGCCGTCGGCATCGGCGGGCCCATCGCCTTCGTGGCCCTCGCCGCGCCCGTCGTCGCGAGCCGGCTCAGCGGGCCCACCCGCGTCCCCGTGATCGGCTCCGCCCTCGTCGGCGCCGCGCTCATCGGCGCGGCCGACGCGCTGGGCCGGGTGATCGCCCCCGTGGAGATCCCCGTAGGCGTCATCACCAGCGTCCTCGGCGGGCCCTTCCTGCTGTGGGTGCTGTTCGGCAGGAACGACTCGTCCGCAGCATCCGGAAAGGCCTGACCCTCATGCATCTCGCCGTCGCGGAACTCACCGCGGGCTACCCGGGCCACACCGCCGTACGCGGCGTCGACCTGTCCGTACCGGCCGGTCAGGTCGTGGCGATCGTCGGCCCCAACGGCTGCGGCAAGTCGACGCTGCTGCGCGCCATCGCCCGTCTGCACAAGCCGAGTTCGGGCACCGTGCGGGCCGGGGACGCCGATGTCTGGCAGTTGCGCGGGCGCGCCGCCGCCCACCGCGTCGCGCTGCTCCCGCAGTCCCCCGCCGCCCCGGAGGCGATCACCGTCGCGGGCCTGGTCAGGTACGGCCGTCATCCGCACCAGGGCCTGTTCCGCCAGTGGTCCCGCGCGGACGAACAGGCGGTACGAGCGGCCCTCGACGCCACCGGCACCACCGCACTCGCCGAGCGCCGCCTCGACCAGCTCTCCGGCGGGCAGCGCCAGCGCTGCTGGCTCGCGATGGTGTTCGCCCAGGAGACCCCGATCGTGCTCCTCGACGAGCCGACCAGCGCCCTCGACCTCGGCCACGCCGTCGAGGTCCTGGAACTCGTCCGCGAGGTCGCCGCCACCGGCCGGACCGTCGTCATGGTCCTGCACGACCTGGCCGGCGCGGCCCGCTACGCCGACACGGTCGTCGCGATGAACGCCGGCGAGATCATCGCCCACGGCCCGGCCCACGACGTGGTCGACGCGGCGCTGGTCAAGGAGTTGTACGG
>NZ_JAAAHS010000535.1 GCF_009908195.1 Streptomyces boluensis | reverse complement strand
GTCCCCCGCCCCTTCAGCCCCGTCCTCGCCGGCCTTCGGCAGGAACAGCACGGCATACGCGACCGCCGCCACGAGGCCGAGCAGGATCACCACGAGCAGCACCCGCCCGAGCCTGCGCGGCGCCTCCTGCTCACGCGGGGCGCGCGAAGCCTTCGGGGGGCGCGACGGCCGCGGGGCACGCGACTGCCTCGGGACACGCTCGGGCTCGGGGGCGCGCTCCACCCGGGGCGCACCCGCGGACCTGGGGTCCAGGGCCGTCGGTTCCGCACCCCGTTCGAGATACGCCGCCTGCGCCGCACGGCCCCGCTTGTGCCGCCCCGACCGGGCCGACCGGCCCGCGCGCCGCCTGCGCACCAGCTCGCCCCGACGGCGTACCACCGGAAGCTTCGTACGGTCGAACGGCGGCGAAGGCACCACATTCAGCCCCGCCTCCGGCTCGGGCGCCGACCTGACCAGGGAGCGCAGCCAGCCACGCAACTCCTCGAAGTCCGGCCGCTCCGTGGGGTCCTGGCGCAGCAGCGACTCCACGACGGGCCGCAGCGGCCCGCACTCCTCGGCGAAGGCGGGCGGCTCCGCACACACCAACTGCACCAGTTCGTACGGACTGTCCTCCGGGTACGGGGCATGCCCCTGCACAGCCCGGAAAAGCAGCGCCCCCAGCGCCCACAGATCGGTGGCGGGCCCGACCGGAGCCGCCAACTGCCAGTTCTCGTGCACCGGTCCGGCCTGCTCCGGCGCCCAGCGCTCGGTGACGGCGCCCACCACGTTCATCCGCGCCTGCCGGGCCCGCTCGGCGGCCAAGGGCGTGGCAGGTCCCTTACGCCCGTCACCGCTCCCTGGAACCCCCGGCTCCGCCGCGGCCACCAACTCGTCCCACGTACTGACCTTCTGGGCGGGCACGCCCGGCCCACCCTTGCCCTTCTTGACCAGGCTCTGCCCGGCCACCCCGTACGGATCGACGATCCGACCGGGCGGCCCCGATGCCTCCGCCTGCGGGACGTCCGGGTCTTCGTCGGGGCGAGGTTCTTCGTCGGGGTGGGGTTCTTCGCCGAGGTCCTGCACCGCGTCCGACACCGTCTCCGACACGGTCTCCGGCACCGGGTCGTACCCGCAGAGCGCCTCCTCGGCGGCGCCCGCCGCGAGGCCCGTGAGCAGGACGCGACCGTCGTCGCAGACCAGGACCGTACGCATCGTGATGTTCCGGTGGACCCAGCCGTGCGCGTGCAGCACCCGCAGCGCGGTCAGCACATCGGAGGCGATCTCCGCCGCGCGGTACGGCGAGAGCGGCCGGTCCGCGATCAGCGCGGCGAGCGGCAGCGCCGCCACGACCTCACTGACGATCCACAGCGAACCGTCCTCCGCGAACACGTCGAAGACCTGGTCGAGGCGCGGATGGTCGGGAATCTGCGCGGCGGCCTGCGCCGCCTCGATCGCCCGCCGCACCGCCGGATCAGCGGGCGTGCGCGTCGACCGCCCGGACGAACCGTAGGCCGTCGCCCCCGTGCCGTACGGCCCGGTGTCCTCGTCGAGCACCTCGGCGTCGACGGTCTCCGGCAACGGCACCTGCCGGACCAGGACTTCCTGCCCGCTGTACGTGTCGAAGGCGCGGGACTCGGCGAACTCGTACTCGTCCGAAGGCGGCAACGGCAGGCGGTAACGGTCGGCGAGCACCCGACCCGCATACTCGTCCACGTCGCCTCCCCGTCAGCGCGCGCACCCAACGCCCCTGTACCGACCGTCTCTTGCCCCCGGCCTTCACGATACGTGGCCCCGGCGCGCGGTGCCGCCGCTCTCTGCCATCAGCAGAACGGTCGCCGGACCCACGTCCGTCAGCCCAACGTCAGTCCTTGGGCTCGAAGGTCCTGAACGCCGTCTCGCGCAGGGTCTTGCACTCCTTGTCGTTCCACGCGTCGGCCTTGCAGGTCACCATGATCGAGTAGCCACGTCCGGCGTCGACCTTGAAGCCCCGGTTGAGCACCCGGACCCGCTCCCCGCGCTGGTCGCGCTCGAACTCCCAGTCCGCGACCGTCGGATAGCCCCGGTAGTCGACCTCCGCTATCCGGATGTGCCGGTAGTTGGGCATGCTCCCGCTGACCGCGTCCCTGAGCTGACGCCACGCACCCGCCGCGTCGTCGCCGGGGCTGCGGTTGAAGTCGATCTGGACGCGCGGGAATCCACCGTTCTCACTGAAGATGGCACCGGAGTTCTGCCCGGCCGTGGCGGTACGCCGGAACTTCTCCGGCATCGCCATGGCGAACATGAACTGGCCGTTCGACACCTTCGCGTACCCGGCGGGCAGGGCATCGTCCTTCCCCTTGCCCTTCCCCTTGCCGGATCCGGAGCCGTCCCCACCGGCCTCTTCACCGCCCGCGCCGGTGCCCTTGCCGTCGCCCTCGTCCTTGCCCGGCTCCGGCTCGCCCGTCCCGTCCTCGCTCTTGCCCCCGTCGCCACCCGCGGCAGCCCCGGCGGACGCCGACGAGCCGCCCTTGCCCTTGCTGGCCGGGGTCTCGTCGCCACCACTGAACGCCACGGCCAGCACCGTGCCCAGAACGGCGAGCGCGACCACTACCGCCAGGACGACGAGGGTGCGCCGCGGCACCACATCGGTGATCGCCGCACGCGTGCCGCCGCCTGCCGCACGACCGGGGTCGGTTCCGGTTCCGGTTGCGGATGTGGACGCGGTTCCGGTTGCGATTCCGGTTCCGGATGCGGGTGCGCTCTCGTCCCCGCTCGGCGCTGCCGCCGCCGCGCCGTCACCCTTAGCACCACCGTCACCGGCCGCCGTCGCCGTACCGGACTTGCCCGAACCAGCCGTTCCCGTACCGGACTTCGCTCCCGCGGCCGACGCCGCAGCCGCGTTCCGCACCGACCGCAACGCCCCACGCAACCGCTCGGCCGCGGCCTCACTGCGCCGGGGACCACTCTCGGCGGGAACCTCGGGCAACGGCACCACCCGGGTCGCGTCCACCGGATCATCAGCCCCGGTCACCGCATCGGCGTCGGGGGCAGCGTGGATCACGTCGTTCAGCAACGCCCGCGCGCCCGTGTCGTCGAGCCGCAGATCCGGGTCCTTCTCCAGCAGCCCGTAGATCACCTTCTCCAGCTGCCCGGCATTGCGCGGCGGCTCGAGCGACTCCGTCATCACCGCGGTCAACGTGGCGATCGCCGAGCCCTTGTCGTACGGCGGAACCCCCTCCACCGACGCGTACAACAGCCCGCCCAACGACCACAGATCCGCCGCCGGCCCCGGCTTGTGCCCACGGGCCCGCTCCGGCGAGATGTACGAGGGCGCCCCTACGAGCATGCCGGTCGAGGTGATCGACGGATCGCCCTCGACCTGCGCGATCCCGAAGTCCGTCAGCACCACCCGGCCGTCGTCCCCGGCGATCAGCACGTTCGACGGCTTCACGTCCCGGTGCAGGATCCCCTCACGGTGCGCGGCCCGCAGCACGTCAAGGACCGCGAGCCCCACCTCGGCGGCGCGCACCGGAGTCAGATGCCCGTCCTGACGCACCACTTCGGCAAGCGACTTGCCCTCGATGAGCTCCATCACGATCCACGGACGGTCGTCCTCGTCGACCACGTCGTAGACCGTGACCGCGCCGTTGTTCCGGATCCGGGCGATCGCCTTGGCCTCACGCAAGGTCCGCGTGATCAACCGCCGCTTCTCGTCCTCGTCGATCGCCGAGGGAAAACGCAGCTCCTTGACCGCCACCGTCCGGCCGAGCGTCTCGTCGACCGCACGCCAGACCGTACCCATGCCGCCGCGACCGAGAACCTCTCCCAGCCGGTACCGCCCGGCGAGAAGTCGACCCTTGGTCTCCTTCGGCTGCTCAGCCTCCGACATGCGTCCCCTCTGCAATCAACCCGCCCTGGCAGAGCGTCCATTGTCTCTCATGCCCGGGGTGGGGGAAGGCCCGGGTCCACGCGATGATGGCCCGGCACACACCAAGGGACCGATATGACCGACCAGCACTCACTACAGCCACCTCACACCACACCCATCACGACTCCGCACAAGCATCACACTTCGTCCACTGGCGGGGGGAGGGTGCCTGGTGGGG
>NZ_JAAAHS010000534.1 GCF_009908195.1 Streptomyces boluensis | reverse complement strand
GGGGAAGAACAGCTGTTCAAGCCGGCTTGGCCCTTCGGCCCTGCGCAGTCCTCGTCCGGTCCTCATCCGGGCCTCGTCCGGGCCTGGTCTTCCGACGTTCGACATCTCGGACCACCAGCACTGCCTCACGCTGACAGAGATCGTCAAGCCGCCCGTCTGAGCTTGGCCTTCCCGAGATCGCCTGGCACCCGACGACGAGGAGACAGGATGCAGTCGCACGGAATCAGCAGACGCGCGATGCTCGCACCTCGGGGCATGGCCGGCCTATCCGAAACCCCATAGCCCTGTATGCGTGCCGGCATGCGGCCCCCCCGGTCGCATCTATGGCCGTTTCAGCACCTGGGACAGCCCTTACTTCCCCGGCCCTTCCGGCCACGTCACGAGTCGACGCGAGGGCCCAAGTGAGGTCAGCCCGCTGTTTCCTTGCGTAGCGCGGGGTCCCCTGTGCACGCTGCCTGTCGGGGATCGCCTTGAAGGCCTCGCCCTTCTTGGGCGGCTGTACGGCGAGGTCGTACAGCCGCCCGGCGCTGCTCCCGGCCTGTGTCGCTTCTCGATTCCGGTGCGGACGGGCCGCCGTGACCTACCAGTCCTGGCAACCGGCCACCTCACACAAGTGGACTGGCCCGGACGGCGTCAGCCGGCCGCTCGCCGGCCGGGTCCGCCCCGGGGTGGCTGATCCGCAGCTTCGACTGGGGGTGCCACGTCTGCTCCCAGTCGTCCATGAAGCGGGCGACGAGACCATGCTTCTCGGCCAGCCGGATCAGCGTCTCCGTGCGGTAGTAGAAGTCCTCGCGCAGTACCTGGTGCTCGCTGCCCTCAGTGCGGTCGAAGGTGAAGTCGAAGAAGCCGCCGGGGGCCAGCACCCGTCCGACGTGCGACAGGCATTCGTCGATGACCTCCAGCGGCGTGTGCGAGAACACGCTGTGCGCGTGCACCACCGTGAACGACGCGTCGGGGAGGAAGTCCAGCGTCAGGTTGTCGACGGGGGTCAGGTGCGGCACCTTCTCCTGGAGGCCGTAGCGGACCAGTGTCTTCTTGGCCTCGATGAGGATGTCGGGCGAGATGTCGATGCCGAAGTAGTGGCCGGGCTCCAGGTACTGGATGAATCGCCACCCCGCGCGCAGATTGCCGCACCCGATTTCCAGAATCCGGTCCTGCGGCCTCAGGCCGTGCTGCACCAGATAGTCGAACTGCAACTGCCCGATGGGCAGCCACTGGTCGTGCGACGTCACGCCGCTGACCGCCGCCGCCGGGTTCCTCGCGGTGTCCGACGCCATCACGGCCCGGTAGTACGCGACATGATTCCCGCGGTGCCGCAGCAGCAGCCAGCCGTCCCGTCCCGCCCGTCGCAGATACGGCAGCACGCGCGCCGGATGCTTCAGCGCGTAACGCACCTTGTGTCCGAGTCGTGCACGATTCCGCGGGCGCGAAGCGGATGTTTTCTGCATGACGGCCTCCGTGCGATGTGTGTGGGCTGACCCTGCGCGGATGCTAGCGGCGTACCCCGCGCCCATCCCATTTCCGTGTCACCCGTTCGGACGCAGGGCGCTGCCCCTGCCGGTCCATGTGCCGGGTGCCTTGGGCTCAGCCGTTCGGGAGTCGTTCGCCCGGAAGGTTGGCTGTAGTTGTACTTCGCTTCCCCCGCCTCCCAGTGCCGGAAGGCGTCCTTGATCGCGGTCTGGCTGTCGGTTGCGGCGCGCCAGTAGATGAGTTCGCCGTATTTACGCTGGCCGCCGAGCGCCGGACCTTGCAGTTGTTTGCTCACTGCTCCGTACCAGGGGTGAGCTCGTCGCTCCAGCGGAGCGGCCGCGCCCCGTGCTCGGCGCCGCGTCGGCGTCGATGGTGATGCCTCGGGTCCGTTGTCCTCGGGCTGGCCTGGTGGGTGTGGTCGAGCGGGGCCGACGGGGATGGATCAGCCGGCGGTCCAGACGACCGGCTTGCCGCCTGCACCCGAGGCCCGGCGCACAGGCCAGAACCAAGCAACCGCCGCCAGGCGCCGGGGGTCGGCCGGCGGCCGGTACAGACCTCGCCGGCGGCCACGCGGACCGCACCTGGGAGAAACGGCTCCGCGAACTGGTCCGCCCCGAAGTCCTCGTCCTCGACGACTTCGCGATGCGCCAACTGAACGCCACCCAGGCCGATGACCTCTACGAGCTGGTCAGCGAGCGGCAGGGAAGGTCTCTGATCATCACCAGTAACCGGGCGCCCAACGACTGGTATCCCCTCTTCCCCAACCCCGTCGTCGCCGAGTCCCTCCTGGACCGGCTGATCAACACCAGCCACCAGGTCATCATGAACGGCCCCAGCTGCCGCCCGAACAAGCGCCCCAAGAACCGCGCTGACAAGCCCTCAACCAAATGACCCGGATCAGTCCCACCAGTTGAACATCAGCTCGCCGACCGTGCTGGGACGCCAGTAACGCACCTGTTCCAGCTCTGCTTCGGCGAGCTCGCTGGTGTCAGCCGCGGCCAACGGCATGCTCAGTTCTTCGACGTCCAGCAGCCGGAAGCCGCCCAGCTCAAACGCGTCCGCCCACGCCGGTGGGGATGTGAAGTCCGTCAGCGGCGCACCAGCCTGCGGACGACTCGCCGCAAAGGCAACGACCGGGAGTACCTCGTGGCACAGGACGGTCGACTCAATGCCTGGGGCGGTGATCAGAACTGTATGGAAACTCGGCGTGACTGCTGCCGGAGTCACCTCGCCGACCGTGGCCCGAATCGAACGCGCCACCGTATGGCAGGCGGTCTTGAAGGCCCCAACGTCCACCAGTGGCAACGGGTCATCGCCTTGCCCCCAGAACCCGGTGGCTCCTCGCGCGACGCGGATCAACGCACGACTCAACTCTCATTCTGTCCGTCAGATCTGACAAGAATGCCACGCGACCGAGCTGAGTGATCACGCACTGCTACACCCTCCGGAGTCCTCTTCGAGGCCGTCTCAGCTACAGGGGTGGGGAATTACGTGCGCCTACTCCTGGGGAAATACGCGATCGTCCACATCGTCACGGAGGACGACCGCCACGGCGTGGGGCCCTGATGTGATCGTCACGCATCATCAGTTGCGAATGAGACGCACGGGGGTCGGCGGTGTCTCCGCTCAGCGCGGCGCCTCGGCTACCCACGCGTTGTCGTCAAGGGCGAGCATGCGGTCGGCTGCCGCGCGTGACGGCATGACAGGTACGTCGTCCCTGGTCCGTAGCGCGGCAGCGGCCGCCAGATGGCCGAGGCGCAGCCGGGACCGCTCGTCGCGGCCGTCCAGAACGCCGGAGAGGTAACCGGCCGCGAACGCGTCGCCCGCGCCGACCGGTTCGACCACCTCGGTGGGCAGGGAGGGAACGAACGTCCGGGTACCGCCGGTGTACGAAGTCGCCCCGTGCTCGGCGTCCTTGACGATCAGAGCCGGCACGGCCGCGAGCAGTTCCGCGATGTCGTCCGGGCGGGCGGTGCCCCACAGGGCCTCGGCCTCGTCCCTCCCGACGAACACCAGGTCGGCGGCGCGGGCGAGGGCCAGCAGGCTCCGCGCCGCCGCTGCCGTACCGCCGCGCCAGAGCGCCGGACGGTGGTTGACGTCGAAGGAGACGGCCGGTCCGGCGGCGGACCCGCCGTCGCCGGTGACGCGGTCGACGAGGATCGCCGCGAGGAGCTGTGCGCAGCTGTCGGACAGCGCCGCGGCGACGCCCGACAGGTGCACGACACGGGCGCCGCGCAGCACGGGCAGCCGTGCCAGATCCGGTCCCATCCGGGTGGCGGCAGATCCGCTGCGGTAATAGTGCGTACGCGTACGGTCCGGGCCCGGGTCCTTGAAGTAGACGCCGGTCGGTCGGTCCGGATCGGTCTCGACGCCGCTCACCTCGACGCCGCGCGCGGCGAGTTCGGCCAGGATGCGCCGCCCGAACGGATCGTCGCCCACACGACTGAGCCAGCTGGCGCGGTGGCCGAGCCCGGCGAGACCGCAGGCGACGTTGGACTCGGCACCGCCGATGGCCATGCTGAGCGTGGACTGCTCGGCGAGCGGGCTGCTGTCCGGCGGGCTGAGGACGGCCATGGTCTCGCCGACGCACACGACGTCGGCCGCGGGCTCGGGACCGT
>NZ_JAAAHS010000533.1 GCF_009908195.1 Streptomyces boluensis | reverse complement strand
GACCCCGCCGCCCGCCCCGTCCTGGACGTCTGGTGCGAGCTCCAGTGCCCCGACTGCCGCTCCGCCCTCGACGACGTCCGGGCCCTGCGCGCCCGCTACGGCGACCGGCTCGAGGTGCGCCTGCGGCACTTCCCGCTGGAGAAGCACAAGCACGCCTTCGCCGCCGCCCAGGCCGCCGAGGAAGCCGCAGAGCAGGGCCAGGGCTGGCCCTACGTGGAGGCCGTGCTCGCCCGGGTCGAGGAGTTCGGCCGCGCCGGCGAGCCGCTGCTCGTCGACGTGGCGCGCGAGATCGGCCTGGACGCCGAGGAGTTGGACACCGCGCTGATCGACGGCCGGCACATCCTGATCGTCGACGCCGACCAGGCCGAGGGCAAGGCCATCGGGGTCACCGGGACACCGACGTACGTCATCGACGGCGAGCGGCTCGACGGTGGAAAGAGCCAGGACGGGCTGCGGGAGCGGATCGAGCAGATCGTGGACCGGCTGCTCGCCGACTAGCAACTCCCGCCCCCGGCCCCGCCGTTCGGGCTCAGCGCAGGGATTTGTGCAGGTAGTACGTGACCGGCTGGTAGCCCAGTGACTCGTACAGGCGCAGCGCCGGGGTGTTGCCCGCGAAGACGTTGAGGCCGATGGCGTCCGCTCCCCCGCGCACGCCGTCCCGCTCGGCAAGGAGCATCAGTGTGCGGCCGTGGCCGCGGCCTCGGTGCGCCTCGACGACCTCCACGTCGTAGACGAACGCGCCGTCGTCGTTCACCACCAGCCAGAGGGTGCCCACCTCCGTGCCCTCGTGCGCCAGGACCAGCAGGGACGTGCCGGGGGTGGCCGGGCCGTCGGGCAGCAGCCACGCGTGGTCGCTCGCCGACTTGGCGTTGGCCTGGTCCTCGGGGACGCCGCGCTCGATCCAGGTCTGCGCGTACGCGGCCTGCGCCTGGGCCAGCCAGGGCGCGTACTCGGCGTCGGTCATCGGGCGTACGGTGCTGCCCTCCGGCAGCTCCGGGGGTGCGCCGGTGTCGAGCGGCTTGGCCATCCGGCGGTTGCGCTCGATGTATCCGAGCGCCTCGGCGAGGCTCAGGGCGGCCGGGGCCGTGGCCGGGATGGTCACCTCGACCCTGGTGCAGCCCCAGCCGCGCAGCACTTCCTCGGCGGCGAGCGCGGCGACCGTGGCCCGGCCGCGGCGGCGGTCCGGCTCGTCGATCGCGAGGTGTCGGACCTGGCCCACGGTGGGGCCGAAGACGGGGTGGGTGGCGAGTTCCGCGGTGCCCACGGGACGGCTGTTCACGCACACCTGGTAGGTGCGTGAACGCATGCCGTCCGTATCGCGCTGAAGCGGCCCGGTCGGCCGCAGAGTGGTGGTCATCAGGGGGTTTCTACCCGCTGCCGGGCCGCTCGTCATCCGATTTCGCTCTACGCGCTGCCGCTCACGGGTCCAGGTCGGCGCCGGAGCGCTCGTCGAAGATCCGCATGGCCTTGGCGGTCACCGGCCCTGGGGCGCCCCCGAGTTGGCGGTCGTCGACCCGGTGGACGGCCTGGATGTCGCGGAGCGTGGAGGTCAGGAAGATCTCGTCGGCGCGGTCGAGAACGTCGAGGGGCAGGTCGCTCTCGCGGGCGCCGGTCCACTCGACGGCCAGCGCGCGGGTGATCCCGGCGAGGCAGCCGGAGGCGACCGGCGGCGTGTGGATCTCACCGTCGAGCACGACGAAGACATTGGATCCGGTGCCCTCGCAGAGCTGCCCCACGGTGTTGGCGAACAGCGCCTCACTGGCACCCGCTTCACGCGCGCGGGCGAGGGCGACCACGTTCTCCGCGTACGAGGTGGTCTTCAGGCCGGTGAGCGCGCCGCGTTCATTGCGCGTCCACGGGACGGTGATCGTCGCCGTGGTGTCCGGGCGGCGGGTGACGTCGCCGAGCGCGACGACCAGGGTCTGGCCCGCGTCGCCGCGGTCCGAGCCGAGCGGCGAGAGTCCGCCGGTGTACGTGATGCGCAGCCGCCCGAGCGGCATCGGGTTGGCGTCGAGGACGGCGGCGCAGGCGCGGCGCACCTCGTCGAGGTCGGGCTCGGGCAGGCCGAGGCCGCGCGCGGAGCGGGCAAGGCGGTCGAGGTGCCGGGTGAGGGCGAAGGCGCGGCCGTCCACGGCCTTGAGCGTCTCGAACACGCCGTCGCCCACGGTCAGCCCGTGGTCGAGGACCGATACGCGTGCCGTGTCGAGCTCCTGCAGCCCGCCGTTGAGCCAGATCTTCACGTGAGGCTTCCTCCCAGTGCGTCGTACGTACCCGACGCTACCGCGAGCAGCCGGGACGCCTTGAGTTCGGTCTCCCGCCACTCGCGCTCGGGGTCGGAGCCCCAGGTGATGCCCGCGCCGGTACCGAAGCGCAGCACGCCCGCGGTGCGGTCGGCCCAGAAGGTGCGGATGCCGACGGCCAGTTCGCCGGTGCCGCGGTCGGCGTCGACCCAGCCGACGCCGCCGCAGTACGGGCCGCGCGGTGCCGTCTCCAGGGCGTCGATGATCCGCAGCGCGCTGGACTTGGGGGCGCCGGTGACCGAGCCGGGCGGGAAGGTCGCGTCGAGCAACTCCGGCCAGCCGGCGCCCTCGGCGAGTTCGCCGCGCACCGTGGAGACGAGGTGCACGAGGCCGGGGTGCTTCTCGACCACGCACAGTTCGGGAACGGTGACGGAACCGGTGGCGCAGACCCGGCCGAGGTCGTTGCGGACCAGGTCGACGATCATCACGTTCTCGGCATGGTCCTTGTCGAGCAGGTCGGCCTCGGTCCGTCCGGTGCCCTTGATCGGCCCGGACTCCACGACACCGCCCCGCCTGCGGAGGAAGAGTTCCGGCGAGGCCGTGGCGATCTCCACGCCGTGCTCCGGGAGCCGGATCGTGCCCGCGTACGGGGCGGGGTTGCCGCGGGCGAGGAGTGCGGTGAGGGCGTCCAGGTCGGCGTCCGGGGCGAGTGGCGCGGAGAGCACCCGGCAGAGGTTGGCCTGGTAGACCTCGCCGGCCGCGATGTGTTCGCGGATGCGGCGTACGCCCGCCGTGTACGCGGCGCGGTCGAGCGATGTCGTCCAGTCACCGGCGGCGGGCCCGCGCCAGCGGCCGGGGACCGGGGGCGGGACGGGTTCCTCGCGGACGCTGTCGAAGCGGGCGCAGACCAGGGCGCCCTCGAAGTCGGCGGCCACGGCCCAGAAGCCGGTGGAGTCGAGAGCCGCGGGGTCGCTGGTGACATCGCGCAGGTCGGTGGCCACGAGACTGCCGAAACGTGCCATCGGGGAGAACGGAGCCGGGGGGTTGTGCACGGCTGCGAGTCTATGGCGGTGTGCCGCGGGCCGCCCCGGGCCGGTGTCCGCCCAGCACGCTGCGTAAACGCGTTTTTGTACTAGGCCCGGAATCCGCTAGAGTTCAACACGTCGCCGGGACGCGCCAAGCGCCCCGGAGGAACAAGCGGACGTAGCTCAGTTGGTAGAGCGCAACCTTGCCAAGGTTGAGGTCGCCAGTTCGAACCTGGTCGTCCGCTCAGGATGTGGGGGATCTTCCCGAACTCCCACGCTCCTGGTGGAGTGGCCGAGAGGCGAGGCAACGGCCTGCAAAGCCGTCTACACGGGTTCAAATCCCGTCTCCACCTCCAAGGACGATTAGCTCAGCGGGAGAGCGCTTCCCTGACACGGAAGAGGTCACTGGTTCAATCCCAGTATCGTCCACTGCCCGGTACTCTTACGGGCCCCGCGCGATTAGCTCAGCGGGAGAGCGCTTCCCTGACACGGAAGAGGTCACTGGTTCAATCCCAGTATCGCGCACGCAGTGCACATGACCTTCGGGTTCATGGTCCCGAGGACGATTAGCTCAGCGGGAGAGCGCTTCCCTGACACGGAAGAGGTCACTGGTTCAATCCCAGTATCGTCCACCGCAGTTGAAGCCCCCGGCCATCTGGCCGGGGGCTTCTTCGTGCGCGCGAGCGGTCCCGCAGCCGAGGCCCGGGTGGGGTGCACCCGGGCCTGTGGGCTCAGGTGGCTCAGGAGGAGAACAGCATCCGGCCGAAACTCTTCTGCCGGTAGTGCCCGTGGTGGCCGTGGCCGCCGTGGTGCGGGGCGGGGGCGCCCCAGGCCGGCTG
>NZ_JAAAHS010000532.1 GCF_009908195.1 Streptomyces boluensis | reverse complement strand
GTTCAGGGGGCCCGAGCAGGGTGGCGCGGGGCCCGGCGACGTTGCCGAAGCGGATCTCGGAGCCGGGGCCGACGTCCCGGGTGTGCACGCGGGTGCCGTCGGTGAACGTGCCGTTGGTGCTGTGCTCGTCCTCCAGGGTCCAGTGGCCGTCCTCGGTCCGCAGCACCGCGTGGTGCCACGAGACCCGGGCATCGTCGATGACGATGTCGCTCAGTGGATCGCGTCCGACGTGGTACTCGTGGCCCGGACTCATCACGGTGGAGCCCGTCTCGGTCTCCAGGACGACTTCGGGTGCGGTCGGCGCGAGGGGACGATCCGCCATGTCCTGAATTCTACCGACTAGTTCATACGTGCGCCTGGTGCGGAGTCCTGGGCCCCGGTGTCAGGCGGCCGTCGCCTTCCGTGCCACGTAGTACACGTTGATGATGTCGCCCTCGACGTGGCGGAGGGTGATGTCGGTGAACCCGGCCTCGTTCAGCATGCGTTGGGCGGTCTGGCGGCCCCAGACGGTGCCGAGTCCGGCGCCGCCCTCGCCGAGGGAGACCGTCATGCAGTAGAAGACGGAGAACGTGTAGAGCGCCGGGCCGAGGGCGAGGTCGAAGTTCTCCTCCAGTTTGCTGGAGGCGTCGATGTCGCCCATCAGGAACGTGCCACCGTCCCGCAGCGCGCCCGCGACCGCGGCGAGGGTCTCGGCGGGGCGGGCCAGGTCGTGGATCACGTCGAAGGCGGTGATCAGGTCGTAACTGCCGGTCAGACCGGCGCTGTCGACCAGGTCGAAGTGGGCGTTGGACAGGCCGAGGTGCTCGGCCTCCCGCCGGGCCGCGGCGATGCCGGTCTCCGACATGTCCAGGCCGCGGAACCTGCTGTTCGGGAAGGCCTGCGCCAGGAGGTTGACCGCGTGCCCCTGCCCGGTGCCGATGTCCAGGGCGTCGATGCCTTCGCGCAGCCGCTCGGTGAGGCCGGGGGCGAGCGGTACGACGGCGTCGATCAGGGCGGCGTCGTACACGCGTGAGGTCTCCTCGGCCTGGAGCTCCTGGAAGCGGGGGTACGAGGAGTACGGGACGCCGCCGCCCTTCCGGAACGCCTCCAGGACCTCGTCCTCGACGTTGCCGATCAGCGCGAAGTTCTGCATGAAGGACGCCAGGTTGTCGGGTCCGGCGGCGCGGGTGAGGGTGGCCGCGTGCTCGGGCGGCAGCCGGTACGTGCCCTCATCGGGGGAGTACTCGGTGATGCCGCCGACGGTCATCCCGCCCAGCCACTCCCGTACGTACCGCTCGTTCAGGCCGGTGGCCGTGGCGATCTCGGCGCTGGTGGACGGGGGCAGCCCGGCCAGGGTGTCGAAGAGGCCGGTGCGGTGGCCGATGCTGCACAGGTAGCCCAGACAGGCGTCGTTGAGCACCTGCACCATCCGGCCCGCGAACTCCTCCTGCCGAGCGAGGTCGACCGTGTCCGTGGTCATCGCCTACTCCTTCCCGTCACGGGTCGGAGAGGGGTCAGGGGGCGCCGAGCCGCGGTCCGGCCAGGGGTGTGGTCCTTCCCTCAGGCTACGCCGCCCCCCTCGGCGAGGCCGTCTCAGATGCCGCAGGTGGGCGCCGACCAGTACGGGCTCGGGTCGAACGCCACATGGGTGTGGTCGTTGTGGCCGGGGTAGCCCGGTCCGAGGATCTCGGAGAAGCCGTGGGTCCTGGACTGCTGAGCGAGCCGGCAGAGGCTGGGGGAGCCGGTGAGGTCGGCCGCGTCGCCGTAGAGATGGCGGCTGCCCGCGGCGCCGCCGACCGCGTCGTTGCAGGCGTGCGAGCGGAAGCCGCTGGAGATCGTGAGCGGCACGTCACCGAGGGCGCGCCGCATCGCCTCCAGTTTCCACATGGTCTTGAGGGCGTTGGCCTTGGCGGTGGCCGCGGGTACCGCGCCGCCGGACCAGTCGGAGTTGCACTTGTTGAGCTCGGCGTACGTGAAGTGGACCGGGGTGCAGTCCGCGTCCTGGAGGGCGTAGATCTTGCTGAAGGTGTCCGGGCCCGCGACGCCGTCGGCGGAAAGTCCGTACGCGGACTGGAACTTCTTCACGGCCGCGGTGGTACGGGCACCGAACTGGCCGTCGTACGAGAGCCGTTCGCCCGAGGTGACCCAGCCGGCCACCCGGATCTGAAGCTGGGTCACATCGCTGCCGGACGCGCCCTGGGAGAGGGTGCGGCTCCACGAGTAGCAGTCGTCGGCGTGCGCGGTGCCCGCGGTGGCGCCCACACCGAGCAGTGCGCAGGCCATGACCATGACAAATAAGCCGAGTGAACGTGCCGTGCGTCTGAGCATTGCGGCCTCCCGACCGTCGATCCCGAACGGAGCGATCAGGGCCGCCTCGACGGCGACCGCCACCAAGAGTGGAGGGGTCCGCTACGCGCGTCAACCTCTGGGCGTACGCGGCCAGTTGGTCAGAGCGGCCACTGCGACGTGACGGTCGTGCCGTCCGCCCCACCGGACTCGCCGCCGCCCTCGTCACCGCCCACGCCACCGTCCTCGTCGCCGTCGTCGTGCACCGTCAGGCGTACCGCGTCCCGGCCGTCCGGCAGGGCGGTGTCCGCGTCGACCGTGACGCGGATGTGCGCGACGTGCGGGCGGCGGGACGTCGCGGCGAGGGCGCGGCGCAGGGTGGTCAGGAGCTGCTCCGCGACCGGCTCCGGCACCCGGTGCTCGACGGCGCCGATGAACTGCGTGGACGGGGTCACACCGAGCACCGCCGCCGCGCCCGCGGCCTCCTTGAGCACCCGGCCGCGCAGGCTCGTCGGCGCGTCCGCGGGCGGCTGCTGCAGCGCGAAGATCGCCGTACGGACCTCCTGGACGGTCGACTCCAGCTCGTCCACGGCCAGGCCGATGGCCGAGCCCACCTCGGCCGCCCGCGCCCTGCGCCGCGTCGACTCCAGCATCATGCCGGTCGCGAAAAGGCGTTGGACGACCAGGTCGTGCAGGTCGCGGGCGATCCGGTCGCGGTCCTCGAAGACCGCGAGCCGCTCCCTGCGCTGCCGGGTGTCGGCCAGGACCAGGGCGAGCGCGGCCTGCGAGGCGAACTGGCCCGCGAGTTGCCGCTCCTCCTGCGTGTAGCCGCGCGCGCCCCGCGTGCGCGGCAGGGCCAGGGTGCCGATGAGGCGGCCGCCGCTCTGCAACGGCAGCAGCAGACTCGGCCCGAAGGCGGCCCGTACCGGAGTCGTCATGCGCGGGTCGGTCGCCGAGTCGTCGACGAACACCGGCTCACCGCCCAGGAGTTGTTCCAGAACCGGGCTGCCGGGGGCGATGGTGGTGCCGATCAGGGCCGCCGGGTCCTCGTGCGTGGAGGCCGTCACGATCTCCATGCCGCCCTCCTCGGTGGGCTGCAGGATCACTCCGGCACTGGCGTGCGCGAGCCTGCGCGCCTGCTCCGCCACCACCATCAGCGGATCGTCGTCGACGGTGCCGCTGAGCAGGGCCGTGGTGACCGCGGCGGCGCCCTCGATCCAGCGTTCCCGCTGCCGGGCCGCCTCGAACAGCAGCGCGTTGCCGATGGCGATGCCCGCCTGCGCGGCGAGGATCCGCACAAGCCGCTCGTCCTCCGGCGTGAACGGTCCGCGGCGCTTCTCGGTCAGATACAGGTCCCCGAACACCTCGTCGCGCACAAGGACCGGGACGCCGATGAAGCTGTGCATCGGAGGGTGCCCGGCCGGAATCCCGCAGGAGCGCGGATCGGTCGCCAGATCGTCGATACGCAGCGGCCGCGGATCGCGCAGCAGTACGCCGAGCAACCCCGCGTCGCCGCACGGCAGTTGACCGATCGCGGCCCGGGTGTCGGCGTCCATGCCGGTGGTGAACAGCTCGGTGAGCCGGGGCCCGCCCGTCCGGTCCGGGTCGATGACGCCGAGCGCTCCGTAGCGGGCGTCGGTGAGGCGGGCCGCGGCGTCCACCAAGTGCTGGAGGGTGGTGCGCAGTTCGAGGTCCGTGCCGACGCTCAGGACCGCTTCGAGCAGCAGCGGCTCCCGCGCCGCCACCGACCCCGTGCTGTCCGGCTCTGCGCTGTCCGGCTCCGCTGCCATGCCGCCTGTCCCTTTCCGGTTGCGGTTCCGGCCCTGGCCTTTCTGCCTCCCCGCCC
>NZ_JAAAHS010000531.1 GCF_009908195.1 Streptomyces boluensis | reverse complement strand
AGCTCGCCCCGATCACCCCGGCGGCCTGGGCCGAGATCGAGGAGGAGGCCCGGCGCACGTTCCGGCGCCTGGTCGCGGGCCGCCGCGTCGTCGACCTGCCCGAACCGGCGGGCCCGCAGCTCGCCGCCGTCGGCACCGGCCACCTCACCGCGCTGACCCCGCCCGCGCCGGGCGTCACGGCCCGGCTCCGGGAGGCGAAACCCCTCGTCGAACTACGGGTCCCGTTCACCGTCGACCGCGCGGCCGTCGACGATGTGGACCGCGGCTCGAAGGACTCCGACTGGCAGCCGGTGAAGGACGCGGCGCGCAGCATGGCGTACGCCGAGGACCGCACGATCTTCGACGGGTACTCGGCAGGCCAGGTGGAGGGCCTGCGCTCGCGTTCCTCCAACCCGGTGGTGAGCCTGCCGGCCGAGCCCCGCGACTACCCGGACGCGGTCAGCCGCGCCCTCACCTCGCTGCGCCTCGCCGGGGTCGACGGCCCGTACGCGCTGCTCCTGGGCGCCGAGGAGTACCGCGCCGTCAGCGAGACCTCCGACCACGGCTACCCCATCGCCGCCCACCTCGGCCGGATGCTCGACGGCTCCCCGATCTGGGCGCCCGCGCTCAGCGGCGGCTTCGTCCTGTCCACCCGTGGCGGCGACTTCGAGCTGCACCTCGGGCAGGACCTGGCGATCGGCTACACCGGCCATGACGCGCACAGCGTCGAGCTGTACTTCCAGGAGACGCTGACGTTCCTGCCGTACACCGACGAGGCCGTGGTCGTCCTCGAAGCCTGAACGCGCCGCCCGCCACCCCTCGAACTCCGCACGCGTACCCGAGAGTTGAGGTCACCGTGAGCCGCTGGTCCGTGCACGGCGCCGTCCCCCGGCTCGCCGGTTCCGCGGTCCTGGGCGCGGTGGCGGGCGCGGTCGTCGCGGCGGCCACCGGCAACACTCCGCTCGGCATCCTCGCCGGTATCGCCGCGGCCGAGACGGTCTTCGTCGTCGCCGGGTGGCTCGTCCTCTGGCCCATGGACGCCGCGAGCACCCGCGCCAACGCGGGCCGCGAGGAGTTCCGGCCCGTGGTCGAGGAACTCGCCGTCGTCGGCGCCGCGTCCTGCGGGCTCGTCGGCATCGTGGTGCTGCTCCTCGTCGGCGACGACTCGGGCCTCAGCCACGCCGCGGCCGCCACGGCCCTCTGCGGCGTCTTCATGGCCTGGGCGGCCCTCCACCTGATGTACGCGACCCGCTACGCCTACCTCTACTACCGCGACCCCGCCCCCGGCATCGACTTCAACACCCACGACCCGCCCCGCTACATCGACTTCCTGTACTTCAGCTACAACCTCGTCATGACCTACCAGGTCTCCGACACCAATGTCTCCACCACCACGATCCGCGCGGTGGCCCTCCGCCACTGCCTCCTCTCGTACCTCTTCGGCGCGAGCGTCCTCGCCACGACCATCAACCTGGTCGCGGGGATCGTGACGGGGTGAACGGGCAGGCGGGGGCGCGTGATTGAGTAGTCCGCGCCGCCCGCAGGGGGTGGCCGGCGCGAGGTTGACGGGGGATGTCGGGTGAGCACGGGGGATCGGTTCAGCGGAGCGGTCGAGTGGGCGCGGGCGGTGGTGCCGGCGGGCGAGACGCTGCGCGGTGAGCACACGGCCGTGGTGGCGACGCGGGCGCCGAAGCCCGGACAGTCCCGCCGCCCGCGTGCCCTGCACGGTGAGCGACGCACGCTCTACAACTGGTGCCTGCTCCCCGTGTACACGGCCGTGCTCCTCACCGGCATCACGTGGAATCCGTTCGTCGCTCTCTTCGAGGCCGTCACCGAGTCGTCCTGGAGCGACAAGCAGCGGCAGGGCAGGCCGTTCGGCGGGGGCTGGAACAGCTCGGCCGGTCAGCTCGCCCGCGCTCTGCATCCGCGGAGCAGGAACGGAGCGGACGCGGTGATCCAGGTGACCGACCACCGCCTCCAGGTCGCCCATGTCTCCCACGCCGGCTCCCTGCGAGGCACACCCCGTCGCGCCGAGGCGGGCTGGTCCCTGGACGTACGCCAGGTGAGCTGGATCCGCGACCGCAGCGACATCGTGGGCGGCTGCCACGAGATCGGCTTCGCCGACGGGTCCTGGTGCTCCGTCCAGTTCCAGGGGCACGGCTGGCGCCGGATGCCGGACGCGTTCCCGTACCGGCTCAGCCACCTGGACCCGCACCCGTACGGAGGCTGAAACACGGGGCGGAGGCCATGGGCGGACACTGCTCCCGACCGTCACGCGTCGTCCTGGTCTACCCTGGGTAACCTTCCGCCGGCGGCGCCTGCGCCCAGTACCGGCAAGCCAACAGCGGTGGGAGGTACCGACGTGCGTGACGCGGATCCCGGCCTCTTCGGGCCGGACTCGGTGACCTGGCAGATGCACGGTGACCCGATGATGTGGGTCGCCGGAGTCCGCGCGCTGTACTTCCAGGCCCTGCACCCGCGCGTGGTGCGCGGTGTCATGCAGAACTCGGACTTCCGCCGCGACGCCTGGGGCCGGCTCATGCGGACCGCCGACTTCGTCGGGGCGCTCAGCTACGGGACGACGGAGACCGCAGAGCAGGCCGGGGAGCGGGTGCGGCGCATCCACCGGCTCCTGAAGGCCACCGACCCCGACACCGGCGAGGTCTACCGCGTCGACGAGCCCGAGCTGCTGCTCTGGGTGCACTGCGCCGAGATCGCCAGTTACGTGGAGGTGCTGCGCCGCTCCGGCTACCCGCTCACCCCGGACCTCGCCGACCGGTACATCGACGAACAGCGGGAGAGCGCCCGCCTCGTGGGCCTCGACCCCGCCGACGTACCGGCCGACCGGGCCCAGATGCGGGCCTACTTCGCGCGGATGCGGCCGGAACTCGCCGTCGGCGAAGAGGCGCGCGCCGTCGACGACTTCCTGCGGCGCCCGCCCACGCCACCACTCCTCGCGCCCGCCCGCGAGCTGCTGTGGCGCCGGGTCGCGAACCTCGCGTACGGCGCGCTGCCCGCGTACGCCCACACGCTGTACGGCCGACCCGCCCCCGCGCCACGGGCCGTCGACGTCCGGCTGCGCGCCACGGGTGGGCTGCTGCGCTGCGTTCCCGGCCGTCTACGCTGGCAACTGCCGCCCCGGCACATTCTTCGGGCCATGGAGCGGCTCGGGCCCGGCAGCCGACCCGCACCGTACAGACCTATCGGGCGGGCAGCCATACTGGACGGGCCGGGGAGGGCGATGCGAGGCGACGGGGGCGACACCACGAGATGGCGGAAACCAGGCTGATCCAGGGCCGGTACCGGCTGCTCGATCTCATCGGGCGCGGTGGCATGGGCGAGGTGTGGCGGGCCCGCGACGAGTCCCTCGACCGGCATGTGGCCGTGAAGTGCCTCAAGCCGATCGGCCCGCAGCAGGGCCACGCGTCCATCGGGCAGGTGCTGCGCGAGCGGTTCAAGCGGGAGGCCCGCGTCGCCGCGTCCCTGCAGCACCGCGGCATCACCGTCGTCCACGACTTCGGTGAGGACGACGGGGTGCTGTACCTCGTCATGGAGCTCCTCGACGGCCGCAACCTCAGCCAGTTGATGGAGGACAACTCCCAGCTCCCGCTGACCGTTCCCGACATCGTGGAGATCACCGAACAGGTCGCGCACGCCCTCGCCTACACCCACGACCAGGGCATCATCCACCGCGACCTGAAGCCCGCCAACATCATGCGGCTCACCGACGGCACGGTGAAGATCTGCGACTTCGGCATCGCCAGGCTCGGCCACGACGTGGGCTTCACCGCGAAGCTCACCGGCACCAACATCGCCATGGGCACGCCGCACTACATGTCGCCGGAGCAGATCGGCGGCGAGCCCATCGACTTCCGCAGCGACCTGTACTCGCTCGGCTGCGTCCTGTACGAGATCGCCACCGGCGCCCCGCCCTTCGACCACGGCGACGCCTGGGCCGTGCTCCTGGGACACCGCGACACCACCCCGCAGCCGCCCCGTACGCACCGGCCCGAACTCCCCGACTTCCTGGAGCGGATCGTCCTCGACCTGCTCGCCTAGTCGCCCGACGACCGGCCGGGCGACGCCCGCGAACTGGCCGGCCGCATCGCCGCCACCCGCGGCGGCACGACCGGTCAC
>NZ_JAAAHS010000530.1 GCF_009908195.1 Streptomyces boluensis | reverse complement strand
AGGCGGCGGGGCTATGAGGGTCGGTGCTGCGTCCCCCGTTCCGGACGCGGACCTGCTGTTCATCGCGTACTGCCCTTCTGTCCACGCCGCCCGCACCCGCCGACGGCGGATGCCGGGCCCCTTCCCCAACGGGACCCGGCACCTGGACGTGTGTCCGACTATGAGATCAATTCGACCTCGGCAAGTGTCGCAGCTCCCTTCGGCACGAGCCGATAGTGGCCGTAGGTCCCCGGATCGCCCACCGAGAACACCCGGGTCTGCTGGTCCCAGGCGAAGCTCTGGCCGGATCTGCGGTCCAGGACCTGCCACTCGGAGCCGTCCCGCGAACCCTCCAACACCCAGCCGTCCGGGGCCTTCGCACGGTCCGCCGCGGTGAGGGTGTACTGCACGGCACGGGTGGCGCCCGCGATCGGCAGGTTCACCGAGGCGACCTCGGCGGCCGTCTTCGAGGAGTTGTCGAAGAGTGGTCCGGTTCCCTTCGTGGCGTCCTCGCGGGGTGCCGGAGCCTTGTCGTCCTGCGTGATCGAGACCGGCGCCGCGTCCTTGCCGGTGCCCCACTTCGACGGCTTCGGGCCCATGTCGAACTCCAGGGTGCCGCCGCGGGCGATCTCCTTGTGCGGCAGGGCAGTTGATGTCCAACGCTTGCCGTTGACCTTCAGGCCCTGCACGTAGATGTTCTCCGCGCTGTTCTCCGGGGCCTTCACGACCAGCTCGCGGCCGCCGTCCAGGTGCACCGTCGCCTTGGTGAACAGCGGCGAGCCGATGGCGTATTCGCCGCTGCCCATCACCAGCGGGTAGAAGCCGAGCGCGGAGAACAGGTACCAGGCGCTCTGCTCGCCGTTGTCCTCGTCGCCGTGGTAACCCTGGCCGATCTCGCTGCCGGTGTAGAGCCGGGACAGCACCTCGCGCACCTTCTCCTGCGTCTTCCAGGGCTGCGAGGCCGCGTTGTACATGTACGTGGCGTGGTGGGCGACCTGGTTGCTGTGGCCGTACATGCCCATCCGTACGTCACGGGCCTCCGTCATCTCGTGGATGACCCCGCCGTACGAACCGGTGAACTCGGGTGCCGCCGTCTCCGGGGTGTCGAAGTACGTGTCGAGTTTCTCGCCGAGTCCGGAGCGGCCGCCGTACAGGTTCGCCAGACCGCGCGAGTCCTGCGGCGCGGTGAAGGCGTAGCCCCAGCCGTTGGTCTCCGTGTAGTCGTAACCCCACACGCGCGGGTCGTACTTCGAGGACTCCAGGCGCCAGTCGCCCTTCAGGTCGCGCCCCTGGAAGAAGCCAGAACTCCCTTGCCCCGCACCGGCCTTGGCGTCGAACAGCTTCACGTAATTGCGGGCGCGGTTGAGGAAGTACTCGGACTCCTCCTTGTACCGCTTCTCACCCGTCTTCTTGTAGAGCGCCTGACCCATCTTCGCGATGCCGTAGTCGTTGAGGTAACCCTCAAGGGACCACGACAGGCCCTCATGGGTCTCCGTGGACGCGTAGCCGAGGAACGGCGAGGTCTCCATGCCCTTGCGGCCCACGCCCGAACTCGGCGGCACCACCGTCGCGTTCTTCAGCGCCGCGTCGTACGCCGACTTCGCGTCGAAGTCCACGCCCTTCACGTACGCGTCGGCGAACGCCACATCCGAGGACGTGCCGGTCATCAGGTCCGCGTAACCCGGCGAGGACCAGCGCGAGATCCAGCCGCCGTCCTTGTACTGCTGCACGAACCCGTCGACCAGCTCGCCCGCCTTCTTCGGCGTGAGGAAGGAGTACGCGGGCCAGGTGGTGCGATACGTGTCCCAGAAGCCGTTGTTGACGTACACCTCGCCGTCGACGATCTTCGCCCCGGTGTGCGTCGGGGTGTCAGGTCCTGTCTGCTTCGAGAACGGGCTTGCGTACTGCGTCTTCGTACCGCCGTCCTTCTGCACCACCTGCTCGTGCCCCGAGTTGGGGTACAGGTAAAGCCGGTACAGGCCGGAGTAGAGCGTCGTCAGCTGGTCCTCGCTCGCGCCCTCGACCTCCACCTTGCCGAGCAGCGCGTCCCACTGCGCCTGCGCCCGCGATTTCACGCCCGCGAAGGTCGTACCGGACGGAATCTCCTCGTCCAGGTTGGCCTTCGCCTGGTCGATGGAGATGAGGGAAGTGGCCAGCCGCAGCGTGACCGTGCGGTCCTTGCCCGCGTCGAACCGCAGATGCCCCTTGACGCCGCTCGCGTCGCCGCCCTTCACCGGCTTGTCGAAAGTGCCGTACACGAAAAGGCGGGTGGCGCCCGTCGACAGTCCGCTCTTGACGTCCGAGTAGCCGGTGACGACGCCCTTGTCCTGGTCGAGGGTGAGCCCGGCCTTGTCGGAGACGTTGTCGAAGAGCACGCTCGTGTCGTCGCCCGGGTACGTGAAGCGCATCATCGCCGCGTGGTCGGTGGGCGCCATCTCGGCCTTGATGCCGTTCTCGAACTCCACCCCGTAGTAGTGCGGCCGCGCCGTCTCGTTCTCGTGCCGGAACGGCAGCGCCCGCTTCTTCCGGTCCAGGTCGGGGGTGCCCTCGGCGGCTGAGGGCAGCACCTGGAACGTCTGCCGCTCACCCATCCACGGGCTCGGCTCATGGCTCGCGCTGAACGCCTGCACCGTCGGCAGGTTGTCCTCGTTGTTGCCGCGCGCGTAGTCGTACAGCCAGCTCAGGGAGCCCGCGTTGGTCACCGGCGTCCAGAAGTTGAAGCCGTGCGGCACGGCCGTCGCCGGGAAGGTGTTGCCGCGCGAGAAACCGCCACTGGAGTTGGTGCCGCGCACCGTGGACGCGTAGTCGGAGAGGTGCGCCTTGGGCTTCGCCGGCGGTGCGCTCCTGAGGGCCACGTCGTCGACCCAGCCCTGGAACTTCGACGTGCCCTTGGGGGAGTCGTACGCCACCAGGATCCGGTCGACGGTCTTACCCGCGGCGACCCGCCCGAGCTCGGCGGCCACATGGTTCCACTGGTTCACGTAGAGCCGCTTCGCCGCGGCCTGCCCCTGCGGAGTGAGCGAACCACCGTGCTTGTCCGTGGCGTTGAGGTCGCTCAGATACGTGCCGTCCGTGAACGCCAGATCCACCGAGACATGCGTGGCGGCGTAGCTCAGGTCAGGCGCGGGCTCCGGCATGGCCGGGAACACCCGGTACGACAGCTCGGTGTCACGCGCTATCGCCACATCGACATCGAAGACCTTGTTGTACGAGTAGCCGCGCCCCGCCGCCTGATGCGTACCGGCGTACCGCAGCGCGCGCTTGCCGGTGAACCCGGCACCGGCCTTCGCGGTCGGCGAACCACTCGGCCCGCGGTGCACCGCCGACTGCATGTTCTCGGGCGCGGGCCCGCCCGTACTGCCGTCAGAGATCTGCAGGTCGGCAAGTTGAGTCGCGTCCTCCGCACCGTTGTTGGCGCCGATCTCCAGGCGGTAGTGCGCGTACGCGGTGTCGTTGGCGAAGTCGTACGACTTGACCTGGAGCCGCTTGTCGAAGGTCTCGCCGGAACGGGAGTCGAGGGTCTTCCACTCCTTGCCGTCGGCCGAGCCCTTGAGGGTCCAGTCCTTCGGGTCACGCTCGGCGTGGTCGTTGGCCGAAGTCAGCGCGTATTTCTTGACCTTGATGGCCTCGGACAGGTCGTACTCGACCCAGGCGGTCTTCGCGAAGGCCAGCCACTTGCTGCTCGACTCCCCGTCGATGAGGTTCTCCTTCACCTCACCGGACCCGGCGTTCTCGTCACTGGCCCGGACCTCGCTCACCCGGTCGGTGACATTGCCGGGGATACCGCTGCTGAACGCGCCGTCGACCCCGGAGGTCTTCTTCTTGCCGTCGGGGGTGGTGTCGACAGTGTCGGTCCAGGTGGGGGCGGGCTGTCCGGCTTCGAAGGAGGAGCTGAACTCGCCCTTGCCGTCCGCTGGTTGAGGTGCGGCCTGCGTGGTGCCCTGGGCGGCGGTGACGAGGAGGAGTGCGGCCACGGGCACGGCGGCGAGGGGTCTGCGCGCTCTGCTCAGGGCACGTCTGCCACGCGCTCTGCGGCGCGACAGCATTCGGTGGGGACTCTGCATGCGGGGCCTCCAGGCGGGCCGACGGACAACGTTGTCAGATCGCTGCGCAGGGTCCAGTAGGGCGTCAAGTGGGGGGTGGTGTCAAGGGTGTTGGGGG
>NZ_JAAAHS010000053.1 GCF_009908195.1 Streptomyces boluensis | reverse complement strand
CCCAAACTCCGCGCCACCCGCCTCACCCGCACCTTCGACCGCGGCACCGGACGCGTCGACGCGCTCGGGCCCGTCGACCTCGACATCGCCCCCGGCGAGTTCACCTGCGTCGTCGGCCCGTCCGGCTGCGGGAAGTCGACGCTGCTCCGGATCGCCGCGGGCCTGCTCAGACCGAGCGCGGGCCGCCTGGAGATCCGTACGGAGTCCGCCCGCCCGGCCGCGATGATCTTCCAGGACTACGGCATCTACGACTGGAAGACGGTCCTCGCCAACGTCCGCTTCGGCCTCGACGTGCAGCGCGTACCCCGCAAAGAGGCCGACGCCCGCGCGCACGCCCTGCTCGCCCGCCTGGGCCTCGCCGACTTCGCGCAGGCCTACCCGAGCGCGCTCTCCGGCGGGATGCGGCAGCGCGTCGCCATCGCCCGCGCACTCGCCGTGGAACCCGAGATCCTGCTGATGGACGAGCCGTTCGCGGCGCTCGACGCCCAGTTGCGCACGATCCTCCAGGACGAGCTGCTCGAACTCACCCAGACGACCCGCACCACCACCCTGTTCATCACGCACAGCCTCGAAGAGGCCATCGTGCTCGGCGACCGGGTCCTCGTGATGTCCTCGCGCCCCGGCCGGATCATCGCCGAGCGCCGCCCGCCGTTCCCGCGGCCGCGCTCCGGCGACATCCGCGATTCCCCCGAATTCACCGCGCTCAAGCGCGAGTTGTGGGAACTCCTGCGCGGCGAAGTGCGTACGGAGGCGGTGCCCGTATGACCACCACCGCCAAGGCACCAGAGGCCGAGCCGCTGGTCCGGGAGCCGGGCCCGCAGGAGCTCGACCCCGCCCGCACCCACCGCCGCCGACGCGCCCTGGAACTCTCCCTGGCCCTCGCCGTGCCCGTGGCCCTGCTGCTCCTGTGGCAACTCGCCGCCGTCCAGGGCTGGATCGACGACCGCGTCTACCCGGCGCCGCAGACCATCCTGGAGGACGGCATCGAACGCGCCGCCGCCGGCGAGCTGTGGCCGGACGTGTGGGCCACCCTGAAACGCGTCCTCGCCGGGTACGCCATCGGCACGGTCA
Source organism: Streptomyces boluensis (assembly GCF_009908195.1). Taxonomy (GTDB): domain Bacteria; phylum Actinomycetota; class Actinomycetes; order Streptomycetales; family Streptomycetaceae; genus Streptomyces; species Streptomyces boluensis. Next base: position 26,970 of record NZ_JAAAHS010000053.1, on the reverse strand, counting down.
GCGGCTACGCGCTCGGCCTGCTCATGGGTTCGCTCTCCCTGGTACGAGCCGCACTGGAGCCGCTCCTCGACGCGCTCTACGTCGTTCCGAAACTCGCCCTGCTGCCGATCTTCCTCAACATGTTCGGGCTCGGCGAAGGACCGCAGATCGCGCTGGTCGCGGCCACCGTCTTCTTCTTCGTGTGGATCTCCACCATGGCGGCCGTCCTCGCCGTCCCCGCCGGGCACCGCGACGCGGGCCAGGTCTTCGGCGCGAGCCCCTGGCAGATGTTCCGGCACGTACTGCTGCCCGCATCGCTGCCCGCGGTCCTGGTCGGCGCCCGGATCGCGGCGGGCGTCGCCGTCCTGGTGATCGTCGCCTCCGAGTCCATCGCCGCCGACGACGGCCTCGGCCACCTGATCTTCGACTCACGGGCGCTGTTCCAGAACGACGTCATGTTCGTCGGCATCGTCTGCGTCGCCGTACTCGGCGTCCTCTTCTCCGAACTGGTGCGCCTCGTCGGCCGGTTGCTCACCCCCTGGGCCCCGCGCGACCACGGCCGCGGCCAGTCCTGACCCCTCTCGCCCCGACGGAGGCACCATGCGCACCACCACGCCCACCCGCATACGTACGAGAAAGACCTGGCCCACCGCGCTCCTCGCCGCCGCCCTGCTCGCCACCGCCGGAGCCGGCTGCGCGAAGGAGGACGACACCGCCGGTACGGCCTCGACGAAACCCCGCACCATCAAGGCGGTCGAGGGCTGCGACGCGAAGGGCTGGACCGACCCGTCCGACCTGACCGCCGACCGCGCCCCGGCCCGCTGCGACAAGGGCGCCCCCGCCCCGCAGAAGCTGCCGAAGAAACGCAAGATCACCGTGGCCACCGGCACGGCCGGCGCCGAGTACGTCGCACCCCTCCAAATGGCCGTGAAGAAGGGCGAGTTCGCCAAGGAGGGCCTGGACGTCGAGGTGAAGGTGCTGCCCACCCCGGACGCCCTGCCGCTGCTCGCCAAGGGCGACATCGACGCCCAGTGGGCCGCCCCCGAAGCCGCCGTGATGAACGGCATCAACGGCGGCTTCACCATCAAGTGGGTCGCCGCCAACTACTCCCCCGACCCGAAGTCCCGCAGCGGCCTCTGGGTCCGCCTCAACGACGGCCAGTCCGCCACGCACGTCCCGATGGCGGGCCGCAAGCTCGGCACGATGATCGGCAAGGGCTCGGTCATCGCGTACCCGATGAGCAAGGCCCTGAAGAAGCACGGCGGCGGCCTCGACAAGGTCGACTTCCGCCAGCTCGGCTCCGCCGACGTACTGACCGCCCTGCAGAACGGCGGCGTCGACTCCGCCTGGCTGCTCGACCCGGTCTGGCGCAAGGTCGACGGCGACAAGAAGTACGCGTTCCTCGGCGGCCAGCCGCTCGGCGAACCCCTCGGCGGCCTGCTGTTCGGCCCGAACCTGCTCCAGGACGACCCGGACGCGGGCGTCGCCTTCCTGCGCGCGTACATCAGGACGGTCAACACGTACTTCGCCGGCGACTACAAGAAGGACCCCGCCTTCGTCACCGAACTGGCGAAGCTGCTCAAGATCGAGGAGCCGGTGCTCAAGTCGACGCCGTCACTCCGGATGGACTGGGAGATCCGCTCCGGCACCACGGACCGGCTGCAGGCCGCCTACAAGGAGGCGGGCGTCGCCGAGGGAGAGGCGATCCCCGAGAAGAGGGCCGTGGACCGCAAGCTGTACGCGGAAGCGGTGGGCCACCGCCCGTAGCACTCCCCGCACACATGCCGAAGGCCCGGATCCTTGAGGATCCGGGCCTTCGGTTTCAGTAGCGGGGACAGGATTTGAACCTGCGACCTCTGGGTTATGAGCCCAGCGAGCTACCGAGCTGCTCCACCCCGCGTCGATGAGTGCAACACTACGCGAGGCTCCCGACCAGCGCAAATCCCTTGGTACGAGGCCCCAGGAACGCCCTACGCGGTCAGTTCCTGGTGCAGCGCGTCCCGCAGCCGCCCGGCCCGCTCGGCCACCTCCGCCGGTCCGAGCCGCACCGCGCGGGCACACCACTTCTGCCCCTCGGCCAGCTCGCCACGACGCGCGTAGAGCAGGGCGAGCCGCAGCGCCGCCCGGCCGTGACCGGCGTCGGCGGCACGCGTCCACCACAGCAGCGCCTCCGGCTCGGCACCCTCACGCGCGAGCAGCAGCCCGAGGTTGAAGGCGCCGCCGAGGCTGCCCGCCTCCGCCGCCTCGCGGTACCAGCGCGCGGCCTCGACCACATCGCCGCGCGCCGCCGCGAGCGTGCCGACGCGCACCTGGGCACGCCGGTGGCCCTGCTCGGCCGCGCGCTCGTACCACTCCTCGCACTCGCTCTTCTCGCTGATCGCCTCGCCGAGCACGGTGCCCGCGGGCGCCCGCTCGTCGCTCCGGTCGAGCAGCGTGCCCAGGCGGTACGCGGCCTCCGGGCTGCCGCCGCCCGCCGCGCACCGCAGATGGCGCTCGGCCGCCTGCCGGTCGCCCTCACGGATCATGGCGATGCCGACCTGGAGCGCGGCGTCGGTGTGCCCGGCCTTCGCCGCCCGCTCGTACCAGCGCAGCGCCGCCGCCTCGTCGTCCCGCCCGGCGTGCAGGATGCCGAGGTTGAACGCCGCGTCGACGCTGCCCGCCTCCGCCGCCTTGGAGAACCAGGGCTCGGCCCCCGCGGTGTCGCCGACCTGCAGCAACAGCACGGCGAGCGCGTTGGCCGCCTCACGGTGACCCGCGTACGCGGCGCGGCGGTACCACTGCTCGGCCTGCGGGGTGCGGCCCTGCTCAGCGCAGAGCAGCCCGAGGTTGTACGCGCCGTTCACATCGCCCGCGTCCATCGCCGCCCGGTACCAGCGCTCGGCGGTCTGGGTCTCGCCGCGCGCCGCGTGCAGCGCACCGAGCGCGTTGGCCGCGTTGCCGTCACCGTCCTGCGCGGCCCTGAGCCACCACACGAAGGCGTTCTCCTCGTCGCCCGCGTCCCGGAGCAGGAAGCCCAGCGCGCACGCCGCGCGGGCCTCGCCGTCCTTCGCGGAGGTCAGGTACCAGCGGCCGGCCTCCTTCAGCTCGCCGCGCTGCTCCAGGATCGCGCCGAGCTGCAGCGCGGCCCGCCGGTGCCCACGCGCGGCCGCCTGCCGGTACCACTGCTCGGCCTCTTCGTCGAGGGTCAGCTGCGCCCCGGACGGGATGTCCTCGACCGGTACGGCGCAGCCCTGCTCACCCGCCGCGGCCGGTACGTCCACCGCGGGCTCGTCGACGCCGATCACCACGGACGCGGAGCGCAGCAGGCCCGCGCCGAACACGACCGGACGCGCGTCCGGACGCTGCGGCGCGGCGGTGCGCACGGCGGGCCGCGCGGCGACCGGGCCGTCGGGGATGACGCGGTGCCGGGTGCCGGTCGACGCACCGCGGCCGGGGGGCAGCTCCTCGGCGGCGCGCCGCTCCAGTGCGCGGGCCAGGCGGTACGCCGCTTCGCGGTGGCCGCGCTCGGCGGCGGAGCGCATCCAGCGCTCGGCGCCGACGTCGCTGCGGTGCTCAAGGAGGTCGGCGAGCGCGTACGCACCGAGGACATGGCCCTGCTCGGCGGACTGGCGCAGCCAGTACTCGGCGGCGGGCTCGTCGCCGCGCTCGCGGTGGTGGCGGCCGAGCGCGTGCGCGGCGGCGGCCGATCCGGCGACGGCGGCGATCCGCCACCAGCCGGCGGCCTCGTCCGCGTAGCCGCGCTGGTGCAGCAGAACGCCCAGGTTGTTGGCCGCGGCGCGATCGCCCTCTGCGGTCGCGGCACGCAGATGGGACTCGGCGCCGTCGAGGTCACCGCGGCGCAGCAGCAAGGCACCGAGCACGCTCATCGCGGAGGTGTCGCCGGACTCGGCCGCAAGCCGGTGGCGTGCTTCCTCCGCGACCGCCCCCGGGTCGTCCCGGTCATCGGCCGACTGCATAAGTCGCCCTGTTTCCAACAGAGTTGCCTTGTCCCCCATAACGCCCATCGTCGCACCACCCGCAACCCGGGTACACCTGGTATACCCATGCCAGTGAGGTCACTACAACGTTTTGTCGACATGCCCACAGAGAGATAAGTCAAACACAGATCTCTCAACTCGCCCCGCCCGGCGCACTGATGACTTCAAGACCCCCGGTCACAGCAGTGCGCGCGTACACCAGAAAAGGCGCAGCGCGCACGCATGACGAAGGCCCGGATCCTGATTCAGGATCCGGGCCTTCGTCATTCAGTAGCGGGGACAGGATTTGAACCTGCGACCTCTGGGTTATGAGCCCAGCGAGCTACCGAGCTGCTCCACCCCGCGTCGTTGTTTCTCAACCGTACCACGGTGCGGAGGGCCGGCTGACCGCGCCGGGGACGGGCGCTCCCGTCCCCGGCGGTCCAGGTCAGCTCTTGTCGCCGCCCTTGCTGTCGCTCTCCTTGCGGGCCTTGGCCTCGGCGTCCGTAGCGCGCTTGAGCGCCTCCGCGAGGTCGTCCTGCGCCTCGCCGTACGCCTTCCAGTCCTGCTTCTTGAGGGCTTCCTCGCCGCGCTCCAGCGCGCCCTGGGCGTCCTCGAGGGCCTGTTGGACCGTCGGGTCGCTGGACGGCGGCTGGTTCGGGTCGCCCGGCGGCCGGTCCGGACTCTCGCCCTCCGCACCGAAGATCTCGTCGAACGCCTCACCCAGGGTGTTCTTGAAGACCGTCTCCCGGTTGTACTGGACGCCGACCTTCTTCAGCAGCGGATAGTTCGCGCTGCCACCCTTCACGTACACCGGCTCGATGTAGAGGAAGCCCTCGTTCATCGGCACCGTCAGCAGGTTGCCGTAGACGATGTCCGAGTCCGTACCTCTGAGGTTCCGCACGAACTCGGCGACCTCCGGGTCACCGTTGAGCTCACTCTGCACCTGTTGTGGGCCGGGGACGTCCGACTTCACGTTCAGGACTCTTATCGAGCCGTAACTGTCGCTGGTGGCATCGGCGTCCACCGCCATGAACGCCCCCAGGTTGGGCCGCCCGTTGGGTGTGAACGTCGTCGTCAGCGAGAACTTCTGCGCCTTGTCACCCGGCATCTTCGTGCTCAGGTAGTACGGCGGGACCGCGTTCTTCTCGTTGTTGGTCGGGTCGTTGGGGACCTGCCAGACATCCGAGCCGCTGTAGAACTGCGACGGGCTCTGCACGTGGTAGCGGGTCATGAGCTCGCGCTGGACCTTGAACAGGTCCTGCGGGTAGCGCATGTGCTCGCGCAGCTCCGGCGAGATCTCACTCTTCTTCTTGACCGTGTCCGGGAAGGCATTCATCCACGTCTTCAGGACCGGGTCCTTGTCATCCCACTGGTAGAGGTTGACCGAGCCGTCGTACGCGTCGACCGTCGCCTTGACCGAGTTGCGGATGTAGTTGACCTGGTTCTCCTGGGCCACCACCGCGCGCTGGTTGTTGGCGGCCGTCAGCGAGTCGGCCGTGGTGTCGCCCAGCGTGGTGCGCGAGGCGTACGGATAGCCGTTGCTCGTCGTGTAGGCGTCGACGATCCACTTGATCTTGCCGTCGACCACCGCCGGGTAGGCGTCGCCGTCGATGGTGAGCCAGGGCGCCACCGCCTCGACGCGCTCCTTGGGCGTGCGGTTGTAGAGGATCCGCGAACCCTCGCCGATCGCGCCCGAGTAGAGGATCTGCGGTTCACTGAACGCGACCGCGTACGCCGCTCTGTTCACCGGGTTGGAGAGGTTGACCCCGCTCTTGCCCTCGTAGCTGGTGGTCTTCTCGCCGTCCGCCTCGTAGTCGAGCTCCTTCTGCGGGCCGCCCACGATCGAGTACTGCTGAGTCTTCTCGCCGTAGTAGATCCGCTGCTGGTACTCACCGAGCATGCCCTTGGTCGGCAGTCCGGCCTCCGTGAAGTCCGGGGAGCCGGCCGGGTCGGCCTTCGGGTCGGTACTGGTGCCCTTGGCCGTGATCGCGCCGTAGCCATGGGTGTAGGTGAAGTGGTCGTTGATCCAGTTCCGCTTCGGAATGCCGTCGAGGTCGAGCTCGCGCAGACCGATGACGGTGTCCTGCTCCTTGCCGTTCGCGTCCTTGTAGCGGTCGACGTCGAGCGTGGTCGGGAACTGGTAGTACTTCCGCTGGCGCTGCAGCTGGTCGAAGGTCGGACCGACGACGTTCGGGTCGATCAGGCGGTAACTGGCCTGTGCGTCCGCGTCCTTGCGCAGCTGCTCCTTGGGCATCTGCTCACCGGTCTTGCCCTTGCCCGAGTAGTCGGTGACCTTGGCGCCGTCGATGCCGTACGCCTTGCGGGTCGCCTCGATGTTCTGCTCGATGTACGGCGATTCCTGCTTCTGCTCGTTCGGCTCGACCTGGAACTTCTGGACGATGGCCGGGTAGAGGCCGCCGATCAGGATCGCCGAGAGCACCATCAGGCCGAAGCCGATGACCGGCAGCTGCCAGGTGCGCCGCCACAGCGTCGCGAAGAACAGCACGGCACAGATCGCCGCGATGCAGAACAGGATGGTCTTGGCCGGCAGATAGGCGTTGGCGTCGACGTACCTCAGGCCCGTCCAGTTGCCCGCCGCCTTGAACTCGCTGGACTTCACCGCGAGTCCGTACCTGTCCAGCCAGTACGCCACCGCCTTCAGGGCGACGAAGATGCCGAACAGCACCGACAGATGCCCGGTCGCCGCGGCCGTGGCACGCGCGCCGGGGCTGGTGACGCGCAGCCCGCCGTACAGGTAGTGCGTGAGGGCCGCGGCGATCAGGCCTAGCACCGCAGCCGCGAAGCCGAAGCCCAACAGGAAGCGGTACCAAGGGAGATCGAAGGCGTAGAACGCCACGTCCATGTCGAACTGCGGGTCCTTCTGACCGAACGGGACGCCGTTCACCCACATCAGCCAGGTGCGCCACTGCCCCGCGGCCGAGGCACCGGCGATCAGGCCGATCAGGGCGGTGACCGCGACGAGGATCCACTTCTTGTACGGAGCGATCCCCATGCGGTACCGGTCGAGGTTCTGCTGCTCCATCGACATGGCGCTGAGCGGCGGGCGCAGCCGGTGCGCCAGCCAGATGTTCACGCCGACCGCCGCGGCCATCAACAGGCCGAAGACGGCGAACAGTCCGATCTTGCTCCACAGGGTGGTGGTGAAGACGGAGGAGTACTTGACCGACCGGTACCAGAGCCAGTCCGTCCAGAACCCCGCGAACATGACGAAGAGCATGGCCAGTACGGCCAGCACGCCCAACGTCAGGAGCAGGGTGCGGACGCGCCGGGAGGGTCGGCCCACTCTCATCCGTGGCCCCGACGGGCCTCCACCGCGGTCCGGCATCTGGAAAGCCAAGGTGCGCACCTCGAAGTTCGCTGTTGGTCACTGTTGTTGAGCTGCTGTCTGGTGGGCTCAACGACAGTAGAGCCCACTCACTCAACTTACTGAAGCTTTACTCAGTTCCCGATCCTGGGCCTGAACCAGGCAGGATATTGCTCATGTCCAACCACGCCCCCTCCGGCCCTCCGATGTCTGCCAGTCCCCTGACCCGTGCCGTGCTCGAGATCGACGACTATGTCGCCGGTATCGGCTGGGACCAGCCCGCCCGTCTTTTCGCCCTTGTCGACACCGCGCGACTGCGCACCCAGGAGCCCGGTCTCGCCGAGCGCCTCGGCCTCAGCGGTGACGCCGCCGCCGGCACCCTCACCCCCATCGAGCAGGACGAACTGCCCGCCGGCAACCCGCTCGACGAGTTCCTCGGCACCATCGCCTGGCCCGACGCCGTGGTCGGGTGCGCGCTGTCCGTGGAGCGCCTGATGCTGCCGCCGTCCGCGGAGGCCTCGGTTCCGGAGGGGCTCGGCGAGGCCGAGCTGAGCAAGTGGGTGGCCGAGCACCCGGACCGTCAGGAGGTCCGTATGACGGTGGCGGTGCTGCGTGACGGGGCTCGCGAATCGGCGCTCCGACTGCGCGAGAAGGACACCCCCACCGAGGTCCTCACCGGCTCCGACCTGGTGCCGGGCCTCGCGGAAGCCCTCGCGGCGACCTTCGCCGAGTAGCTTCTCCGGTACGTACGAGTCGGGGCGCCCCCTGTGACAGGGGGCGCCCCGACTCGTACGTACGGAAGTGATCTGTCAGCGGTCGGGCGTCACTTGACCGTGCACTTGGGCAGGTCCGAGGTCTTGCCGTGGCTGATGTCCTTGAGGGACTTCACCGCGTCGTCGATGTTCTTGACCTTGACCAGGGTGAGGCCGCCGGGGATGTCCTTCGCGGCGGTGGCGCAGTTGTCCGCCGGCGTCAGGAAGTACTCGGCGCCGCGCTCCCGTGCGCCGATCGTCTTCATCCCGATGCCGCCGATCGGGCCGACCTCGCCCTGCTCGGTGATGGTGCCGGTGCCCGCGACGAACTTGCCGCCGGTGAGGTTCTGCGGGGTCAGCTTGTCCACCAGTCCGAGGGCGAACATCAGGCCCGCGCTCGGGCCGCCGACGTCGGCCAGCTTGATGTCGATGGTGAACGGGAACGTGTGGTCCGGCCCGGCCTTGATGCCGACGATCGCGTGGTGGTCGCCCTTCTTCGGGTCCGCGGCCTCCGTGGTGACGCTGACCCGCTCGGTGCCCACGGGCTCCTTGCCCGCCTTCTCGGCCGCGGCCGCTTCCTTGGCCGGGACGACGGTGAAGACGACGGGCTCGCCCGCCTTGTGCTTGGTGACCAGCTTCGCCACGTCGTCGGGCTGCTTCACCGCGGTGCCGTCGACCGCCTTGATGACATCGCCCGCGTGCAGCCTGCCCTCGGCGGGCTTGGCCTTCGAGACCGTGGAGACGACGACCCGGGTCTGCACCGGAATGTTCAGCTCCTTCAGGGCGGCGACCTTGGCGCTTTCCTGGGACTGGCTGAACTCCTCTGCGTTCTCCTGGCTCGACTGCTCCTCGGTCTTCCCGTCCGGGTAGAGGGTGTCGTGCGGCACCACGATGTTGTCGTGGGCGAGCCATCCGTAGACCGCCTGCACGACGTTCATGTTGAAGTCGGCGCTGGTGACGCGGACCGTCGTCATGTTGAGGTGGCCGGTCGTGGGGTACGTCTTGTGGCCGCTGACCTGGAGCACCGGCTCGCCGCCGTGGTCCCCGAGCGTGTTCACCGTCGGGCCCGGACTCATCTCCGAGTACGGGACCTTGATGAGGACTCCCGCACACAGCAGCGCGATCAGCATCAGGGTGGAGGCGAGCATCGTCGCGGTGCGGCGTGGCATGGAACGACAGTACGGGACGGGTCTGTCAGTGCACCGCCGGGGCCGGTCCGTCCGAGGACGCGACCGGCGCTGCGGCGCAGCTCAGGAGACCCGCGCGGGGTCCGAACCGGAACCTGCCCGGTGCATCCTCGACGGCTCCGCGGCGGCCGCGCCCGCGAGCACCGGGCCACCCTCCGCGAGCTCCTGGTCGGCCTCGGGCTTCTCCATCGCGGCGCGGAATTTCGCGTACCCGGCGAGTTCGGTGCCGTCTCCGGTCCGGCGGTTGCGCGCGGCCCAACTGCCCCACATACCCGCACCGATCGCAGCCATAAGCGGAATCAGCAACCACGCAAGCGCTGCCATGCCGACCTCCCGACCCCATGAGCGACCGCAACTGACTGATCAGCAGATTAACCATCTGCTGTGTCAACGCTCGCCTCAGGGGGCCGGTTACGCAACCGGAGGCACAACTTCCACACCTGTTGGCAACACCCCGCGCCGCACGCGTCGCGCAACTCACCGGTCCGGACGAGCACACCGGGGGCCGATCGGCGCAGGCGTGGCCGGATCGGGGGCGGGCTCAGCGCTCCGCCGGGCCGGGCTCAGCAGGCGCCGACCCACTCCTCGGTGCCGTCCGAGAACCGCTGGTGCTTCCAGATCGGCACCTCGTGCTTGAGGTCGTCGATCAGCTTGCGGCAGGCCGCGAAGGCCTCCGCGCGGTGCGGGCAGGAGACAGCGACGACCACCGCGAGGTCGCCCACTTCGAGGTCGCCGACCCGGTGCACGGCGGCCAGCGCCCGTACCGGAAAGTCCGCGACGACCTTTTCGGCCACGCGGCGCATCTCCGCCTCGGCCGTGGGGTGGCAGGAGTACCCGAGCCGGTCGACATCGGCGCCGCCGTCGTGGTTGCGCACGGTGCCGACGAACAGGGCGGTGCCGCCCGCGGTGGGATCGCCCACGGCGGCGAACACCTCGTCCAGCGAGAGCGGGGCGTCGCGGATGGCGAGCAGCCGGACGGGGTCCGCCCGCCCCGCCGTCGAGGAGGGACCGGCCGGGTCCTGTGCCGCCTGCTCACCGGGGTGATCGTTCTGTGCTGCCATGTGTTCCATCGTGCCGCACCGGACCGACATCCGGAATAGCGGTTTCGACCGGGCGTGCGAACGCGGCCTAGGAGAGTCCTACAGCGCGGCGCGGGAGAGCCCGGCGGAGCGGGTGCGGGACAGGCCCGTGGAGCCGTGCGGGACGGGCCCATGGAGCGGGTGCCGCACAGGCCCGTGGAGCCGTGCGGGACGGGCCCGTGGAAGCCCCACCGCGCCGACACACCTTGGAGGCGCCGCAGCGGCCCTCTCGGCGCGCGTCTAGATGCCGCGCCGCCGCCGGGCCCGGCGTACGACCGCGGCCGCGCCGAGCAGGGCCACCGTCGCGCCCGCCGCACCCGCCGCCGTGGCGTCCTTGCGACCGAGGCGGCGACCGGCGACGGTGTGCCGCCCGGAGACCTCCTCCAGGAGCTCGGCGAGCACCTCTTCGTTCGTCCACTGCGGCCGCCAGCCCGCGTCGTGCAGAGCGGTGCCGCTCACCACCCACGGGTACATCGTGTACGCCAGGTCGCCTGCCGGGGACGGGGTGAGCCCGATGCGGTGCAGCCGGGCGGCGGCACCCAGGGCGACGGTCGACGGCAGCTCCATGCGGCGGATTCCGCTGAGCTCCTCGACCTCCTCCTGCTCCAGCCAGCCGTCACAGCCGACAGCCAGCTCGCCCTCGGCCTTCTCCAGTACGGCGTACTCCAGCGCACTGCACAGGTCCTGGACGTGGCAGAACTGCCACACCGGACGCGAACCCGCCACCACAAGGAGGCGGGGCGACTCGAAGTACCGGGTCAGGGCGGTGTCCGTACCGCCGACGAGCACCGCCGGGCGCAGCACCGTCACATTGAGTCCGGGATGGGCACGCGGCGCACGACGCGCGAGGCGCTCGATCTCCAGGAGGTCGCCGACCCCCGTGGCCTCGGCGGTGCCGCGCAGCTCGGCGTCCTCGGACAGCGGCAGGTCGTTGTCCTCGAGCGCGCCGTAGACCATCGCGGACGTGCACAGCACGACCCGGTGGACCCCGGCGGCGGCCGCGGCGGTGAGCACGGTCTGCGTACCGCGCACGTTGTACGCGGTACGGGCCGCGGGGTCGCTCTCCAGGTCGAGGTCGAGCGCCAGGTGCACGACGACGTCCGCGCCGCGCAGCTTCTCCGCGATGGCGGGGTCCCGGACATCGAGGATGTGCCACTGCGCCGCGGCGCAGTCACCGCGGCGCTCGTCGATCGCCACGACCTGCTTGATCTCGTCGGACGCCGCGAGGCGCTCGGCGAGCAGCGCGCCGATTCCCGAAGCGGCGCCGGTCACAGCGACCACGGGGCCGCGAGCGGCGGCCGGGGTTGAGCGGTTTCGCGCTGCGCGAACCTGCGGATCTGGGGAACTCACCAGGCGTCTCCAGCGGTTGTCTTCAGTACGGACGTGAATGACACGTACGGACCAGGTGGCATCCATCCTGCCGCAGCCCGGATCACGGCGGAGCACCGAGCCCGGAAGCGGTCGTGGTGTCTACGCTGGATGACAAAATCGGGCAGTCGCCGTCGGCACGAAGTCGGCGGCCCAACGAGCCGAGGATTCCCGTGAGTGACACCCCATTCGGATTCGGCCTTCCGCCGGAGGAGCCGGAGAACGGCGACGAGGGCAAGAAGAAGGACCAGCAGGGCGGTGGCCAGGGCGACGCGGCGAACCCGTTCGGATTCGGCGGCTTCCCCGGCGCCGGCGCCCCGGGCGGCGGCGACAACCCCTTCGCCGCCATGTTCGGCAACATGAACCCCAACGACCTGGGCGCGGCCTTCCAGCAGCTCGGCCAGATGCTGTCGTACGAGGGCGGCCCGGTGAACTGGGACATGGCCAAGCAGATCGCCCGCCAGACGGTGTCCCAGGGCACCGCCGACGGCACCAAGGACGCGAGCGTGGGCCCCGCCGACCGCGGTGCGGTCGAGGAGGCCGTGCGCCTGGCCGACCTGTGGCTGGACGGCGTGACCTCGCTGCCGTCCGGTGCGGGCACGGCCGTGGCCTGGTCCCGCGCGGAGTGGGTCGAGGCGACCCTGCCGGTGTGGCAGGAGCTGGTCGACCCGGTCGCCGAGCGGGTCGGCGCGGCCATGGGTGACGTACTGCCCGAGGAGATGCAGGCCATGGCGGGCCCGCTGATCGGCATGATGCGCTCCATGGGCGGCGCCATGTTCGGCCAGCAGATCGGGCAGGCCGTCGGCGCGCTCGCGGGCGAGGTCGTCGGATCCAGCGATGTCGGGCTGCCCCTCGGCCCCGCGGGCAAGGCCGCGCTGCTGCCGCTGAACATCGAGGCGTTCGGCAAGGACCTGAGCGTCGACCTGAACGAGGTGCGGCTGTACCTCGCCCTGCGTGAGGCCGCCCACCAGCGCCTCTTCGCGCACGTGCCGTGGCTGCGCTCGCACCTCTTCGGCGCGGTCGAGGGGTACGCGCGTGGCATCAAGGTCGACACCTCGAAGCTGGAGGACGTGGTCGGCCAGTTCGACCCGCAGAACCCCGAGGAGATCCAGCAGGCGCTCCAGCAGGGCATGTTCCAGCCCGAGGACACCCCGGAGCAGAAGGCCGCCCTTGCCCGCCTGGAGACGGCGCTCGCGCTCGTCGAGGGCTGGGTCGACGCGGTCGTGCACGAGGCGGCCAAGGACCGGCTCACGTCCGCCGCCGCGCTGCGCGAGACGCTGCGCCGCCGGCGCGCGTCCGGTGGCCCCGCGGAGCAGACCTTCGCCACGCTGATCGGCCTTGAGCTGCGTCCGCGTCGCCTGCGGGACGCCTCGCGCCTGTGGGCTTCGCTCACCGACGCGCGTGGGGTCGACGGCCGCGACGGCCTGTGGGAGCACCCCGACATGCTGCCGACGGCCGAGGACCTGGACGACCCGGACGGGTTCGTGCACCGCGAGCAGCTGGACTTCTCCGAGCTCGACAAGATGCTCGGCGAGGCCGCCGGAGCCGCCCCCGAGGCCAAGCCCGGCCTGCGGAAAGACGAGGCCGAGGGCGAGTCCAAGGGCGAGCAGAGCAAGGGCGACGAGAGCGGCGAGGGCGACAGCGAGAAGTGAGCCTCCACGACGACGCGACCCTCGTCCTCAAGGGCTACGAACGAGACGGTGAGCAGGGTGCGCTGCGTGCGGCGTACCTCGACCACCTGGCGACGCACCCGGACGGCATGTGGAAGGCCTGCGAGGCGGGGCACATCACGGCGAGCGCACTCGTCGTGGACCCGTCGCGCGGCCGCGTCCTGCTGACCCTGCACAAGAAGCTGCGGATGTGGCTGCAGATGGGCGGGCACTGCGAGCCGGGCGACCCGACACTCGCGGCGGCCGCGTTGCGCGAGGCGACCGAGGAGTCGGGCATCGCCGGCCTGGCGCTCCTCGCGGGCGGCCCCGTCACGCTGGACCGGCACCCGATCCCGGCGCCCTGCAACTGGCATCTCGACGTGCAGTACGCCGCGTTGGCCCCCGCCGACGCGGTGGCGGCGATCAGCGACGAGTCGCTCGACGTGCGCTGGTTCGCGTACGACGAGGTGGCGGGCGTGGCCGACGCGTCGGTCGTACGCCTCCTTGAGGCGACGCGCGCGGCGCTGTGAGAGCTGTGAGACATCCGCATGGGTAAGGGGCGGTCACCATGGTGACCGCCCCTTACCCATGCACTCAACAGGTGGGCGTTCTCGCCCTGTTGTGGGTCACTCCCAGGCGTTGCCACGGTTCTGGCCGTGGGCGCCCTGCTGTCCCATGCCGTACTGCGCGGCCAGGCCGCCGCCGATGGCGGCGTTCTGCGGCGGAAGCAGCTCACTGGGCTGGACGAGCGCGAAGCCGTTGCCCATGAAGCTGAGTTCCCAGCCCTCGCCGGTGTTGCCGCGGCGGCGGCGCACACCCGAGGAGTGCGTCTGCGCCTGCATCTGCACCCGCAGGGAGTTGGACCACGCGACGATCGCGTCCGCGTCGGCGTTGACGTACTTCTCCGGCGTGACCTGGAGCATCAGCGGCTGGCCCGACGTCATCAGGGCGACCTTGCCGCTGCCCGTGATGTTGAGCTGGTACTTGCCGGACCCCGAGATGCCGAACTGGCTGTCCACAGCGATGACTTCGGTGTGCAGCTGGGAGTCGAGCGCGAGGACATAGCTGCTGTCCACGGTCAGGCCCTGCTGGTCGATGTCGACGATGTGGATGTACTGGGCGAGGTTGGCCAGGTAGACCGTGCCCTGCCCGGAGCAGCGCATCAGGTCGAGGCCCTCACCGGTGTTGGCGCGGGAACGGCGCTGCCCCTGCGACTGGTACTCGCCGTCGAACTCCATGAGGCCCTGGTAGGCCACCATGGCGCCCTTGCGGGCGAGGATGTCGTCGTGACCCTCGAGGGTGACCCGCAGCATCTGCGGGTTCTGGATCGCGTAGCGCTCCTGGGTCTGCTGCTCGGTGTGAGCGAAAAGCGGGCTCTGCATGGTGTGTTCGCTCCCCCTAGCTCCGGATCCGGAGGCGGTCTGTGCTGTCCTCGCTGGGCTGTACGACGACGATGCCCTGCCCCGAGAAGGCCATCTGGTAGGCCTCGCCGCTGCCCCGGCCGATCATCGAGGAGGCCTTGAAGCTGCGCTTGCCCTTCACCTTGAGGTTCGGGGACCAGGCGACCAGGGCGTCCGGGTCGACGTACGTCTCGTCCTCGCCGCTGCCGCAGTCGACGACGATCGGGGCGCCGCGCGAGGTCAGCGCGACCCAGCCCTGGCCGCTCACCTTGACGTTCCACAGGCCCTGTCCGGCGAACTTGGCGAGACCCTTGACCCGCTCGACGCCCCACTGGAGGCTCGCGTCGAAGGCCAGCAGATTGGTGCCGTTCACGGAGAGCGCTTCGCCGTTGAGGTTGATGACGACGACATCCGCGCCGTAGTCGGCGAGGTAGAGCATGCCGTCGCCGCTGGCCTTCATCAGCGGAGTGCCCTCACCGGTGATCCACTGCCCGGCGATCTGACGGACGGCCGGCGGATTCGGCTCGTACTGGACGAAGCCCTCGTACGCGACCATCGAGCCGGTACGCGCGAAGAGGTCCTGTCCGCTCTGCATGGCGATCTTCACCATGCTGCGGCCGTGATTCTCCATCCGGGCCGCGACGGGGGTCGGGGCGAAGCCCGCGAGCTGGTTCATGACTTCGCTCCCCTTAGATCTCGTAGGGCTGGACGACGATGAAGTTGCCTGGCGCACCGCGGAATTGAAGATTCACGGTCTCGCCGCTGTGGCCGGGGAAGGCCTGGCGGCGCAGTCGCACCTGGCTGGAGATGATCACCTGGGAGGCGGCGGACCAGGCCACGATGGAGTTGGCGTCCGCGAACGTCGTCGGCGTGACCGGCAGCACCACGGGCGTGCCCTTGGTCTTCACGATCACCGTGCCCGTGCCCTGGAACTGCATCGTGAACAGCGCGCCGCCCGGGATGCCGTGGCCCTCGATCCTGCGGACCTCGTGCTGGAGCGACTCGTCGTACGCCAGGACGTTCTCCGCGGAGACGCAGATCGCGTCGCCCTGGAGCTCGATCGGGTGCAGATGGGCTTCGTTCTCCGCGAGGAAGACCTGGCCGCGGCCGGTGCAGCGCATCAGCTGCATCTCCTGGCCGGTGGCGTTACCCACGATGCGGCCGGCGAATCCGGCGCCCTTGTAGCTGAAATCGACCTTGCCCTGGTACAGCACCATGCTGCCCTGGCGGGCGAGCACCGGTGAGCCGTCGGCACCGAGGTCGACTCGGACCAACTGTTCGTTCTGCTGCGTCCAGCGCTGGCCGGTGGGCACCTCGCGGTACTTCTGCAGCGCCACGGCGACGCCACCGGGACCACCGCCTTGCGGCACTCCCTGCGGCACTCCCTGCGGCTGTCCGTACGGCGACGGGGCGCCGGGCTGGCCGGGGAAACCGGCCTGCGGCGGCTGGCCGTAACCGGGCGGCGGGGCCTGGCCGGGCTGGGTCTGACCCGGAACCTGGCCGAACTGCGGCTGCTGCGGCGCCGGTGCGGGCTGCCCCGGCTGTCCGTAACCGGGCGGCATGGGCGGGGCCTGACCCGGCGCGGGGGCGAGCGGGGCGGCGATGGTCGGCGCCCCGTGCACATTCGGTGGGGCGGGCGCCTGCGGCGGCGTGGCACCACCGGGCGGCGGCGCGAAGCCGTGCGGCGGCTGCGCCACGGGCGCGGGCGCCGGTGCGGGAGCGGGTGCCGGAGCAGGCTGCGCGGGCGCGCCGAACGACGGGGCCGGTGCGGGTTCCGCGGCGGGTGCACCGAAGGACGGCGCGGGTGCGGCACCACCGGGCGGCGGGGCGAACCCGGGAGCGCCACCACTCTGCGGTTGCGGCGCGGCGGCCGGCTCCTCCTCGGCGACCTCGCCGCCGAAGTTCTTGAGCAGCGCGTCCAGGCCGCCGTCGAATCCCTGGCCCACAGCGGCGAACCGCCAGACGTCCTTCAGGTAGAAGTCGCCCAGCATCACGGCGCGTTCAGTGGTGAACTCGGAACCGTCGAACGCGTACCGCGCGACTTCCTCGCCACCCGCGACGATCCGGAGGTAACCGGGGCCGACCTGCGACATCTGACCGGCGCCGTCGAGCGTCGCCGTGAAGGAAAGCTTCTGGATCTGCTGCGGAATCCGGTCGAGAGTGATGCGGAACGACTCGGTGTCACCGGCCTGGGCACCGAGGATCTGAATCGATTCCTCCGGCGACTTCGGCTGATTGAAGAAGACGAAATAACGGTCGTCCGAGAGCTGTTCATTGGCGTCGAGGCCGAAACAGCTGATGTCGAATGTCAGCCCGGGAGCGCCGATCTGCACGCCTACGTACAGATCCGTCCCCGCGGTGAGGTCACTGATCTTGGCCTTGTGGCCGCGTTGGAATTCCCTGGCCATGCGTAACGACCGTCCCCCATCCCGAATGTGAATGCGTCGCGCCAGGCTAACCGCTAACGCCGACATCGAGCCAAGCCGGGACAGACCCGGTACACAATCGCGGCCTGCGCCGTCACAGCGTGCTCGGGCACGTCACGCACTGCGCGCGCGTGCGGCCTGACGGGCACCTCACGCGTGATCCGTCGACGTCAGGCGCCGCCCGCGCCCTGCTCCTCGCCGCGCGCCGCCGGGAGATGCGGCAGCCGCTCGGCCGCGACGACCCCCTCCAAGTAGCCACGGGCCCGTTCGGTACGCGGATACGCCTCGAGGAGCCGCCAGAAGCGCGGCCCGTGACCCGGCACAAGAAGGTGCGCCAACTCGTGCAGCAGGACGTAGTCGACGACGTATTCCGGCATGCCCTGGAGGCGGTGCGAGAGCCGGATGCTGCCCTCGGCCGGGGTGCAGGAACCCCAGCGGGTGTTCTGATTGGTCACCCAGCGCACCGACTTGGGGCGGGCACGGCCCTGGAAGTACTGGTCGGACAGGAGCTCGGCGCGCTCGGACAGTTCGGCATCGCCCAACAGGCGCTTGCTCTCCTGGGCCTCGAGCTTGTCGAGCATCACACCCACCCAGCGCTGCTCCTCCGCCTCGGACATCCGGGCGGGGATCAGGACGATGGTGCGGTCGCCCTCGCGGTACGCCGAGACCGTCCTGCGGCGCCGGGCGCTCCGCCGCACCTCGACCGCGCTCACCGCTGAGCCGCGTGGCGGCTGGCTTTTCGCGCTGCGCTCAGGGTTCTCGGCGCGCTGCGGTACGTCGGCGGGCACGCCCCGACGTTACCCGCTGTCAGTGGAGGAAGTCCCGCCTCCGGTGCGGTTCCCAGCGGATCGACACGGACCCGACAAGATTTGTACGACTATTCCCGCCGCCTGTGGACAACTCTCGGCAGCATCTCGGCGGGACGGGCATGCTGACAGCGGATCGGGAGACGGCACCGGGCCGACCATCCACAACGGGGTTACGGGGACCGGTCGTCGAGACCGGAACGAAGGAACGGAACAAGGACCGGAGGGGGGATACGGCCATGCATCCGAGGGTGAAGCCCGCACTGCGGCGCGCCTGGCGGGACCTGACGACCGTGCAGTTCGGCGTGGCCCGAGCGCACGCGGTAGTACTCGGGCCGATGGATCCGGCGACGGCGAGCATGCTCGACCTGATCGACGGCACGAGAGGACTGCCGATGTTGCGTACGGAGGGACAGCGGCTGTGCCTGCCGGACGGGCACGTCGACCAGCTGATCGCACGCCTGGCCGACGCGGGCCTCCTGGACGACGCGACGGGTGGCGGCGAGGAGGCGCAAGCCCTGCGCGGGCGCCCGGATGTCCTCGACCGCCTGCGCCCCGACCTCGCCTCGCTCAGCCTCACCGACCGCGAACCGACGGGCGGGATACGGCGGTTGACGGCCCGGCGGAAGATGCGTGTGCAGGTGCGCGGCGCCGGCCGGGTGGGCGCCACGGTCGCGGCCGTACTGTCCGGGGCGGGCATCGGCCGGGTCGATGTACTGGACGGCGGCAGCGTGGACGCGTCCGACGTGGCGCCCGGCGGGCTCCCGGCCGGGGCCGTCGGGGAGCGCAGAGGCGACTCCGCGCGGCGGCTCGTACGTCGGTGCGCACCGGGGCGTGCGTCACGGCAGGCCCGGCCGTTCCGCTTGGCCCGCGCCGCACGGGACGAGCACACGTCCGCGGCGCCCACCTCGGCCACGGACACCGGGACGGCAGACGCTGCGGGACCGTACGCGGAGCCAGGGCTCTCACTTGTCGTGATGGCGCCACGCGACGGACTGGCCGTGTACGCCCCGGATCCGTTCCTCGCCGGCCCCTTCATGGCATCGGGGACACCGCACCTCTATGCGGGAGTCATCGAGGGCACCGGGGTGGTGGGCCCGCTGGTGCTGCCCGGGGCGTCGGCCTGTGCGGGCTGCCTCGACCTCGGCCGCGCGGAGCGCGACCCGACCTGGCCGAGGATGCTGGCGCAGTGGCGGTCGGGGCGGGCCCGTCCGGTGCAGGCCTGCGATCTGGCCCTGGCGACGGCGGTCGCGGGACTTGCGGCGGCGCATGCGCTCGCCTTCCTGGACGGCGGGATTCCCGCCAGCACGGGAGCCCGCTGGGAGGCTTCTGCACCAGGGCTCGACTGGAGTGCCGAGCGGGTGGGGCCACACTACGGATGTCCTTGCGGCGCCGTCCGGCGCCGGGATCCGCTCGCCGAGTGGAACCAGGACAACAGTGAGAGGGAGGACACCTCCATGGAACGTGAGCCGCAAGAGACAATGGCCCGGTGAGCGCCGGATGAGGCGCGGCAGTCTGGGTTTTGGAGGGGCGCATGTCTGATCTTCCCCGGAAGGCGGTTACCCGTACCGCCAAGCTGGCCGCGCTGCCGATCGGCATCGCAGGCCGGGCCACGTGGGGCCTCGGCAAGCGGATCGGTGGGAAGTCCGCGGAGATAGTGGGACGCGAGCTGCAACAGCGCACGGCGGAGCAGCTGTTCAAAGTGCTCGGCGAACTCAAGGGCGGCGCCATGAAGTTCGGACAGGCCCTGTCCGTCTTCGAGTCGGCGCTCCCCGAGGAGGTCGCCGGTCCCTACCGCGCGGCGCTCACCAAGCTCCAGGAGGCGGCGCCGCCGATGCCGACGGCGACGGTGCACTCCGTACTGGAGGAGCGGCTCGGGGAGGACTGGCGTGAGCTGTTCCTCGAGTTCGAGGACAAGCCGGCCGCGGCCGCGTCGATCGGTCAGGTGCACCGTGCCGTCTGGCACGACGGCCGGGAGGTCGCGGTCAAGGTGCAGTACCCGGGAGCGGGCGAGGCGCTGCTGTCCGACCTGACTCAACTGAGCCGGTTCGCCAAGCTGCTCGGCCCGCTGATCCCCGGCATGGACATCAAGCCCTTGATCGCGGAGCTGCGCGACCGGGTCTCCGAGGAGCTCGACTACGACCTGGAGGCACAGGCCCAGCGGGAGCACGCGCGGGAGTTCGCGCAGGACCCGGATGTGCTCGTGCCCGACGTGCTGCACCAGAGCGAGCAGGTGCTGGTCACCGAGTGGATCGACGGGATCCCGATGTCCGAGGTGATCGCCGACGGCACCGAGGAACAGCGGGACCGGGCGGGCCAACTCCTCGCCCGTTTCCTCTTCTCGGGCCCCGCGCGTACCGGGCTGCTGCACGCCGACCCGCACCCCGGCAACTTCCGGTTGCTGCCCCCGGAGGAGGGCGCGGACGAGAGCGAGTGGCGGCTCGGGGTGCTCGACTTCGGCACCGTCGACCGTCTGCCCGGCGGGCTGCCCGACACGATCGGGCACTCGCTCCGCATGACCCTGGAGGGCGAGGCCGAGGCGGTCTACGAGCTGCTGCGCGAGGAAGGCTTCGTCAAGGAGAAGATCGAGCTCGACCCGGACGCGGTGCTCGACTATCTGTTGCCGATCATCGAACCGGCACAGGCCGACGCGTTCACGTTCACCAGGAGCTGGATCCGCAACCAGGCGGGACGTATCGCCGATGTGCGCTCCCCCGCCCACCAGTTGGGCAAGCAGTTGAACCTGCCGCCCTCGTATCTGCTGATACACCGGGTGACGCTCAGCACCATCGGCGTGCTGTGTCAGCTGGGGGCGACGGTGCGGCTGCGGGACGAACTGGAGTCCTGGCTCCCCGGGTTCCTCGCAGCGGACGAGTCAGACGAACCTGATGAAACTGACGAATCCACGGACGAGACGACAGACGAATCGCCAGACGGCGAGGACGAAGGGGCCGTGCAGGGCGAATCGGCAGGCTAGGTCCGGATCCGCTCCGATGAGGGCTGCCCGGCCTACCGCGTACCGGTGGGGCTCACCACCAAGTGGAGTCCAGGCGGCCCTCGATGGCTCTGATGTTGGCGCGGGAGCAGTCGTCGCAGTAGTAGTGACGCCGGCCGTCCTCCACAGAGCAGGTCCAGGTCGGCTGCGGAGCCTCCGCGCGGGCGCCGCAGCGGGAACACACCACGGGCTCGGCGCCCGGCTGCTCGGCGGAGCGAGGAGTTCGACTGTCCACGGCGCGACAGTACCGCCGGTGCGCGGCGCCGGGAGCACAACGCACCGCGGGGGCCGCCCTGTTCGGACGGCCCCCGCGTGGAGTCACCGGGCCTTTGCCCGTGGTGAGTTCCGGGTCAGTTCATGACGGCCATGGCCAGCGCGCGGCGGGCGCGCAGCGAGGCGCGCTCGGCACGGCGCTGCATCCGGCGCGCGGCGATCAGGCGCACGGCCTGTCGGTCGGCGTCGGCCTCACGCAGGCGATCGTGCATATGTGCACGTGCCAGGGCTTCTGGTTGGAGTTGCATCTCGCGGGTCCTGTTCTGACGCGAGAAGTTCGCGCCGGAGTGCGTGGTGGTGGTCTCTGGGATCGCGGAGCCGACGGGCTCGGTGGCGAAAAGCTTCATCGGGGCCTGCTTCATGGGGTCGTGCGTCAGGGGGCGGTCGATGGTTCCGGCGGCGTTCATGCGGCGACCGGGTTCTTGCGCGGACGGCCACGCGGCCGCTTGCGGGCAACGACCACGCCCTGGACGAAGAGCTCGCCGCCCCAGACACCCCACGGCTCACGCCGCTCCTTGGCGCCGGCGAGGCAGGCCTCCATCAGCGGGCAGGTACGGCAGAGGGACTTGGCGTACTCGACATCGGCCGGCGACTCGGCGAAGAAGACCTCCGGGTCGTAGCTACGGCAGGGGACGGGCACGCCGAGGTTCTCGATGGCGTCGTCGAGCGCGGTGAGCGCAGTGAGCGGAGTCAAGGTGTTCTCCTGAAGGCCGGGCGGGGGGAGCGTCTCTGAAGGCGGTACGGACGGGGCGTGCGTTTCGGTTTGCACGGTTGGTGTCTTCCTCGTCTGGTCGTTCCGGCCGGTCGGCCGGGTGGCGGCGTGGTACCAGGTACTGCTTGTCCGTCGGCCCCTTCGTCCCGCTCTCCCTGTTCGGGGAAAACAGAAGGGCCGCGGATCCCGGGTGGGGTTCCGCGGCCCTGAAGGCGCCGGCCTGATCGTCGATCAGACTGGATCACTCCAGGGTTCGAGCCCGCGGAAGGCCCACATGTACTGCTGCGTCGTCGTCTGCTTCCGAAGTCCGGCACCGGCTGCCGCAAAGGCATAGGCCTTCGCCTGTGCCGCTGCTACTGCTGCTTCCGGTGCCTTGGTCGGTCGCTCATCGCGCTCACTCACGGAACGGACCGGGAGAGACAGGGACGCCGGGCGCGCGGCATGAATGCCGACGGGCAGACCGGTGCCCTGATTCGAGTTGCCGAGCAGGCAGGTGGCGACGACCGAGCGATCGGTCATTTTGACGACGGAGCTGTTGAAGCTGCTGTTGATGCTGATCACTGGAATCGCCTCCTCTCGGCGTCTCGGGGACCGGCGCGAACCGGACCGCTGGCTTACAAGGTGTCAAGTACAACACGGAACCAGGGCTTCGGAGAAGCGCCTGTTTCCGTGGTTAAGAACCTATGGGGATTGCCGCGGCGTACGCAAACTATTTTTTCGACGAGTTTGTATCAGTCAGTCTTGTCGGCTTCTCCAAGTCCGACGGGACGTTCCTCACCTGCGCAGATGGCCAGGACGTCGGCTCCGAAGCGGCCCAGTTTCCGGGCGCCGACCCCGGGGATGCGGGACAGCTCGGCGTCGGAGTCCGGGACCGCCTCGGCGATCGCGATCAAGGTCTTGTCCGTGAAGACGCAGAACGCGGGCTGCCCGAGCTCGGCGGCCTCGTGCGCCCGCCAGGCGTGCAGGCGGTCGTACACCCCCTCGTCCATGTCCGACGGGCAGTCCTCGCAGCGCAGCAGCTTGAGCTCGCCCGCGTCGGTGAGGGTGCGGCCGCAGACCCGGCAGTGCACCGGCCCGCGGGGCTTGCGGCTGCGGGCCGGGCCGCGCTCGGCGCCGCCGCCCGCCGTGCCGACGCGCGGCGCGACCGTGGCCGTCGAGCCACCACGCAGCCCGCCGAGGAACCGGCTCGGACGGCGCGAGGCGCGGCCGCCCGGCGAGCGGGACAGCGCCCAGGACAGGGCGAGGTGCGCGCGGGCGCGGGTGATGCCGACGTAGAGCAGCCGGCGCTCCTCCTCGACCTGCTCGTCCGTCTTGGCGTACGCGATCGGCATCATGCCCTCGGTGAGGCCTACCAGGAACACGGCGTCCCACTCCAGGCCCTTCGCGGCGTGCAGTGAGGCGAGGGTGACGCCTTCGACGGTGGGGGCGTGCTGGGCCTGGGCCCGCTCGTCCAGCTCCGCCACGAGGTCGGCGAGCGTGGCCGTGGGGCGGGCGCGGGCGAAGTCCTCGGCGAGCCGCACCAGGGCGGCGAGGGACTCCCAGCGGTCGCGTACGGCCCCGGCGCCGGCCGGGGCCTGGGAGGTCCAGCCCTTGGTGGAGAGCACCGCGCGCACCTGGGACGGCACGTCCACCGCGTCGTCGAGGAGGGCGTCGTTACCGCCGAAGCGGGCCGCGCCGCGCAGGGCGGCGCCCGCCTCGCGCACCTCGGAACGTTCGAAGAAGCGCTCCGCGCCGCGCAGTTGGTAGGCGATGCCTACATCGGCGAGCGCCTGTTCGTAGAGCCCGGACTGGCCGTTGGTGCGGAAGAGTACGGCGATCTCGCTGGCCGGGATGCCGGAGTCGAGGAGCTTGCGGATGCGGCGGGCGGCGCCCTCGGCCTCGGTGGGCTCGTCGCCGTACTCCGTGAAGCTGGGTTCGGGGCCCGGGTCGCGCTGCGAGACCAGCTCCAGGCGGTGCTCGGCGGCGCGGCCGCGGGCCTGGGACAGGACGCTGTTGGCGAGGTGGACGACCTGGGGCGTCGAGCGGTAGTCCCGGATCAGCTTGACGAGCGTGGCCTGGGGGTGGCGGTTGCGGAAGTCCAGGAGGTGGTCCGGGGTGGCCCCGGTGAAGGAGTAGATCGTCTGGCTGGCGTCGCCGACCACGCACAGGCTGTCCCGCTCGCCCAGCCACAGTTCGAGCAGGCGCTGCTGGAGCGGGCTGACGTCCTGGTACTCGTCGACCACGAAGTGCTGGTACTGGGCGCGGACCTGCTCCGCGATGTCGTACCGGTCCTGGAGGACGCCGACCGTCAGGAGCAGGACGTCCTCGAAGTCGATGACGCCTCGGTCGCGCTTGAGTTCTTCGTACGTCGCGTAGATCTGGGAGATCTCGGCCGGGTCGCGGGGGATGTCGCGGCCCGCCTTGGCCGCGGCTGCGGGGTAGTCGGCCGGGACGGTCTGGGTGACCTTGGACCACTCGATCTCGCCGGTGACATCCCGCAGTTCGTTCCGGTCGAGGCGGATGCGGTAGCGGGCGGCCGACTCGGCGACCAGCTGCACCTTGCGCTCCACCAGGCGCGGCAGCTCGCCACCGACTGCTTTCGGCCAGAAGTACTGGAGCTGGCGCAGGGCCGCGGAGTGGAAGGTGCGGGCCTGCACACCGCTCACCCCCAGCTGGCGGAGCCGGCCGCGCATCTCGCCCGCGGCGCGGTTGGTGAAGGTCACGGCGAGGACGCTGTCGGCGCGGAGGATGCCGGCCCGCACGCCGTACGCGATCCGGTGGGTGATGGCGCGGGTCTTGCCCGTGCCCGCGCCCGCCAGCACGCACACCGGCCCGTGCAGGGCCGTCGCCACCTCGCGCTGCTCGGGGTCGAGCCCGTCGAGGACGGCGTCCGCGTCCGGGGGCGGCGCCGCGTACTGGCTCGCGCCCGGCAACTGCGGGAAGAGGGGGGAGTGCGTTGCTGGTGTCACCCCGCCATGCTGCCAGGTCCGCGGAGACGGCCGAGCCCGTTGTCCACAGCCACCGGGCATTGGTCGTACTAATGCGGGAATGGTCTCCGGCCCGCGTACGTTCGACCTGGAGCGACTACGCGTCGGAAGCGGTCGTGTGTCGTACGAGACAGATGCGTCAGCGCATCGGACGAGACAGAGGAGCGCTAGACATGCCGGGCACTGTGACGATGTACAGCACCACGTGGTGCGGCTACTGCCGTCGGCTCAAGGGCCAGATGGACCGTGAGGGCATCGCGTACAAGGAGATCAACATCGAGCAGGACCCGGAGTCGGCTGCGTTCGTCGAGAAGGCCAATGGCGGGAACCAGACGGTCCCGACCGTGCTGTTCGCGGACGGTTCGACGCTGACGAACCCGTCGCTCGCGCAGGTCAAGCAGAAGGTCGGCGTCTGATGCACGCCTGATCCTCGGATACGCGAAGGGCCCCCGCCGGATCGGCGGGGGCCCTTCGCGTATGCGCGGTCGGGGCGGGGTCAGTGCGCGTCGCCGCCCGCGGCGAAGCCGACCGTGCCGTCCGGCAGGATCGCCTCCACGCGCGCGCCGTGCTCGACGGTGCGGCTGACCGTGCAGTGCTTCTCGTGGGTGAGACGTACACCACGCGCGAAGACCTCGGCGGCGCGGCCGCCGTTGGCGTCCTCGGGGATGTCGAGTTCGTAGCTGACCCGGACCTTGCCGACCCGGCCGTCGTCCTCCGGAGTCGAGACGGACTCCACGACGATCCGCAGCTCGTCGTGGTCCACCGCACGCGCGGTGCGGTCCACGACAAGGCCGCCGCAGCCGCCGAGCGCCGCGAGCAGCAGCTCCACCGGCGTGAACGAGGGCTGGCCCGCCTCGTCGTCGGCGGCGGCGATGCGCACCTCGGCGCCGCGGTCGTTGCGCGCGGTCCACTGCCGGTAGCCGGTGCGGACGGTCTCGATGCGGTAGTCGGCCATGGTCGGCGCCCTTTCTCGATGTCCGTCCGGGGTTCGTGCCGGTGCGCGTTCTGGTGTACGTCCCTGGGCCTGCCCTGGTCCGGTTCTCAGCCCTAGGGGGCGCTGGTCAGCGCCCTTTCGGCAGCCCCGATCAGGGTACGGGCCGGGGCAGCGGCCTGCCGTACCAGAGCTCGATCAGCCGGGCCGCGATGGAGATGCCGTACGGCGGCAGGACCTCGCCGGACTCGAAGGCGGCGGTCAGCTCGTCGCGGGAGAACCAGCGGGCCTCCTCGATCTCCTCGCCGTCGACCTCGATCTCCGGGGACGTGGCGCGCGCCATGAAGCCGAGCATCAGGCTGGACGGGAACGGCCACGGCTGGCTCGCCACGTACTCGACGTCGCCGACGGTGACGCCCGCCTCCTCGAAGACCTCGCGGCGCACCGACTGCTCGATGGACTCCCCCGGCTCGACGAAGCCCGCGAGCGTCGAGAACCGGCCCTCGGGCCAGTGCACCTGGCGGCCGAGCAGTATGCGGTCCTCCTCGTCCGTGACAGCCATGATCACGGCCGGGTCGGTACGCGGGTAGTGCTCGGCGCCACAGGCCGCGCAGCGGCGGATGTGGCCCGCTGCCGCGATCCCGGTGCGCTCGCCGCAGCGGGAGCAGAAGCGGTGCAGGCGCTGCCAGTTCTCCAGGGCGACGGCGTGCACCATGAGGCCCGCGTCCCGCGGCGAGAGCAGCAGGCCGGCCTCGCGCAGGCCCGCGGGGCGTGCCGACTGGTCCATGCGGCCGGGCAGCGAGTCCTTCTGGAGCGCGAAATAGCTGACGCCGTCGTCGTCGGTGCCCAGGAAGTACCGGTGCGTCTCGGTGACCGGCGCCTCGAAGGCGGGCGTCATCACGAGTTCGGTGCGGCCGTCGGGGGTGTCGTCGATCAGCGCCTGGCCGCCGGAGACCACGAAGACGCGGGTCGTCGGATGGCTCCAGGCGGCGGCCAGCCACGCCTCGTCGAGGCGGTGGTGGGCGGCGCGGTCGATGCCGCTGGGCGCGGTCAGCGAAAGGGGCCGGTCAGCGGTGCGGTCGGTCCAGGTGGTCACAGGTGTTTCCAACTCCCCCGGTGGAATGGGCTGTTCGGCAGGGCGGGTACGGCGTCGGCCCAGGGGG
>NZ_JAAAHS010000529.1 GCF_009908195.1 Streptomyces boluensis | reverse complement strand
TGGTGCGTGCTCTCGGCGTGCGCCCGGATTGCCCTCGTACTGGACGTACTTGGGTGATTCGGGCGTGCGGCGAGAGTGCGTGCCAGGCGTCGTGGACCCGCAAAGATCGGGGAGACGTCCCCTAGCGGGACCAGGGCGCGTCAGGCGGTCACCCCGCCGCGCCCGTCACCACCACCGACACCGTCGGCCGGTCCGTGCGGGCCGAGCCGGTGACCGCCGTGCGGACCGCTCCGGCCACGTCCAGGGCGCGGTGTCCGGGAGCCACCGTCAGGTCGACCCGGACGTGCGGTGCGGGGAGCGCGTGCGGGGTGGCCGGGTGGTGCTCCTCGTGCACGGAGTCGAGGCCGGCCACGCCCGGCACGGCCCGTACCGCCCGTGCCGTCGCGCTCTCGTCGGACGGCGGCGCGGGGCGCTCGGCGGGCGCCTGAGGCTCGGGGGACGGGTCCGCGTCGAGCAGTTCCGTCACGCGCAGGTCCACCTCCGCCACCACGAGTCCGAGCCGGTCGGCGGCCGCCGTGGCCAGGGCCGTGCGCACCAGTTCCGCCGTCGAGCGCAGCGGCCGTCCGCCTGTCGCCGCGAGCTCCGCCTCGATCCGCAGCGGGCCCGGCGGCAGGGCGCTCGGCGGCGGCGGTACGGCGGGTTCACCGGCCGCGTCCGGATCGGCGAGGGCGAGCCGGAGCGTGCCGACGCGGACCCCCGTGACCCCGTCGCCGGCCGCCCGCAGCAGTCCGGCCGCCGCGCGCTCCGTGATCCACGCGCCGTCCGCCGCGGCGCCGAGCGGGAGCAGCCTGCCGTACCGCAACTGCTCGCGCACCGCCCGCGCGTACTCCGTCACGGCGCGCGTCCGGGGCGTCGAGGTGTGCTCCGTACCGTCCGTGTGCTCGTCCGTCGTCCGGTCAGCCGTCATGGACCCAGCCTGCCGCATCCCCGGCGCGGAGTCGGGCAAGTGGACTTAATGTGGGCAAAAGGAGCGCATCCACTCCAGCGCATCAACCCCTTCGAATGGGACCACAGCGATGAGCGACACCGATGAGCGGAGCAAGCCGGGGGCCGTCCGACAAGGCGAGAGCGCGGCACAGTCCAGACGGGGCGGCGGCCCCGCGAGCCGGGGGCGTACCACCATCGCCGACGGCGTCGTCGAGAAGATCGCCGGGCTCGCCGCGCGTGAGGTGCTCGGCGTGCATGCCATGGGCACCGGGATCTCCCGGACCTTCGGCGCCGTGCGCGACCGGGTGCCGGGCGGCGGCGGCACCAAGTCCGTGACGCGCGGCGTGAAGGCCGAGGTCGGGGAGGTGCAGACGGCGCTCGACCTGGACATCGTGGTCGAGTACGGCGTCTCCATCACCGATGTGGCCCGCGACGTACGGGAGAACGTGATCAACGCCGTGGAGCGGATGACCGGCCTTGAAGTGGTCGAGGTCAACATCGCGGTCGGCGATGTGAAGCTGCCCGACGAGGAGGACGACGAGCCGGAGTCGAGGCTCCAGTGAGCTACCCGAGGAGCCTGCGATGAGGAGCATGGCGTTGGTCGGTCTGCTGGCCGGCATGGGGCTCGGCTTCGCCGCGTACTTCGGTGGCTTCGGCGCCTTCCTGCTGGTGGCCGCGCTCGGCGCGGTCGGCTTCCTGGCGGGGCGGTACGCCGACGGCGACCTGGAGCCCGGCGAGCTGTTCCGCGGCCGCGGCGAGTCCCGCGGCGAGCGGCGCCGGTAGTGACCGTGGCGGTGATCGAGGCGGTCGAGGCGGGCGAGCGCGGGGCGACCCGGATCGCCGACCGGGTCGTCGCCAAGATCGCCGCACGCGCCGCCCGCGAGGCGCTGCCCGGCGCGCTGCCCGAGGACGCCGACGCCCCGCGCGCCACCGTCACCGTGCACCGCGGCGCCGCCCACGTCCGGATCAGCCTCGGCCTCGACTACCCCTGCGACATCGGCGAGCGGTGCGCCGCCGTGCGTCGTCAAGTCACCGAGCGGGTAGAGGCGTTGGCGGGGATGGAGGTGCCGGAGGTGACTGTCTCGGTGGAGCGGTTGCACTCGGCGCGCATCCGGGCCGCGGCGCAGGGGAGGACACGATGACCGACAACGAGAGCGACGACGAGGAGCCGGCCGGCACCCGGCCGCTGCCGCTCCTGGAGAAGCGGCCGCAGACATTCGACCAGTCGGCTTCGGCCGCCTCGTACACCCCGGTCCTCACCCCCGAGGAGGGCGGCGAGCACCGCCGGATGTGGTCGGTGCGGCGGCTGCCCGCCGCCGTGGTCGCCCTGCTCGGCCTCGGCGCCGCCGGGCTGCTGCTCTACGACGTGGTCGCGGTGCGCGCGGACCGGCCCGCCATGGCCTGGCGGCGGACGCTCGGCGAACAGCTCGCCGCCCGCCCCCTCGACGACGTGTGGGTGCTGCTCGGCGCGGGCGTCGTCGCACTGCTCGGACTCTGGCTGCTCGTGCTCGCCGCCACCCCTGGACACCGCCGGGTGCTCGCCATGCGCGGCGGTGACGACGACGTGCGCGCCTGGCTCGACGCCGAGGCCGCCGCCCTGGTGCTCCGCGACCGCGCCATGGAAGTGCCGGGCGTGCGGTCGGTACGGGTACGGGTGCGGCGCGCCAAGGTCGAGGCGCGGGCCGTCGCGCACTTCCGTGAACTCGACGACGTACGCGCCGACTTGGACACCGCGCTCGGCGATGCCGTCGCCGCCCTCGGGCTCGCCCGCGCGCCGCGCCTGCGGGTGCGTGTCGACCGGCCGGGAAAGCGGGGCTGACCATGCTGCGGACCGTCAACCGGGTGTTCGCCGGAGTCGTGGGCCTGGTCCTGCTGCTGCTCGGCGGCTCCGTGCTCGCCACCGGGCTCGGGGCGCCGATGCCGTCCTGGTGGCCGTACGCCGGGCAGGGCGAGGTGCTCCTGACCGAGGCCGACCGGACCAGGTGGCGCGACGAGTCGTGGTTCTGGCCCGTCGTGATCGCGGCGCTCGCGGTGTTCGTGGTGCTCGCCCTGTGGTGGCTGGTCGCCCAGACCCGGCGCGGCCGGCTCGCCGAGGTCCTGGTCGACAGCGGCGACGGCGAGGGCGCGCTGCTGCGCGGCCGGGCACTGGAGGACGTACTCGCCGGTGAGGCCGAGGTGCTCGACGGGGTGGAGCAGGTCGGCGTCCGGCTCACCGGACGCCGATCGGAACCCCGGGCCCGGCTACGGCTTCTGCTCGCCCCGCACGCCGAACCGGCCGCCGCGCTGCATGCCGTCACCGCCGAGTCGCTGGCGCGGGCGCGTACCTCCGCGGGGCTCGACCGGCTGCCCGCGGAGGTACGGATGCGCGCGGTCAAGCACCGGGCGCGGCGGGTGAGTTGAGGCTGCTGCCGACTGCGGGCCTCAGAACCCGTGCCGCGCGCCGCCGTCCACCGGGACCATCACGCCCGTCACGTACGAGGCGGCGGGCGAGAGCAGGAACGCGGCGGTGCGGCCGAACTCCTCCGGGGTGCCGTAGCGGCGCAGCGGGATCTTCGACTCGTTCGCGGCGCGTGCCGCCTCCGGGTCGGGGGAGAGGCCGTCCAGCTGCTTCATCCGGTCCGTGGCGATCCGGCCGGGCAGCACGCCCAGGACCCGGACACCGCGCGGACCGACCTCGTCCGCGAGGGACTTGGCGAATCCGGCCAGGCCGGGGCGGAGGCCGTTGGAGATGGTCAGGCCCGCGATCGGCTCGTACACCGAACCGGAGAGCACGAAGCCGATGACGCCGCCCTCGCCGAGCTCCGCCGCCGCCGTACGCGCGAGCCGCACCGCGCCGAGGAACACCGACTCGAAGGCCGACTGCCACTGGGCGTCGGTGTTGTCAGCGGCGGAGCCGGGGGCCGGGCCGCCGACGCTGATGAGCACGCCGTCGAAGCGGCCGAAGCGCTCGCGTGCGGTGCTGATCAGGTGGGTGGCGGCGGCCGGGTCGGCGTTGTCGACGGCCACCCCGGCGGCGTTCTCGCCGAGCGCGGCGACGGCCTCGGCGACCGACTTCTCCTCCCGGCCGGTGACGACGACCTTCGCGCCGTCCGCGACCAGCGCTCGGGCGGTGGCGTGGCCGAGCCCGCGGGTGGCTCCGGTGACTACGTAGACACGGTCCTTCAGTCCAAGATCCATGCCCCTATCCTGCCGGGTCGGCGCGGCGGCGGGCGAGGGGGGCCAC
>NZ_JAAAHS010000528.1 GCF_009908195.1 Streptomyces boluensis | reverse complement strand
ACTCGCCCCCTGAAGACCCACCCCAACTCCCCTTGCTGGAAAGGAACATCGGCATGACTGCCACCCAGGCCTCCGCGCCGCCCGCCGCGCACACTCCGGCACCGGCGATCCGCGCCGGCGGACTGCGCAAGTCCTACGGCGACAAGCTCGTGCTCGACGGCATCGACCTGGACATCGCCGAAGGCACCGTCTTCGCGCTGCTCGGGCCCAACGGTGCCGGTAAGACCACCACCGTGGAGATCCTCTCCACCCTCATCGACGCCGACGCGGGCGACGCCTGGGTCGCGGGCCGCCACCTGAAGCGGGACGCCGACGGGGTGCGCTCCGCGATCGGCGTCACCGGACAGTTCTCGGCCGTCGACAACCTGCTGACCGCCGAGGAGAACCTGCTCCTCATGGCCGATCTGCTCCACCTCGACCGGCGTGAGGGCAAGCGGCGGGCCAAGGAGTTGCTGCGCCGCTTCGAACTGTCCGAGGTGGCCGGGAAGACCGCCGTCACGTTCTCCGGCGGCATGCGACGCAAACTCGACCTGGCGATGACCCTGGTCGGCGATCCGCGGATCATCTTCCTCGACGAGCCCACCACCGGCCTCGACCCGCGCAGCCGCCGCACCATGTGGGAGATCATCCGCGCCCTCGTCGCCGATGACGGTGTGACCATCTTCCTCACCACGCAGTACCTGGAGGAGGCGGACCAACTCGCGGACCGTATCGCGGTGTTGGACCACGGCAGGCTGATCGCGGAAGGCACCCCCGACGAGCTGAAGCGGCGTATCCCCGGCGGTCACATCCGGGTGCGGTTCGCCGGACCCGAGCACCTGGACGCCGCCGCGGGCATCTTCGGCATCGCCACCCGCGACGACGAGTCGCTCACCCTGCAGATCCCCAGCGACGGGTCCATCCCCAACCTGCGCGCCGTGCTCGACACCCTGGAGGCCACCGCCGTACAGGCCGAGTCGCTCACCGTGCACACCCCCGACCTCGACAACGTGTTCCTGACCCTCACGGGCCAGCCCCGCCCCGGCGCAGGATCCGCGAACAACCACCTCAACTCCCCGAAGGAGAACGTCTGATGGCCACCATGTCCTACGGCTTGCGGGACTCACGGACGATGCTGCGGCGCAACCTCAAGAAGGCCGTTCGCTACCCGTCCCTGACGCTCACCGTCGTCATCATGCCCATCATGATGCTGCTCCTCTTCAACTACGCCTTCGGCGGCGCACTCGGCAGCGGTATCGGGGCGTCGGCCGCCGGTGGCGGCGAGTACATCGACTACGTCGCGCCCGGCATCATCCTGATGGCCGCCACCTCCGGCGCCCTCACCACCGCGATCAGCGTCTGCATGGACAAGACCGAAGGCATCGTCAACCGCTTCCGTACGATGCCGATCTCCCGCGCCTCGTTCCTCACCGGCCATGTCGCGGGCAGTGTGATCCAGACGATGATCAGCATCGCCCTCGTCATCGGCGTCGCCCTCCTCGTGGGCTTCCGGCCCGACGCCACACCCGTCGAATGGCTCGCCGCGCTCGGCCTGCTCACCGTGCTCACCCTGGGCCTGACCTGGCTCTCCGCCGGGATCGGCCTGGTCGCGAAGAACCCCGAGACCGCCAGCAACATCCCGATGCCGCTGACGTTCCTGCCGTTCCTCGGCAGCGCCATCGTGCCGCCCGACTCGATGCCCACGGGCCTGCGCTGGTTCGCCGAGTACCAGCCGTTCACGCCGATCATCGACACCCTGCGCGGCCTCTGGCTCGGCACCGAGATCGGCAACAGCGCCGTCATCGGCCTCGCCTGGTGCGTCGCGCTCAGCATCGTCGGCTACGTGTGGGCGCGCCGCACCTTCACCACCGGTGCCAAGCGGTAACTCCCTTACGAGGCAAGTCAGTTCAGCCAGACCCGTTCCCCTGGAGGACCCATGCCGTACGAACCGACTGCCGCCGAAGCGGCCGAGTCGGCGCCCACGCTGCCCACCGACCGGCGCTCCGGCTGCCCCTTCGACCCGCCCGCCGAACTCACCGCGCTCGCCGACCGGCCGCTGCGCCGCCTGCGGTACGCCGACGGGCACGTGGGCTGGCTCGCCACCGGCCATGCCGCGGCCCGCGCGGTCCTGGCCGACCCGAGGTTCAGCTCCCGGTACGAACTGATGCACTCGCCGATCCCCATGGCCGGCCTGGAGGAGGGGCTGCCGCCCGCGCAGACCGGCGACATCATCGGCCTCGACGCGCCCGAGCACACCCGCTACCGGCGGCTGCTCACCGGCAGGTTCACCGTACGGCGGATGCGCCAACTCACCGAACGGGTGCAGGAGTTGACCGCCGAGTGCCTGGACGCCATGGAGCAGGCCGGGCCCACCGCCGACCTGGTGACGGCGTTCGCGCAGCCGGTGCCCGCGCTGATGATCTGCGAGCTGCTCGGTGTGCCGTACGCAGAGCGGGAGCGCTTCCAGAGCCGGGTGGCGACCCTCTTCGACCAGACGGCCGACGAGCAGGCGAAGGGCGAGGCCTATACGGGGCTGCTGCTGTACGTGCGGGAACTCGTCGTCGCCAAGCGCGCCGAACCCACCGACGACCTGCTCAGCGACCTGACCACGACCGACCTCACGGACGAGGAACTCGCCGGGATCGGCGGCGTGTTGCTCGCGGCGGGACTCGACACCACCGCGAACATGCTCGCCCTCGGCACGTACGCGCTGCTGAGCAACCCCGACCAGCTCGACGCGCTGCGCGCCGACCCCGGTCTCGCCGGGCAGGCCGTGGAGGAGCTGCTGCGCTACCTCAGCGTGGCCGACCCGATCCCGCGGGCGGCGCTCGAGGACGTGGAGGTGGCGGGCGTCCTCGTCAAGGCGGGCGAGACGGTGACCGTGTCCGTGCAGGCCGCCGACCGCGACCCGGACAAGTTCCCCGACCCCGACCGGCTCGACCTCCACCGCAGCGCCACCGGCCATCTGGCCTTCGGCCACGGCGCCCACCAGTGCCTGGGCCAGCAACTCGCCCGCGTCGAGATGACCGTCGCGTTCCCGGCACTCTTCGCCCGCTTCCCCACGCTGCGCCTCGCGGTGCCGCCCGAGGAGGTGCCGCTGCGTGACCGTGCCAACATCTACGGCGTGATCAGCCTGCCGGTCACCTGGGAGCAGGAGGAGGTGGCCCCGTGAGCGCCCCGCAAGACTCCCTACGGCTCCACGTCGACCGCGACCGCTGCGCGGGTGCCGGTATGTGTGCCCTGACGGCGCCCGAGGTCTTCGACCAGGACGACGAGGAGGGCCTGGTACTGCTCCGGCAGCCCACCCCACGCCCCGAGCACCAGGCCGCCGCCCGCCTGGCCGCAGGGCTCTGCCCCGCCGGAGCGATCACCGTCAACTCGCCGGACGCCACGGCCTCGTAGCGCCGACCGGATCCGGCCTGATCCAAACGACAGGCGCTAGCCGAGTAGCTTTCCGGCCTCGACCGAGAACCCCGCACCGCTTCCTGCCGGTGGGGGGTGCTCGTGTGTGCGGGCCGCGCGTTGTGGGTGAAAGGGCTTCTCGACGTCCGGGCCGCTGCAACGATGGTGGCTTCGCTACGAGTTGAGCGTGCCCGCGCATGTGGAAGGTTGGTCCGCCGGTGGCCTCTCTGTACTTCATCGCCCACGGCGAACCCCTCTCGCCGGAACCGGCACGTTCGCTGCACGCGTGGCTGCGGCAGCACCAGCCGGGTTGGGGCGTGCCGAGTGTGAGTGACCCGAACTGGCGTTACGCCGTGGAGCGTTGGTGGGCGGTCCCTGACCTACCGGCCCCGGGCGAGGCGCTGGGCGGGGTGCGCAGGCCGGTGAGCGTGCTGCTCGAACCGCACGGGCTCACCTCGGCCGACACCGTGATCGGCATTCTCCGCCTGGTCAGGGACTGGACCGTCGCGGCCGGCGCGCCCGCCGCGCGAGGGGTGTTCCTCGTGAAGGGCGAGCTGCATCAGCACTGGGCCATCGGTCCGGGGACGACCGAGAACGATCTCGTCGTCATCCACCTCGGCTGGGTGGTCGCCAGGGAACACGGCGACCGTCCCGCGCCGCGGCCGGACCCCAGCCACGACCAGATCGACACCCGCCACTCCGATACCTTCCTGGCCAGACGGCGCGAACAGCGGCCGCCTCGCGCAACGCCGGGCCCGGTCCTGGACCCGGAGGACCGGTGGCCGGACGGCGAGGGTGGTGTGG
>NZ_JAAAHS010000527.1 GCF_009908195.1 Streptomyces boluensis | reverse complement strand
CCTCTGGGGGGCGGCTGGCCCGGGGGCCGTCGCCGACCGACCGGTACAGTGGGCTGGTCCCATCCACGCCCGTACGGGGGGAAGCCGGTGGAAGCCCGGCGCTGACCCGCAGCCGTGAGCCGACCTCGCGTCGGCGAGCCGGAATGCCCCGCGCAGGCGTGCGCTCCAGTCGCCGAGCCAGGCGACGTCCCAAGCGCATCCGTCGAGGTATACGGAGCCGGAGCCGGTCCCCGCGTGGGTCCGTGCCCCTGCTCCCCGCAGGAGAGGCACCCGCCCCGATCATGAACGTTCGCCGCAGCGCGGCCGCCGCCGCTGCCACCGCAGTGCTCCTCACGGCCGCCGTACCCGCCGCCCACGCCGCCGACGCCGCCGACTCGCCGTCGCCCAGCGCGCCCGCGAAGCCCTCGGGCCTGTACGGCGCGAAGGACCCCAAGTTCGACGGCGTCTTCCGGCAGTCGTACGCGCTGCTCGCGCAGGACACGGTCGGGGTGAAGCCCGCGCGCAAGGCCGTCGACTGGCTGACCGGGCAGCAGTGCGACAGCGGCGGCTTCGCGGCGTTCCGCGCCGACCCGAGCGAGGCGTGCGACGCGAAGACCCCCGTCGACTCCAACTCCACGGCCGCCGCCGTCCAGGCGCTCAGCGCGCTCGGCGGTCAGGGCGCCACGGTGAAGAAGGCCGTCGACTGGCTCAAGTCCGTGCAGAACCAGGACGGCGGCTGGGGCTACAACCCGGGCCTGCCCAGCGACGCCAACTCCACCGGCATCGTCGTCGGCGCCCTCGCCGCCGCCGGTGAGAAGCCCGGCGAGGTCAAGTCGCAGAAGGGCAAGTCCGCCTACGACGCACTGCCGAAGCTGGCGCTGCCCTGCGGCAAGGGCGAGGACGGGGCGTTCGGCCTCGCGGACATGAAGACCGGGAAGCTCGCCGCCAACGCCGACGCGACCGCCGCCGGAGTCCTCGGCTCCCTCGGCAAGGGCCTGGTCGTCGCGCCCGCCGAGAAGTCCGGCGCCCCCGCGAAGTGCGCCACGGCCGACGACGTACAGCAGGCGGCGAAGAACGGCGCGGCGTACCTCGCCGACGCGACCGCCGACAGCGGCCACCTCACCTCCGCGATGCCGGGCGCCGAGGAGCAGCCGGACTACGGCAACACGGCGGACGCGGCCGTCGCCCTGGCCGCGGCCGGTCTCGGCGACCAGGCGAAGAAGTCGGTGGGCTGGCTGCAGAAGGACTCCGCGAAGTGGGCCAAGGACAACGGGCCCGCCGCGTATGCCCAGTTGATCTTCGCCGCGCACGCGACCGGGGTCGATCCGAAGGAGTTCGGCGGGACCGATCTCGTACGGGGCCTCAACGCGACCGGGCCCGCGCCGCAAGCGGACTCGGACGCGGCCGAGGAGAAGAAGGACGAGGATGGCTCGGGGATGAGTCCCTGGCTGATCGTCGGCGTGTTCTTCGTCGCGAGCATCGGGTTCGGGTTCCTGTTGAGTGGCCGTAACAAGAAGAACCAGCTGTGAGTCGTTCTTCGCGCCGTCGGCGTGGGTACCGTCGATCGCCCTCCGGGCTCGTCCTCAAACGCCGGACGGGCTTGATTTTCCTGCTCATCGCCCTCTTCACAGCGGCGACGCCCGCCCAAGCCACCGGCTACCGCTACTGGTCGTTCTGGTACCAGAAGGGCGGTGCCTGGGCGTACGCCTCGCAGGGCGCGTCCACCGCGAAGCCTGCCGACGGGGACGTCGAGGGGTTCCGGTTCGCCGTGAGTGAGGACTCGAAGGACGCCGCGAGGCCGCGTGGCGAGGCCCGGTTCGGGGAGATCTGCGGTGACACCGCGGCGAAGGACGGCAGCAAGCGGGTCGCGCTCGTCCTCGACTTCGGTACCGCGAAGGACGCCCCGAAGGGCGAGGCTCCGCCGAAGCCGCGTACCGCCTGTGCGCGGATTCCCGCCGACGGGACCTCCGCGGAGGCGCTCGCCGCCGTCGCCAAGCCCTTGCGGTACGGGAGTGACGCGCTGCTCTGCGCCATCGCCGGGTACCCGGAGACGGGCTGCGGCGAGCAGGTCGCCGCGGACGGTACGGGCGACGGCGAGCGGGACGCCGCCCCGGCCGCGAAGGACAGTGGCGGCGGGCCTTCCGTGGGTCTGATCGCGGGGGTCGCCGCGGTGTTCGTGCTGGGGGGCGCCGCCGTGTGGCAGGCCCGCCGGCGCCGCGGCTGAGGCCGGGAAACCCATGCGGACGGAGACGACCGCCGTACGGCGCGGCCTGCTCGCGCCCGAAGCGAACCGCAGCAACGCCCTGCACCCCGGGGCCTGGTGGCTGTGGGCACTCGGCCTCGGCACGGCCGCGTCCCGCACCACCAACCCGCTGCTGCTCGGGCTGCTCATCGGCGTCGCCGGGTACGTGGTCGCGGCCCGCCGCGGTGAGGCGCCCTGGGCGCGCAGTTACGGCGCGTTCGTACGGCTCGGCCTGTTCGTGCTCGGTGTGCGGCTGGTCTTCGCGGTATTCCTCGGCTCGCCGATCCCCGGCTCGCACACCCTGTTCACGCTGCCCGAACTCGACCTGCCCGAGTGGGCCGAGGGCGTCCGGATCGGCGGCCGGGTCACCGCCGAGACCCTCGTGTTCGCCCTGTACGACGGCCTGAAGCTGGCGACGCTGCTGATCTGTGTGGGCGCCGCGAACGCCCTGGCCAGCCCGGCACGTCTGCTCAAGTCGCTGCCGGGCGCCCTGTACGAGGCGGGCGTCGCGGTCGTCGTGGCCATGACGTTCGCGCCCCAGCTGATCGCCGACCTGCGCCGGCTGCGGGCCGCCCGGCGCCTGCGCGGCCGCCCCGACCGCGGACTGCGCGGACTGCTCCAGGTCGGACTGCCGGTCCTGGAGGGCGCGTTGGAACGTTCCGTGGCGCTCGCGGCGGCGATGGACGCGCGCGGGTACGGCCGCACCGCCGACGTGCCGCCCACCGTGCGGCGGGCCACCTCGGTGCTCACACTCGGCGGACTGCTCGGCGTCTGCGCGGGCACGTACGGACTGCTCGCCGCCGAGGGCGCCAAGTTCGGGCTTCCGGTGCTGCTGCTCGGTCTTGCCGCCGCGCTCGGCGGGCTCAAGCTCGGCGGCCGGCGCAGCGTCCGCAGCCGCTACCGGCCCGACGTGTGGGGCGTACGCGCCTGGCTTGTGTCCGCCTCCGGGGTCGCCGTGGCCGCGCTGATGATCTTCTTCGCCTCGTCCGACCCGGCGGCGCTCCAGCCGGGTGTGGTCCCGCTCGTCGCGCCGACGCTGCCGCTGTGGCCCGCGGCCTGTGTGCTGCTCGGGCTGCTCCCGGCGTTCGTGGCGCCCGCTCCCCCGGCGTCCGCCGCCGCTCCTCGAAAGGTTGCCCCGTGATCCGGTTCGAGGACGTCTCGGTCCGCTACGACGACTCGGCCGCGCCCACGATCGCGGGCGTCGACCTGACCGTGCCCGAGGGCGAGTTGGTGCTCCTGGCCGGGCCGTCCGGGGTCGGCAAGTCGACTCTGCTCGGCACGGTCAGCGGCCTGGTCCCGCACTTCACCGGCGGCACCCTGCGCGGCCGCGTCACGGTCGCGGGCCGGGACACCCGTACGCACAAGCCGCGTGAACTCGCCGACGTGGTGGGCACGGTGGGCCAGGACCCGCTGTCGCACTTCGTCACGGACACCGTCGAGGACGAACTCGCGTACGGCATGGAGTCGTTGGGCCTCGCCCCGGACGTGATGCGCCGCCGCGTCGAGGAGACCCTCGACCTACTTGGCCTCGCCGACCTGCGCGACCGCCCCATCACCACCCTCTCCGGCGGCCAGCAGCAGCGCGTCGCCATCGGCTCGGTCCTCACCCCGCACCCGGAGGTCCTGGTCCTCGACGAGCCGACCTCGGCGCTCGACCCGGCGGCGGCGGAGGAGGTCCTGGCCGTCCTCCAACGCCTGGTCCACGACCTGGGCACCACGGTCCTCCTTGCCGAACACCGCCTGGAACGGGTCGTCCAGTACGCGGACCAGGTCATCCTCCTGCCCACCGCAGGCACGGCCCCGCTCGTCGGCACCCCGGCGGACATCATGGCCATCTCCCCCGTGTACCCCCCGGTGGTGGGCCTGGGACGCCTTGCGGGGTGGGAGCCTTTGCCGCTTACGGTGCGGGATGCGCGGCGAGGGGCAACTGACTTGCGGGGTCGGCTGGCGGTGCTGGACTCTGCCCCTGCGCCCGCTG
>NZ_JAAAHS010000526.1 GCF_009908195.1 Streptomyces boluensis | reverse complement strand
GCCCACCCGGCCGATCGTGTCGACGTACACCGGCACCCTCGCCACCGAGGAACAACTCACCTCGCCCGACTACTGGACGGACCAACTCCGGGGCACCGTCCGCTTCGCCGACGCGCTCGGCACGCTCGACGCCCATGACGTCACCACGTACGTCGAACTCGGGCCCGACACCACCCTGACCGCGCTCGCCGGGGCCACGCTCGCCGACGGCACCGCCACCGCCGTGTCGCTGCTCCGCCCCGGGCAGTCCGAGCCCGACGCCACCACCCGGGCGCTCGCCACCCTCCACAACCACGGCACCCGCATCGACTGGAACGCCTACTTCGACGGCACCCAGGCGCAGCCCGCTCCCCTGCCCACGTACGCCTTCCAGCACGAGCGGTACTGGGTCGAGCACGCACCCGGGCTGACCGACGCGGCCGGGCTCGGGTTGCAGCCGGGCAGTCATCCGCTGCTCGGCGCGAAGGTCGAACTCGCTGACGGGGAAGGGACGTTGTTCACCGGCCGGGTGTCGGTGCGCAGCCATCCGTGGCTGGCCGGGCACCAGGTCCTCGGCGCCGCCGCCCTGTCCCCGGCCGCCGTGGTCGACCTGGTCGTGCGGGCCGGGGACGAGCTCGGCGCGACCTCCGTGGACGAACTCACCGTGCACACACCGCTGGTGCTGCCGCCGGGCGCGCCGTTGCAGCTGCAGCTCACCGTGGGTGCGGCCGACAGTGCGGGGCGGCGTACGTTCGCGCTGCACGCGCGGCCGGACGGCGCGGACGTGCCGTGGACGGCCGGTGCGTCCGGCCTGTTGGGCACCGGGTTGGGCACCGGGTTGCGTTCCGTGTCCGCCACCGAGCAGGGCGGCGCGTGGCCGCCCGCCGACGCGATACCGGTCACGGTGGACGCGGCAGGCGCGGAGCACGGTCTGACCGGGGTGTGGCGGCGCGACGGCGAGCTGTTCGCCGAGCTCGCCCTCGCCGAGGAACGGCACTCTGAGGTCGGCGAGTTCGGCCTGCACCCCGCGCTGCTCGACGCGGCACTGCACCTCGCGGCGCTGGACGGTGGGCCGGACGGCCCGGAGGCCGGTATCGCGGCGCGCTGGAGTGACGTACGGCTGTACGCGACGGGGGCGACCTCGCTGCGGGTGCGGCTCGACCAGGACGCGGCGGGCGACGGTGCGGTGGCCCTGCACCTGGCGGATCTCGCCGGGCAGCCCGTGGCGACGGTCGGCACGGTGCGGGTACGCCCCGTGGCCGCCGACGAGGTCGACCGGCTGCTCGCCCGGCGCGAGGACGCCCTGTTCCACGTGGACTGGCACCCCGCCGACCTGCCGGTGCCTTCGCGCGGGCCCGTCCTCGCCGCGCTCGGCGCCGACCACGCCACAGTGGGCGCGGCGGCCGCGGCGGCCGCGTCCGGTGCCCTCGACGCGCTCATCGTCCGCCAACAGCCTGCCGAATCCGGCCAGTTGGCCACCACCCGGGCCCGTACGCACGAGGCCCTGCGGCTCGTCCAGGCGTGGCTGTCGCACGACCGGTCGGGCAGCGCCGCGCTGGTCCTGGTCACCCGCGGGGGTGTCGCCGTGGACGCCGATGACGTGCCCGACCCGTCGGCCGCCGCGGTCTGGGGGCTGCTCCGCTCCGCCCAGTCCGAGGCGCCGGGCCGGATCGTCCTCGTCGACTCGGACACCGACCTGGACACCGACCTGGACACCGGGCCGGACGCCGACCTCCTTGCGGCCGTCGTCGCCTCCGGGGAACCCCAGGTGGCGCTGCGCGGCGGCCGGGTGCTGCTGCCGTCGGTGGTGCGCACCCCGGCCGTGCCCACCGCCGGCACGGCGGGCACCGGGCGCTGGAACCCCGACGGCACGGTCCTCGTCACCGGCGGTACGGGCAGCCTCGGCGCCCTGTTCGCCCGGCATCTGGCCGAGGAGCACGGCGTACGGCATCTGCTGCTGCTCAGCCGGCGCGGCCCCGGCGCCCCCGGCGCCGACGAGCTACGCGCCCAACTCGCCGCCCACGGCGCCACGGTGACCCTGGTGGCCTGCGACGCCGCCGACCGCGACGCCCTCGCCGCCGTACTGCGCGACATCCCCGCCGAACACCCGCTGACCGGCATCGTGCACACGGCAGGGGTCATCGACGACGGGCTGATCACCGACCTGACGCCGCAGCGCCTCGACGCGGTCCTGCGGCCCAAGGCCGACGCGGCCTGGCACCTGCACGAACTCACCCGCGACCTGGACCTGACGGCGTTCGTACTGTTCTCCTCCATCGCCGGGGTGATCGGCGGCGCCGGGCAGTCCAACTACGCGGCCGCCAACGCCTTCCTCGACGGACTCGCCGCCCACCGCGCCGCCCTGGGGCTGCCCGCCACCTCACCGGCCTGGGGCCTGTGGGAGCAGGCGTCCGGGATCACCGGCGACCTCAGCGAAGCCGACCTGGCGCGGATCGCACGGGCCGGGTTCCGGCCCATCGCCTCCGACCAGGGCCCCGGCCTGCTCGACCTCGCCCTGGACGGCCCGCACCCCGCGCCGGTGCTGACGCCGCTCGACCTGGTGGCGATGCGGGACCGGCCGGAGCGCACCCCGCACCTGCTGGCCGGGCTCGTCCGCAGGCCGGTGCGGCGCACGGCCACCAACTCCGCACTCGGCGGCGCCGACCTGGCCGCACGCCTGGCCACGCTCACCGAGGCCGAGCAGCTCGACCTGGTGCGGGAGGCGGTCACGGCGGAGATGTCGCTGGTGCTCGGGCACGCCGACGCCACGGCCATCGGCGCCGACCGGTCCTTCGCCGAGCTCGGCTTCGACTCGCTGACGTCGGTGGAGCTGCGCAACCGGCTCGGTACGGCCTTCGGGCTCCGGCTGCCGGCGACGCTGGTCTTCGACCACCCCACGCCGCAGGCGATGGCCGGGTACCTGCGGGCGGCGCTGGTCGACGACGCGGACCCGGGCACGGGCGGAGCCGGCCCGGCCTCGCGGGACGAGGTGGACTTCCCGGCGGAGGTCCGCCTGGCGGCCGACATCGTGCCGGCCGCGGAGACCGTTCGATCCACGGCGGACCCGCGGGAGATCCTCCTGACCGGTGCGACCGGCTTCCTCGGCGCGTTCCTGCTGCGGGACCTGCTGCGGGACACCCGGGGCCGGGTGCACTGCCTGGTGCGGGCCGCCGACGCGGCGGACGGGCTGCGGCGGCTGCGCGAGAACCTGGAGTGGTACCAGGTGTGGGACGAGGCCGACGCGCACCGCATCGAGGTCGTCGTGGGCGATCTGGCCGAGCCCCGGCTCGGGTTGGCCGAGGACGCCTTCGACGCGCTGGCCCGTACCGTCGACGTCGTGTACCACGCGGGCGCCACGGTGCACTGGCTGCGGCCGTACACCTCGCTGCGCGCGGCCAACGTGACCGGCACCGAGGAGGTGCTGCGGCTCGCGGCCCGGCACCGCACCGTGCCCGTGCACTACCTGTCGACCACAGGGGTGTTCGCGGGCGAACTCGCGGGCGGCGACCCCCTCAAGGTCACGGACCCGACCGGCCCGGTGGAGGCGCTGCCCAGCGGCTACCTGCAGAGCAAGTGGGTGGCCGAGCAGCTCGTCGGGCTCGCCAGGGAACGGGGCCTTCCGGTGTCGGTGTACCGGGTCGACGTGATCTCCGGCGACCAGGTCAACGGCGCCTGCCAGACCCGTGACTTCGTCTGGCTGAGCCTGCGCGGCCTGATCCAGGCGGGCGCCGTACCCACCGGCCTGGTCGGCAAGGTCCACCTGACCCCGGTCGACTATGTGAGCGCCGCCGTCGTCGCCCTGTCGAAGCAGCCGGACACCGCGTCCGGCACGTTCCACCTGTACAACCAGAGCCACGGCAGCTTCGCCTCGTTCATCGGCCAACTGCGCTCCTACGGCTACGAGTTGACGGAAGCCGACTGGGAGAGCTGGAGCGCACGGGTGCGGTCCGACAGCGAGAACGTGATGCTGCCGCTCCTCGAGGCCTTCGA
Source organism: Streptomyces boluensis (assembly GCF_009908195.1). Classification (GTDB taxonomy): domain Bacteria; phylum Actinomycetota; class Actinomycetes; order Streptomycetales; family Streptomycetaceae; genus Streptomyces; species Streptomyces boluensis. The sequence goes on along the minus strand of NZ_JAAAHS010000526.1, from coordinate 238 downwards.
GATGATGGCCACCGACAACGCGGCCTTCTACCCGCCGGTCGACACCAGCGTCGCCGAGCACGCGCTGCGCGACACCGACGTCACCTGCCCCGAGATGAGCCCGGAACTCTTCGACCGGTACGTGCGCTTCTTCGTACGGGCCGGCTTCTTCCCGCAGCCCGCCCGAGCCGCCGCCTGACACCGACTCGCCTTACCCATCCGCCTGTTGACAAGCGGGCCGCCCGCCGCCCCTCGGGGC
>NZ_JAAAHS010000525.1 GCF_009908195.1 Streptomyces boluensis | reverse complement strand
GCCCCGAGTCGGGGGCAGCACGGGCGCGGGTCGGAGCAGAGCAGACCCGATGCGGAGTTACGCGTTGGCCTGCGCCGTGACCTTCTCGTCGGCCTGCGCGGGCTGCTCCGGCTGCTCGGTGGGCTCGGTGGGCGTGGTCGTGGCCTGTGCGGCCTTGGTGGTGGCCGCTGCCGTGGTGGCGGCGGACGAGCCGTTGGCCGCGCCGAACCACACCGCGCCCTGCTTCTCCTCGCGCTCGATGGCACCCTTGCGCAGCAGGCCGTTGAGGGCGTTGCGCACCGACTGCGTGCTGGACGCGCGCTCCGGGTGGTGCTGCTTCAGCTCGTCGAAGATCTCGCGCACGGTGCGCCGCTCGGGGGTGTGCCCGACGAGCAGCCCGGAGATGACGTCCTGAAGCGTGAGGGCGTTCTTGGCCTTGGGTTCGGCCTTGGGCGCGGGAGTTTCGGCCTTCGCGGCGGGCTTGGCGGCCGTCTTGGTGGTGGCCTTGGTGGTGGCCTTCTTGGCTACCTTCGTCGTGGCCTTCGTGGTGGCCTTCGTGCTGGTGGCGGGCTTCTTGGCCGCAGCGGCCTTCTTCGTGCCCGTCACCTTCTTGGCACCCGTGGCCTTCTTCGCCGTGGCGGCCGCCTTGGCGGGGGTTGCCTGGGTGGTGGTGGCCTCGGCGGTCGCCTTGGTGGTGGTCGCCTTCTTGCGGGTGCGGCGCTGCTGCGGCACGGACTCGGCCGCCGGCTTGGCCTCGTCGGTCACCGGCTCGGGGGTGGGCGCGGGGGCGGTGACCGGCTGGTCCCGAGGAGTGGTCTCATGGTCGAGGGCCGCGAGCAGACCGCTCAACGCCGTGTGGTCGTCCCGTAGTTGTCGAAGTCGCTCCTCGAGTTCCTTCTGCTCCTGCTCGTTGCGCGCCAACTCCTGGGCGAACTGCGGGGCGTAGCGATCCTGGACCGAGGATGCGGGCTGCTCGTCAGACACAACGGCTCTCTTTCGTCGGGTTGTTGGAGTCGTTTGCCCGGATGCTACTCACCCATGTACACCCGGTGTCCTCGAAGTGGCATTACCTCACCCATGTGTGGTGCGAGAACGGCGTGAGGCATGAGTCACAGAAGAATCAACCACCGAGTGCACAACCATCCATAATTGTCCGTTTCTTGGGTCCTCTTCCTGATCGACGAAGTCCCAGGCGCCGGCAAACCCCTGAAACAGCAGGTCACGGCCGCCCTACACTCATCGCACTCTCGACCCGGAAGGTCTCAAGTGACGTTGAACCGTGCCCTCGCCGCTGTCGTCGCGGCCGCCGTGACGACACCCGTCGCGCTGCTCGCCGCCACACCCGCGGCCGCCCTGAGCGACCCCGCGGCACACCCCCGGCTCGCGTCGCAGACCGCCTCGCAGACCGCCCCGCAGAGCCCCTCGACGTACGAGGAGCTGCAGAAGGCGGCGGCCGCGGCGAAGAAGGCGTACGACGACGCGTTCACCGCCGAGCAGGAAGGGCGCAAGGAGGTCGACGCCACGCTGGACGCGCTGGACTCCGAGTCGCACCCGTTGAACGCCGCGTGGCGCACCGCGCAGCAGGCCGCCGAGGACGCCGCCGACGCGAAGGCGGCGGCCGACCGGGACGTCGAGGACGCCAAGTCCGCGCTCGACGCGGCCGGGAGCGAGGCCGAGAAGGCCGCCGCGCAGAAGGCCCTCGACGAGGCGGAGGCCGCGAGGGCCGAGGCGGTCGAGACCCTGGACGCGGCGCGCGCGAAGGCCAAGACGGCACGTACCGACCTTGATGACGCGCGGGTGGCGGCGGTGCGGAAGTACCACCTGGTGAAGCAGGCGTTGACGGAGGCGCGCGAGGCCAAGGAGGCCGCCGACAAGGCGCTCGCCGAGGCCAAGGAGTGTGTCCGGGAGAACGCGCTCACCGCGGTCGCGGTGGACCTCCCGGCGAAGGTCGTCGCGGGTGAGCCGGTGGAGTTCCGGTTCCGCATCGACAACGGCACCACGCGCACCCTGGACATCGACCCGCTGACCGGCGTCCACCTGAAGGACGCGCGGGCCGAGACGCCGAAGGTCGAGTGGTCCGACGGCTCGGCCTGGCACACCCTGAAGGGTGACGGTGCCGAACACCTGGGCCGTGTCGAGGAGTTGGCGCCGGGTGAGCGCGAGGACATCGCGATGCGGATGACGGTGGACGCGAAGGTGGCGAAGGGCGACGGGTTCGCGCTGTTCGCCGCGGACGCCTCCGACGCGTACCGGCCGTGTGTGCTCGGCCCGATGAAGCGGTACGACTTCGAGGTGCTGCCCGCCGGGAGCAAGCCGGGTCCGGTGGACGAGGCGAAGCCGGGCAAGCCCGGTGCGGGGGACGACGAGCGTCCCGGTTCCGGCGCGTCGGGCACGGGTTCGGACTCAGACTCCGGCCCCGGCCCCGGCTCCGGCTCGGGTGCGGGTTCGGGTTCGGGTTCCGCCGACGGCAAGGGCTCGGACGCGCAGGGCGGCGCCGGGAAGCCGGTGGGTGACCTCGCGTCGACGGGCGCGCCCTCGGCCTCACTGCCGCTCGCGCTCGCGGGTGCGGGCGCGGTGGCGCTCGGCGCGGGCGCGGTGTTCGTCGTACGGCGCCGCAAGGTCGCGGCGGACAACTGACCGTACGGGCCTGCCTGTTGCCCGGCGTTCTTCTTGCCGGACGCTCAGCCGGGGGCCGAGCGTCCGGTGCGCCAGTAGCCGACGAAGGCGATGCCGGACTTCGGCAACCCCCGTTCGCGGTGGAGGTGGCGGCGGGCCCCCGTGGCGAGGGCACTCTCGCCGCACACCCAGGCGTAGCCCGGCGGCTCGGCCAGATCGGGGCCGGTGAGGGTGGCGAGGGCGAGCGTGCCGGGTGTCCGGTCGTGGTCGTCGCGGGGCAGCCACCGCACCTCGGCCCCCTCGGGCGCCTCGACGGGGCGGATGTCGCCGCTCGACGGGACCTCGAGGAGCACCGTCGCCTTCAAGAGCCGCCCGCACCCGCAAGCGATCGTCCCCGCACGCGATCGTCCCGGTTCGGTGAAAGCGCGGGACGGGCTCGCCGCGGGTCCGTACGTTGGGTCGGCATGAGACCCCGTATCGCCGTGATCGGCAGCGGCCCCGCCGGCCTCGCGTTCGCCCGTGTGCTGCACCGTCACGGGCACCCCGTCACCGTCCTCGAACGCGAGCCCGCCCGCGACGCCCGACCGGCGGGCGGCACCCTGGACCTGCACGAGGGGCTCGGTCAACTCGCCCTGGAGAAAGCCGGGTTGCTGGACGGGTTCCTGGCGCTTGCCCGGCCCGAGGGGCAGGCCATGCGCATCCTGGACCCGGACGGGACCGTCCTCCGTGACTGGCGACCCGGACCGGACGAGCGGGCCAACCCCGAGATCGACCGCGGGCAACTCCGCGACCTGTTGCTCGGCCCGCTGGACGTGCGGTGGGGATGGGCCGTGACGGAGGTGGTGCCGAAGGGCGGGGACGGCGTGCTTGCCCGTTGCGCGGACGGGCGGCAGGAGACGTTCGACCTCGTGATCGGGGCGGACGGCGCCTGGTCCCGGGTCCGCCCTGCGCTCTCGTCCGCGACGCCTCGGTACACCGGCGTCACCCTGGTCGAGACCTCCCTCGACGAGGTCGACCCCGCCACCCCGACCTCGCCCGGCTGGTCGGCGACGGTTCCGTGGCCGTGTACGGCGTGAACCGCGCAGTCGTCGCGCAACGCAACAGCGGCGGGCACGTCAAGGTGTACGCCCAGTTCCGTACGGAGCTCCACAAGGACCTTGATCCGTCCGGTGTCGAGGCCGTACGGGCACGCCTGCTGGCCCGGTTCGACGGCTGGGCCGCGCCCGTCCTCGACCTCCTCCGGCACGGCACCGCGTTCGTCGACCGCCCCCTCTACGCCCTGCCCGTGTCCCACACCTGGGCCCACGTCCCCGGCGTGACGCTCCTGGGCGACGCCGCGCACCTGATGCCCCCGCTCGGGGCGGGCGCGAACCTCGCACTGCTCGAGGGTGCCGAGCTCGCCGAGGCTGTCGTCGCCGCCCACGGCCCCGGAGAGCTGGACGACGCCGTCCGCGCCTTCGAGGAGCGGATGTGGGCGCGGGCCGCCAGGTGGGCGGAGATCACGGCGGCCGGGCTTGAACGCCTCGTCAGCCCTGACCCCGCCGCGGCCGTCGCCCTCTTCGACGAGGTCCAGGCCTGACGCCAAGACCGGCCGTCCCTCGCGACCCCCCGTCCC
>NZ_JAAAHS010000524.1 GCF_009908195.1 Streptomyces boluensis | reverse complement strand
CCCCTTGAGCCCACCCCCCGGCCGCGCCTACGTTCATGACGCAGCACAGCGCACGGCCGTGTGCCCGAGTGGTTCAGGGGCTCGCCTGCAAAGCGAGTTACGTGGGTTCGAATCCCGCCACGGCCTCCAACGGTTCGCGCGTACGGGTCACTTGCCGTCGTACGCGTCCTTCAGGGCCTGCACGTCGAGCTTGCCCATGCCGAGCATCGCCTTCATGGCCCGGCCGGACTTGGCGGGGTCCGGGTCGCCGATCATTTCGTTGAGGACGCGCGGGACGATCTGCCAGGACAGGCCGTACTTGTCCCGGAGCCAGCCGCACGGGCCCGGCTCGCCACCGTCCGCGGTGAGCCGGTCCCACAGGTCGTCGATCTCCTGCTGGCCCTCGCAGTCGACGGAGAGCGAGATGGCCTCGGTGAACTTGAACTCCGGCCCGCCGTTCAACGCGATGAACGACTGGCCCGCGAGCTCGAACTCGACGACCATCACGCTGCCCGGCTCACCCGGCCCCTCTTCCCCGTACCGCTGCACCGTGGTCACACGGGAGTTGTCGAACAGGGACGTGTAGAGGGCGACGGCCTCCTCGGCCTGGCTGTCGTACCAGAGGAACGTCTTGATCTTCTGCGCCTGTGCACTCATGAGGGGCTCCCTTCACGGCGGCGCGCGCTCGCGCCCGCACGGGGTGGACCCGGCCCGCCCACGGAACTCGTCGAGCGGTCAGCCCTCGGCCGTGTGCTCCCAGGCCTTGAGCAGATACTTCCGGCCCTTCTGCTCGGCCGCCACCGGGGGCACGTCCGCGAGCAGCCGGTACCCGGCCGCGCGGGCCACGCCGACGCTGGCCGCGTTGTCCTCCTCGATCTGGAGCCGTACGCGGGTGATCCCGAGGGAGTCGTGCGCGTACGCGGTGAGCAGCCGGGTGGCGCGCGGGGCGAGCCCGCGGCCGCGGTGGGCGCCGCCGATCGCGTACCCGAGCGTGACGGCGCCCGCGGGCCGTTCGGTGCCGAGGGAGCCGAGCAGCACCTCGCCGAGCGGCGCGCCCCCGTCCTCGGTGACGGCGAGCTGGAGCCGGGTGCCGTCGGCGCGGGTGGCGCGGGCCCGGTCCAGGTAGGCGCGGGCGGCGGCCGCGTCGAAGGGGGAGGCGAGCGGGGTGCGGTGGGCGATGGCCGGGTCGTCGAAAAGCTCCGACATCGCGGGCAGGTCGGCCTCGGTCCACTCGCGCAGCACGAGCCCGTCGCCGCGGATGACCACGGGCTCGGCGGGGAGGTCGGGTACGTCGGGTACCTCAGGTACGTCGGGTACAGGGTCGTCGGCCGGTGTGCTCATGGCTGTTGTGGTGCTGCCTTCCGTGTCGTCTGCGGTGCGAGCCGAACTGCTCGGACACCCCGTCTGCGGTGCCCGCACGCACGCGGCGACCGGCCTGTTCCGCTGTGCGGCTACACCGGTCGGCCGACGAAAGCGGCGAGCCGGGTGTAAGTGTCGGCGTCGTCCGCGACGGTCACAACCGGTGCGAACGGCCCGCCCTCACCACGGCCCTCCGCCGGGACGTTGCGCGTGTACCAGTCGAGGGCGGCCTCGGCCAGAGCCCGGTCGAGCTCGTGGCCGCCACCGGTGGCGCGGGAGAGATCCCAGACGTGGACGGTGAATTCATGCGCGTACGCGTCGAGCAGCTCGCGTCCGGTCATCGCGCCCCAGGCCAGGGTGTAGCTCTTGCCGAGGGCCGAGTCGGGCGCCCAGATCTGTTCGAGGTCGGCACGCGCAGCGCGGAACGCTCCACCCCAGTCGTCGGTGTGGTCGTCGGCCGGGTCCTTCACCTGCGACATGTCCCCGCCGTTCCCGACCACCGCGAGCTTGCGCAGGACGGCGACGAGGTGGGCCAAGAGCGTCCGCACGTCGTACTCGGCGCACGGTGTCGGCCGGCCCAGGTCGGCGTCCTCGATCGCGTCGATCGCGTACTGGGTCTGGTCGAGCGCCGCACTGAGGCGCGGCCGCGGGTCAGTTGTCGCTTCGACTTCGGTCATCGGAAGGGCTCCTCACATCGGGCGGAACATCGGGCGGAACATCGCGCGGACCGTTCGTCTGCCCATCCTGCCAACCGGCACTGACAACGGCGCTCGGCCGCAGGTGCGAGGGGGGCGCCGGGGGGGCGGCACGGTCAAGTGGCGCTGTTCGCAAGGGAGATGCGGGTGATGCGGGCGAGCGCGCCGATCTCCAGTGCGGTCCACAGGGCTCCGTCGGGGCCGACGGTGATGCCGTGTGGTTCGGAACCGGGGGTGGGCAGGTCGTGGACGGTGACGGAGCCGTCGGGGGTGATCGTGCCGACGCGGTTGCCGCCCCATTCGGTGAACCAGACGGTGCCGTCGACGTCGACGGTGACGGCGTGCGGCTTGGCGGTGCGGTCGGGCAGCGGGAACTCGGTGATCCGCCCGTCGGGAGTGATCCGTCCGATCTGACCGGCGGCGATCTCGGTGAACCACAGCGCTCCGTCGCGGCCCGCGGCGATCCCCACCGGCGCCGCCGCCTCCGTCGGCACGGGATACCGGGTGATCGCACCGTCCATGCCGATCCGGCCGATGGCGTTCCCCTGGTTGAGGGTGAACCACATCGCACCGTCGTCACCCGCGGTGATCGCGGACGGGAACGCGCCCGTGACGGGGAGCGGGAACTCGGTGACGCTGCCGTCGACGGTGATCCGGCCGACGCGGTCGGCGGCGGTCTCCGTGAACCACAGCGCACCGTCCGGGCCCGCCGCGATACCGAACGGCCCGCAGCCGGGGGTGGGTACGTCGAATGCGTCGATGACGCCGTCGGTGGTGATCCGCCCGATCCGGTCCGCCCGGTACTCGGTGAACCACAGCGCGCCGTCGGGCCCTGGCGTGATGACGGTCGGCCCGCAGCCGGGGTCGAGCCGGTGACTCGTCGGCTCCTCGCCGGGTACGAGCCGTCCGATCCGGCCGCTGTGGACGAGGGTGAACCACAGCGCGCCGTCCGGTCCCGTGGTGAGGGCGTACGGTCCGGCCGCGGCGTCGGCCACCTCGTACTCTTCGATGGATACCTGGGTCACGCGTGATTCCCCAAATCGTGCTCGGCGGCGACGAGTTCGAACCTCGTGAACGGTACGCGGACACCATCGCGCACCCAGCACGCAGTACCCGCCGACGGCCGGACACCCTCGGGGCGGAGCCCTTCACCGGCGTACCTTCCACAGCATCTCCACCTTCGACCGGCATGGATCGCTCCCGCCCCTTCCGGCCTGCGCTTCCTCAGCGAACACGATCAGCATCACTCGTCCCGGCGGTCGTGCCCCGTCCCTTCGGTGACAGCGCTTCGTCCGGATCGCCCCGAATCATCACCTGTCGGCCCGGAGCCCGCCGCCCCGGGTGTGCACGGACAGTGCGGCATGATGTGCGCATGGCAAGCACGGGGGAACTGGTAGCGGGCCGCTACCGCATCGCGTCACGGCTCGGCCGCGGCGGCATGGGCACGGTCTGGCACGCTCGGGACGAGCTGCTCGGCCGCTCCGTGGCTGTCAAGGAGATCCACGTCGAGGGTGAACTGGCCCTCGTGGACGCGGAGTTGCAGCGCGAGCGTACGCTCCGCGAGGCCCGCTCGGTAGCGCAGGTGCGCCACCCCAACATCATGGTCCTGCACGACATCGTCGAGCACGACGCGCAGCCGTGGATCGTGATGGAGCTCATCGACGGCCGCTCGCTCGCGGACCTCATCGTCCTCGAAGGCCCCCTCGCCCCGGCGGCCGCCGCCCGGATCGGCCTCAGCCTCCTGGACGCGCTGCGCGCCGCGCACGCCGCGGGGGTGCAGCACCGCGACCTGAAGCCCGCCAACGTCCTGATCGAGTCGCGTACCGGCCGTGTGGTGCTCTCCGACTTCGGGATCGCCCAGGTCGCGGGGCAGGCGACGCTCACGGAGACCGGCTCGTTCGTCGGCTCGCCCGAGTACACGGCGCCCGAGCGGATGTCGAACCGGCACACAGGGCCCGAGTCCGACCTGTGGTCGCTCGGCGTGCTGCTCTGCGCGGCCGTGGACGGCGAGACCCCCTTCCACCGCGACTCGGTGGCCGGAGTGCTGCACGCGGTGGTGATCGACGAGATCCAAGTCCCGGCGGCGGCCGGCCCGCTGATCCCGACCGTACGGGGCCTCCTGGAGCGGGACGTGTCCCGGCGGCTCGATCTCGACGCGGCGGAGCGGCTGTTGTGGACCGTGGCGGAGGACGCGCCCGCCCTCGCGGCGGCGGGCCGCGGCGCCCGATCGGCCGCACCGGCACCGCCACCGGCAC
>NZ_JAAAHS010000523.1 GCF_009908195.1 Streptomyces boluensis | reverse complement strand
CCCCACGCCCCACGCACCCCACTCGACAGCGCCCTCGCCACGCTGGCCGCCCGCACCCACACCCCCGGAGCGGCTGCCCTGGCCCGCCCGGGTTCCGGCACGCGCTCCGCCCCGCACTACGCGTCCACCGGCACGGCCAACACCGCGACCGACCGCCCCATCGGCCGCACGGACCGCTTCCGCGCGGGCAGCATCACCAAGACCTTCACGGCCGTGGTGGTCCTCCAACTCGCCGCCGAGCACCGGCTCTCCCTCGACGACACCGTCGAGCAGCACCTGCCCGGCGCCATACGTGGCCACGGCAACGACGGCCGCGAGCTCACCCTGCGTCAGCTACTCGCCCACACCAGCGGCTTGTACCCGTACACAGCCGCCCCCTCATCGCCCGCCGCAGAACTGGACCGCACCTTCACCCCCACCCATCTGCTCCGCACCGCCCTGGCGCACCGCCCCCTGTTCCCGCCGGGCAGCGACTGGGCGTACTCGAACACCAACTACACGCTGCTCGGCATGATCATCGAGAGGGTCACCGGCCGCAGCTACGCGGCGGAGGCCCAGCGCCGCATCGTCACCCCGCTCCGCATGTCCGGCACGTCCTTCCCCGGCACCGCACGCCGACTGCCCGCGCCGCACGGCCGCGCCTACTCCGGCACCCCCGCCTCCCCCGAGGACGTCACCGAGCTCAACCCGTCGGGCGCGGGCGCCGCAGGTGAAGTCGTCAGCACGCTCGATGACTTGAACCGCTTCTACTCCGCGCTCCTCACCGGCAAGCTGCTGCCCCCGGCCCAGCTCGCCCAGATGCGCGACACCCGCCTGTCCCACGGCATGTACGGCCTTGGCCTGATGCCCACGAAGCTGTCCTGCACCACCGTCTGGGGGCACAACGGCAGGATCGCCGGTTCCTACGCGGAGACCGCCTCGACCAGCGGCGGCCGCCACGTCGTGACATACCGTCTCAACGCGGACTGGCCCACGGCCGAGAAGCTCAAAAGGTCAGTCCTGGAAAGCGAGTTCTGCCGATAGCCCCACCCCTAGGCGCACACCGCCCCGCAGGCACACACCCCCGGAGCGAACCTCACAACGGCACAATGTCCGGCGCCCCCAGCCGCGCGGCATCGGCCGTCAGGTCGTCAGGCTGGCGCTGGGATTCCCGTTCCGCCTCGACCCGCTTCTCGTAGTGCTCCACCTCTCTGCCGATCTGGTCCTCGTCCCAGCCGAGCACCTTCGCCATGAGCTCCGCGCATTCCCGCGCGCTGCGGGTGCCCCGGTCGAAGGTCTCGATGGAGATGCGGGTGCGCCGGGTGAGGACGTCGTCGAGGTGCCTGGCGCCTTCATGCGAGGCGGCGTACACGATTTCGGCGCGCAGGTAGTCGTCGGCGGCGTGCAGGGGTTCGCCGAGTGACGGGGCGTCGGCGATGAGGTCGAGCAGTTCCTCGGCGAGCGATCCGTACCGGTTCAACAGGTGTTCCACCCGCACCACATGGAGTCCGGTTCTGGCCGCGATGCGGGCGCGTGCGTTCCACAGCGCCTTGTATCCCTCGGCGCCGATGAGCGGGATGTCCTCGGTGACGCATTCGGCGACGCGCTGGTCGAGCCCGTGCACCGCTTCGTCGACGGCGTCCTTGGCCATGACGCGGTACGTCGTGTACTTGCCGCCCGCGACGACGACGAGTCCCGGCACGGGGTGGGCGACGGTGTGTTCGCGGGAGAGTTTGCTGGTGGCGTCGGACTCGCCGGCGAGCAGGGGCCGAAGGCCCGCGTACACGCCCTGCACGTCGTCGCGGGTGAGGGGGACGGCGAGCACCGAGTTCACGTGCTCGAGGAGGTAGTCGATGTCCGCGCTGGAGGCGGCGGGATGCGCCTTGTCCAGGTCCCATTCGGTGTCGGTGGTGCCGACGATCCAGTGGCGTCCCCAGGGGATGACGAAGAGGACGGACTTTTCGGTGCGGAGGATCAGGCCGGTCGTGGAATTGATCCGGTCCTTGGGTACGACCAGGTGAATGCCTTTGGAGGCGCGGACGTGGAACTGGCCGCGTGAGCCGACCATCGCCTGGGTGTCGTCGGTCCACACTCCGGTGGCGTTGACGACCTGTCGGGCCCTGATCTCGTATTCGCCGCCTCCTTCGACGTCCTGGACGCGGGCTCCTACGACACGTTCGCCCTCGCGCAGGAAGCCGGTGACGCGGGCACGGTTGGCGACTTTGGCTCCGTAGGCGGCGGCTGTGCGGACCATCATCGCCACGTAGCGCGCGTCGTCCATCTGCGCGTCGTAGTACTGCATCGCTCCGACCAGCGCGTCCTTCTTCATGCAGGGCGCGACGCGCAGCGCGTGGCGGCGGGAGAGGTGGCGGTGCATGGGCAGTCCGCGTCCGTGGCCGCGTGACATCGACATGGCGTCGTAGAGCGCGACTCCGGATCCGGCGTAGATCCGTTCCCAGCCCTTGTGCTGGAGCGGGTAGAGGAAGGGAACTGGTTTGACGAGGTGCGGGGCGATGCGCTCGAGGAGGAGTCCGCGCTCCTTCAGCGCTTCGCGTACGAGTGCGAAGTCGAGCATTTCGAGATAGCGCAGTCCGCCGTGGATGAGCTTGCTCGACCGGCTGGATGTGCCGGATGCCCAGTCGCGGGCCTCGACGAGGCCGGTGGAGAGTCCTCGTGTGACGGCGTCGAGCGCCGTGCCGGCGCCGACCACGCCGGCTCCGACGACGAGTACGTCGAGTTCCCGTTCGGCCATGCCCGCGAGTGCTTCTGCCCGCTCGGCCGGTCCCAGTGTCGCTGTCCTCACTGCTGCCTCCCGTCGCCCCCGTGTGGTCGCGCTCACATCGTCGATTCTGTCCGCACTCTCCGACTTCAGCCACCGCCTGTGGACAACACTCCGAAGTCCGTCGCCGCGCAATGCCGCATAACGGTCATATTTACTCCTAACCTGACATTGCGCTGGTCCGTTCTGTCCACAGGGCTTGCGCGCTCCTCCCGCTCCGGCTATTGGGAAGGACGGCCCACCTCCATGCCCGCAGATCTCGCCGTCATCGGACTCGGTCATCTCGGCCTGCCCCTCGCCCAGGCCGCCGTGTCGACCGGTATCGAGACCATCGCCTACGACCCACGGCTCAGCTCCGACCTCGCCGCGGGCCGACTGCCCGCGGACGAAGGCAGCCTCACCGCCGCCGACCTGCGCCGGATGCTCTCGGCGGGCTTCCGGCCGACCGCCAACCCGGCAGAACTCGGACGCGTACGCACCGCGGTCATCTGCGCGCCGACCCCGCTGGGCGCCGACGGCTCACTCGACCTGAGCCACATCGGCGACGCCGCCCGCGCGCTCGCCGCCCGGCTGCGCCCGCACACCACGGTCATCCTGGAGTCACCCGCGTACCCCGGTACGACGGAGGAATTCCTCCGGCCCCTCCTGGAGGAAGAATCCGGGCTGCGCGCCGGCCGCGACTTCCACCTGGCCTACTCGCCGGGCCGCCTCGACCCCGGCAGCCGCACCCACGGCTACACCAACACCCCGAAGGTCATCGGCGGGATCACCCCGGCCTGCACGGAGTCCGCCGCCGCGTTCTACGGCCGCATCACCGACAAGGTCGTACGCGCGCGTGGCCCCCGCGAGGCGGAGACGGTGCAGGTCCTGGAGACCAACTACCGGCACGTCAACATCGCCCTGGTCAACGAAATGGCCGTCCTCTGCCACGACTTGGGCGTGGACCTGTGGGACGTCATCCGCTGCGCCGAGACCAAGCCCTTCGGCTTCCAGGCCTTCCGCCCAGGGCCCGGCGTCGGCGGCCACGGCATCCCCCTCGACCCCAACTACCTGCCGCACCACAGCCGCACCCCCGGCCACCCGCTGCGCATGGTCGGCCTCGCGCAGGAGATCAACCACCGCATGCCGCAGTACGTCATCCAACGCGCCGCGACCCTCCTCAACGAGCACGGCAAATCCGCCCGCGCCGCGCGCGTGCTACTGCTCGGCGTCACCTACAAGCCCGACCTCGCCGACCAACAGGGCTCCCCCGCCCACGAGATCGCCACCCGCCTGATGGAGCTGGGCGCCGCCATCAGCTACCACGACCCGTACGTCCCGCACTGGAGCGTCCTCGGCCGCCCCGTCCCCCGCGCGGACTCCCTCTACGAGGCCGCCGCCGAGGCCGACCTGACGATCCTGCTCCAGTCCCACCGCACGTACGACCTGCAAGGCCTCGCCGTGAAGGCCCAGTTGCTCCTCGACACCCGGGGCGCGACCCCGGTGGGCGCCGCCCACCGCCTCTGACCGGGAAAACAGGCACATAGAGAGGGGCCGTAC
>NZ_JAAAHS010000522.1 GCF_009908195.1 Streptomyces boluensis | reverse complement strand
ACCCCCGTACCCCGCACCCCACTTCCGCACGCACATGAAGGCGCAGGCACCCGGCAACCCCGTACTCACGACGCAGTTGTACTGTCCCGGACGAGCCGCGCAACGACCCCGACGCCCTCTTCGGCCCGGCGTTGCTCATGACCGTCCAGGACAACGGCAGCAGCCGACAGGGCACCTTCGACTTCGTCCTGAACGTCACAGCACGACGCGGCTAGCGACGGCCACCCGGCTCGGGGACCAGCCGCCCCGCAGGCACCTTCCGGCCGAACGCGAACAGCAGCAGGTCCTGCCCCGAGCCGGTCACCGGGGTGCCGCTGCCGAACGACCAGTCGAGGTCGTCGGCGCACAGCCGCACCCCGGACAGGTCGGCGCCGAAGAACTTGGCGCCCCGGTACGACACTTGGCCGAGCAGGACCCGTACGCGTTCCTCCGGCACCCGGCGGTCCAGGCCGAGCGCCACCGTGATGTCCATGCCGTGCACCACATCGTGGCCGAGCGCCCCGGCGAGACCGCCGACCGGGGGCGTCCACGGATGCTCGGCATGCTCGCGCAGCCACCCGGCGAGCTGTCCGGGAGCGGCAGCGGCGGCGTCGGCGCGGGCCAGGCGGTCGGTCATCCGGTGCAGGCTGCCGCGCGCCCGCACCAGATGCCCGACGACCTGCGGCAGCGAGTAGCGGAAGCCCATCGACATATGGGCCGCGACCTCCCGCACCCGCCAGCCCGCGCACAGACTCGGCGCGTCCCACTGCTCGGCCGTCAGACCGTCCAACAGGTCGGCGATCTCCCGGCGTTCGGCGGCGATCAGGCTCTTGAGCTGCTCCATGCCTCCACGATCACCGCACCCCCACCCATAAGTCCAAGAGCCAGTTCTTCTCAGACCCAGAACCGGTGCTTCTAGACTCCACGGTCATGGAACTGCGGCAACTGCGCTACTTCGTCACCGTCGTCGAAGAGGCCAACTTCACCCGCGCCGCCGCCCGGCTGCACCTCGCACAGCCGGGCGTCAGCGCGCAGATCCGGCAACTGGAACGGGAGTTGGGCCACCCGCTCCTCGACCGCTCGGGCCGGACCGTGGCCCTCACAGAGGTCGGCGCGGCCGTGCTGCCGTACGCGCGGGCCGCGCTCGCCGCCGTGGACGGGCTGCGCGACACCGTGGACGAGTACGCCGGACTGCTGCGCGGTCATGTGGCCATCGGCCTGGTCTCCGGCGCGGCCGCCCATGAACTCGACGTGGCCGCCGTGCTCGCCGACTTTCACGACGCCCACCCGGGCGTCGGGATCGCGCTCACCGAGGACACTTCGGAGCGGATGCTCGCGGCGCTGCGCCACGGCGAACTCGACATCGCGGTGATCGGCCTGACCGGCGCCGCACTCGGCCCCGGCATCGCGCACGAGGTACTCGTCGACGTGCCGCTGGTCGCCGCCGTCGCCCCCGACGACCCGCTCCTCGCCTCCGACGACCCGCTGCTCGTCGCCACCGGCCGTGCCGGGGTGCCGCTGACGGCGCTGCGCGACCGCCCGCTGATCAGCCTGCCGCGTGGCACCGGCATCCGCGGCGTCCTCGACGGCGCCTGCGCGGCCGCCGGATTCACTCCCCGTATCGCCTTCGAGGCCGCGGCTCCCGAACTGCTCGGCCGACTCGCCGCCCGCGGCCTCGGAGCCGCCGTCGTCCCCGCACTCACCGCCGACGAGGCAGCTCAACTCGGCCTGCGCACCGTCCCGTTCACCGACAGCGCGCTCCGCGGCCGGGTGGCGCTCGCCTGGCGTACGGACGGCCCCTCCGGCCCGGCGGCCCGCGAGCTGCTGCGACGGCTGCGCCTGGCCACGGCCGATCGCGCGAGCGGTACCTGACCCCGGAAGGGCTGCCGGGCTGTGGGAAAATGGCGGCGTGGATCTGCAGGACCTCGCCCGGTTGCGCCGGGCCCGTGACGCGATGGACCGTGACTACGCGCAGCCGCTCGACGTGCCCGCGCTGGCCGCCGTCGCCCTGATGTCTGCGGGGCACTTCTCCCGCAGCTTCCGCGCCGCGTACGGAGAGACCCCGTACAGCTATCTGATGACACGCCGCATCGAGCGGGCCCAGGCCCTGCTGCGTCGCGGCGATCTGTCCGTGACCGAGGTCTGTTTCGAGGTGGGGTGCACCTCGCTCGGCTCGTTCAGCTCCCGCTTCACCGAGCTGGTCGGCGAGACCCCGAGCGCCTACCGGGCCAGGAACCACGACGACGGTGCGGCCGTCCCGGCCTGCGTCGCCAAGATCCATACGCGTCCGCTGAGGAACGGCTGAACCGCGGGGCGCGGGGCCCTTGAGGCTACGGAAAGACCTGCTTGCTCGCGTCCCTGATCGCCGCCAACTCCCGCTCGTAGAAGGCGTACAGCGGGGTTCCGGGCCGGTACGCGTGCGTCGGCACCGGCTGCCGGTCCGGCTGTGAGTGGTACTGCGTGACGACCATCGCGTCGTCCATGCGGTAGATCGTCGACGCCCGGAAAGCGGGGCAGGCCCAGATCTCGACCGAGCCGGGCGGTGCCGTACGCGCGAGCCGCAGACAGTCGTCGAGCGCCTCCCGCACCTTGGCCCGCACGTCGTGGTGCGTGTAGACGGGGTGGAAGCGGTGGCTCAGCGCGTCGACGCAGGCCGGGTCGGTGTGGTCGGGCAGGAAGAACCGCACGCGGGTGCCGGGGCGCCGTACAAGCCGTTTCAGCTCCTCGCGGTGCGCGCCGCGCCACGTCGTCGACCAGGCGCAGGACACGTCGAGGGCACGGGTGCGGGACAGCTGGTGGTCCCAATCGACCAGGTCGAGATAGTCGGCGCCGACCGCGAGCAGTCCGCTGCGCTCGATGTCGTGCCGGAGCCCGATCGCCTCGGTCAGCTCCTGCCGGTCGCGGCGCTTGTTGGCCAGGTTCACCAGGACGGCGATGCCCACCGACGTGATGAGCACTTCCCCGGCGAGAGCGCGGAGTTCGGCCGCCGACGGCCCGGTGGAGAGCAGCAGCACGGCCCCCGAGGCAAGCGCGAAGGTCCCGAGGAACCAGGTGGCCAGGCTGTTGAGCTGCCGATACGGGAGGGCGTGCGCACGCATGGGTTCGGGGGTTCTCCGTACGGGGTGGGGCGGCCCCGGCACGTGCGGGCGCACGCGCCGGGGCCGTGGCACTTCGGGGCCGGCGACTCGCGAGTGACCGGCGCCGTCAGAGGAGCATCCGCAGCAGCGCCGCGCAGGCCTCGTCCTCGGTGCCGTGGTGGGTGATCACTTCGTACATGCCGCGTTCGTACAGGCCGGTCTCCCACGCCCCGTCCGGCGCCCTGCGCAGGAACAGGAAGTCCGGGGGTGTGGGGGTCGGCTCGTGCACGCCCTCGATGCGGTAGTACCCGTCGGGCACTCCCGCGGCGGTCAGCGCGGCACGCAGGGCCTGGCGCTGCATCGCGTGGTCACTGCGCGGCCGGGGCGAGATAGCCGCGGTCGAGCAGCCACTTCACGTTGAGGCGCTGCCCCTCGCCCGGGTCGAGGAACACCGCGTCGAGCTTGATCTGCTGCCCGCCGCCCGGCTGCTCGAACCAGGGCGCGATGCTGCCCTGCCACACCCAGAACGGCTTGGCGACCTTGTAGACGCGGTAGTCGCAAGGGGCCGTGGCGTCCCGGGTGTTGAGGTTCTGCGGCGGCAGCGCCCGCTTCGCGTACGAGTCGCCCGCCGGGGCCAGGAAGCCGCCGTACTCGGAGCCGAAGCGGTCGAGGCGCTGGCCCTTGCGGAGCTTGGTGGGCTCCTTGTCGATCGTGCCGTTCTTCTCTGCGAAGCCGTCGTTCGGCGGGTACTTCCAGCCGCCGCCGTCCGCCGGTCCCTCCCAGTACTTCTTCAGGTACGCGGCGTCGGAGAGGCCACCGGTCCGGTTCCAGTTCTTCAGCAGCGGGCCGACCGGGGCCTGCCACTGCTTCGGCAGCCGCTTCGGGCCCAGGCGGGCGTCGCCGTGGTACTCGCCGGTGCAGGCGGCGGCCGCGGCAGCGTGCGCCGGGGGTGCGGTGGGCGCGGCGGGCGCGGCCGAGGCTGTCGGCGCGAGCGCCACGGTGACGGTGACACCCAGGGCGGCAAAGACGATACGCAGCGGGCCGGTTGGCTTCACTCGGGCTCTCCTCGTACGACACAGGGGGCGGCCCGCGCTGGGCCACCCGCTCGAAGTACGCACGGTAATCACCGCGTTGCCTTGCGTAGTCCCGCAACGCCGAATTGGCCTGATCCACACGGCAGTCGACCGGTCCATGCCAGGTCGGGCCGGGGTACGAGAACGCCGACCCGCCCTGCCTCGACGTACGGCCGGGGAGACCGGGG
>NZ_JAAAHS010000521.1 GCF_009908195.1 Streptomyces boluensis | reverse complement strand
GCCCCCAAGACCCCGAGGGCCCACGGAACTCAGTGCGCCCCGCCCCGCGCGGGCAGGCCCACCATCACTCCGCGTCCCGCGCTGGCAGGTCCCACACCATCACTCCGCCGACCCGCTCGCCGTCCCGCCCGAGCAGCTGCCGCAGCGTCTCGCGGAGCGCGGGGGCGCCGGGCTGCGGGGCGAGGACGAGGGCGCCCGCGTTCCAGTACTCCAGGTCGGCCGCCGCCTGCCGTCGCCACTCCTCGCTCAGGCGCGGGACCCGCCCCGAGTACCGGACGTCGCGCAGCAGGTTCGAGGTGTGCCGGGGAGCGGCGCCGTAGATGCCGGTACGGTCCTCGCCCCAGGGCCCGTTGAAGTACCCGCCGGGCACCTTGAAGCCCAGGTCGGCGGTGGTCTGCCAGTGCAGCCCCTCGGCGTTCGCGGGGTCGGGCAGCGGCACCGGTACGAGGCTCTCGCCGCGCGCGGTGTCGACGTACCGTTTCCAGGTGCCGTCGGCGATGAACGGCGGGACCGGGACCCGCTCGACGGTGTGCAGCGGCATCGGCACGAGCGGTACCAGGGCGGCGGCGACGGCGGCCAGGCCGAGTGCGCGGCGCGCGGGGCGGGCGATCCGGAGGCGGTCCACGGCGAGCGCGACGAGCAGGCCGAGCGCGGGGGCGCAGACCATCGCGACCCGGGACTCGATGACCGACTCGAAAAGCGGCTGGTGGGCGAGCGGCCGCCACGGGCCCGGCAGCACCACATCGGTCAGCGGAACGCGGAACTCCGCGCCGAGCGACAGGAACGCCGCCGCGACCGCCGTGAAGGCGAGAGCCCGGACAGCGGCCCGTTCCCACAGGCCGATGGTGATGGCGAGCGCCAGCGCGACCAGCGGCCAGCCGTAGAAGGCGTTCTGCTCGGTGATGTTGAGGGCGAGCGGCTCGGACATCTCGCGGCTCCCGGCGAGCGAGCGCTCGGCGAACGAGAGCAGCGCCAGCGGACTGTTGCCCGCACCGTCCCCGTGCAGCACCGAGTGGTAGCTGCGCGGCCCGAAGAACTGCCAGTACAGCGGGAACGCGACCAGCGGAAGGGCCACCCCGGCGCCGATCGCGAGCCCCTTGCCGAGCGGCCGCCACACCGCCCGCGCCACGTCCCGCCGCACCACCGCGTAGGCCCCGGCGAAAAGCAGCATGCCGATGACCGCGAGCAGCAACGGTTCTTCACCGAGGAAGACCTGGTACGCGGCGAAAAGCCCGAGCACCACCCCGTCCCGTACGACCCGGCCGCCCGGCACGCACAGCCGCAGTGCCCGGTCGACGATCAGCGGGATCATGAAGAGGACCACGAAGTTGGGGTGCGCGTTGGCATGGCTGACCATCGGAGGCGCGAACGCGGCAAGCCCCCCACCGACGACCGCCGCCGCCCGGCCCACACCCAGCCACCGCCGGATCAGCCAGTACCAGGCGAGCCCGGTCGCGGCGAGGCCGAGTGTCATCACGAGGGCGAGCGAGACGGCGGGCCCGAACGCGGCGGTGACCGGCGCGAACGGCACGGACAGGCCGAGCATCACGGTGTTGGCCATCAGGTTCACGCCGTCGGGGAAGCCCTGGAGGTCGCTGAAGAGGGGGTTGCGGAGCTGCAGCACATGCTCCGCGGTGACGGCGAAGAACCACTCCCACTGGTTCTGGTCCTGCAGCGAGTCCGGCAGGTAGCGGCTCGACGGGTCGGGCCAGCGGCCCTGGTGCAGCAGGAACGCGGCGAGCAGGAAGAACGCGAGGACCGCGAGCCGCGCGGGCGGCACGGCCCGTGCCCGGATCAGGGCGAGCTCACCGAGCACCCGCGGGTAGTCGAGGGCCCGCACCTTGGAGCCCTCCTGGTGCGCCCAGCGCACCGGCACCTCGGCGACGGTCAGCGCGTGCTCCCGGAAGTACCGCAGCACTTCCACGTCTATGGCCCAGCCGTCGGTGCGGGACGCGGCGAACGCGGCGCGGGCGTGCTCCCCGTCGAAGAGTTTGAACCCGCACTGGGTGTCGCGGATGCCGGGCACGGCGACGGCGCGTATGAGGAAGTTGCCGCCGCGGCCGAGGAGTTCGCGCAGCCGGTGCTGGTGGGTCTCGATGGTCGCGCCGGGCCGGGCGCGGGAGCCGACGGCGGCCGCGTGGCCGCCCGCGAGCTCCTTCTCCAGGTGCTCCAGCTCCTCGATCGGCGTGGCCAGATCGGCGTCCGTGACGAGTACCCGGCGGCCCCGGGTGGCGGCCACCCCGTGGCGCAGCGCGTGCCCCTTGCCGCGGTTGCGGTCGTACCCGACGACCTGGACGCGGGCCTCGGCCGCGGCCGCTTCCTCGGCGACGGCCCGGGTGGCGTCGTCCGAGCCGTCGTCGACGACGACGATCTCCCAGCGCTCCCAGGGCCCGTCGGCGAGCTGCCGCCGGATCGCGTCGAGCGTGGGCCCGAGCCGCCGCTCCTCGTTGTACGCGGGCACGACGACGGACAGCTCGGCCGGGCACGAGCCGGCGGGGTGCTGCACGGTCACCGGGTGAGGTTCTCGACCAGCGCGAGAGAGTGCGTGTTGTACGAGGTCACCAGGGCGTACGCGGTGTCCGGGTCACCGTCGGACACGGCCGCGACGAGCTCGCTGTGCCGGTTCCACAGCCGCCCCTCCAGGTCGGGCACCCGGCGCAGGTACGGCACCGCGAACACCCAGGACTGCACGCGCAGCCGATGCAGGAAGTCGCTGAGGTACGGGTTGCCGAACAGCGCGCCGAGCTCGCGCCAGAACCGCAGGTCGTAGCCGATCAGTACGTTCAGGTCACCGGCGGTGGCGGCCCGCTGGGCCTCCTCGGCGCGGCGCCGCACGGAGCTCAGCTGGTCGCGCAGGTGGTCCATGCCGCGTTCGGCGATGCCGCGGAAGATGGCCTCGGCGATGATGCTGCGGGCCTCGACCATGCCGCGGTAGTCGGTGACGCTGAACTCGTGCACCTTGAAGCCGCGGTGCTGCACGGAGTCGAGCAGCCCTTGCGCGGACAGGTCGACGAGGGCCTCGCGGACCGGGGTCGCGGAGACGCCGTACTGCTCGGCGATCTCCTTGACGGTGAACTCCTGACCGGGTCCCAGGCGTCCGGCCAGGATCTCGTCGCGCAGGGCGTCGGCGATCTGCTGGCGCAGGGTGCTGCGGGTGACCGCGGTGCTGCGCATGGTGGTGGGTTTCCCTCTCGAAGGCTCCGGCTGCCTGCCGTCGGAGCTGGTCACCTTACGCGTCCGGTCCGGGCCGCCGACGTGCCCCGGGGGAGTCCGCGACGGCCCCGGCGACCAGGAACGCGTCCTCCAGGAGGGCCCGTACGTGATCTCCGGCGGCCCGGTAGTAGATCCGGGTGCCCTCGCGCCGCGAGACGACGAGTCCGGCACTGCGCAACCGGGCCAGGTGCTGCGACACGGCGGCGACCTGAACCCCGGCCAGCTCAGCCAGCTCACCCACGGGCCGCTCGCCCCGGCCGAGCTCCCACAGCACGGTGAACCGCGTGGGATCGGCGAGGGCCTTGAGCACGGCGACGGCGGCCCTTGTTTGTTGCGCATCCACGCAAGCAGTTTACGAGGGTAAATCCAGCCCGTCCGGCGTTCGAGGCGCGAGGCCAAATTCAGCCCGTCCGGCGCTTGAGGACGAGCCCGAAGGGCGATCGGGGTCCGGGGCGGAGCCCCGCGTGCGGGCCGGGGGTCGACCACCTCACCCACCCCGAAACCGCCACCGCGTCACCGCGTCTCCGGCGGCCGCTGCCGCGGCATGTTCGGCCGGGCCGTGCCGGGAGGAAGCGGGAAGCGCCCCGGCGGCGGCCCCTCGGGTCGGGGCCCGGCGGCGGCCGCGGACCGAAGCCCGAGCGGCGTGGCCCCGGAGCGGAACTCCACCATCCAGTCCGCCGTCTCCGACCGCACCAGCTCCGTGACGTCCTCCGAGAACCGCCGCAGCACCCCGAGACACCGCTCCGCCGCCTCGCTCGCGGTGCCCTCGGCGGGGCCGAGGACCTCGCGCACGCTCTCCGACGCCCAGTCGAACTGCAGCACCTGCAGCCGCCGCTGCACCGCCTGCGCCGTGGCCATGTCCCGCATCCAGCCCGAGGTGAGACCGAAGTACCGGTCGGCGCCCACGCACGCCACCGCGAGCAGCAGCGACAGATAGCCCCAGGGCGCCGCCCCGGCCACCGCCGAGGTCAGGTCGAGCAGCGGCAGCGCCGCCCCGGCCATGGCCCCGGCCGCCGCCCCGCACCGCAGCAGCCGCGCCCCGCGCCGCTTCCAGGTGCGGTCGGCCAGGTACCAGGCGGCGGTGCGCAGCGCGCCCTCCTCCACCCACCGGTACAGCTCGTCCAGGCGCTCCGCCGGCTCACCCC
>NZ_JAAAHS010000520.1 GCF_009908195.1 Streptomyces boluensis | reverse complement strand
GGCCCGGACTTCCTGGCCACCGACCGGGGCCGGGCCGTCGTCGTGGACGTGGCCGGGGTGTGCTTCGAGAACTACGGGCACACCGCCGAGTTCGGCTGGGCCGAGATCGGCAACGTCCACTACACCGGCCAGGGCACCTGTCTGCGGGTGGGCGTGACGCACGCGAGCGGGGCGTTCGTGGAGTGCATGGTCGACGCCAAGCGACCGGAGCGGCTGCAGCAGTGGTTCGCCGAGCTCGCCCCGGTCCTCGGGTTCTACCTCAACGGCCGTACGGGCCAGCCGGGTTGATCACTTGCAGTACTCCTCCTCCTTGCCGATGGAGCGGTACATGCAGTCGGCGTTCTCCAGGAGCTGCAGCACCGCGTCCTTGTTGCGGCTGGTCTCCTTCTCGATCACCTCGTCGGGCGGGTAGAAGCCGCCGCCGCCCGCAGAGGACGGGTACATCTCGAAGGTGTACGAGAAGATCTTCTGGTCCCCCCACAGCCAGTCGTCGATCGACCCGTCCGTGACGTAGAGATCGCTGGACTGCTGCGGCGTGTAGCCGTTGGACTCGGCCATCTTCTCGCCGATCGCGGCGTGCGCGTCCCGGTCGTCCTGGGTCAGGCCCTCGGCGGTGTCGTCGGTGGTGTACCCGTACGGCCAGAGCACCAGCTCGCTGTACGTGTGGAAGTCGATGGCCGCCTTGATCTGCTGCTTGCCGTCGACCACCCGGCCGCGCACGAAGTCCGCGACGACCGTCGTCTCAGGCGCCGACTCGGCCTTGGGACCCCGGTACGTCTCCGAGCCCGGCTCGTCCGAGGAGCCGCCGCAGCAGCCCCACTTGAAGGCCCAGTTGCGGTTCAGGTCGGTGCCGGTCGCGCCGCCCTCGTTGGGCTGCCGGTTGAGGCGCCAGCTCTGGTACTCGCCGGTCTTGATGTCGTACTCGCCGCCGTCCGGGTTCACGTCCGGGACGATCCAGACCTCGCGCTCGTCGAGCATCTTGGTCACGCGGTCGTCGGAGCCGTACCCGTCACCGAAGGTCTTCAGCAGGTACAGCGCCATCTCGACCGTGAGGTGCTCACGCGCGTGCTGGTGGTGCGTGAACAGGACCTCGGGCTCGGCCTCGTCGGTGCCGACCTTGTCGCTCAGCTTGATCGCGACGATCTCCCGGCCCTCGTGGGACTTGCCGATGACCTTCTTGCTGATCAGGTCCGGGTGGGCGGCGATCTGCTTGTCGATCTCCGCGGTCATCTCGTCGTAGGTGTGGTACTTCGCGTCGTCCGACGGGAAGTCCTTCGGCTCGGCCGCCTTGCCGGAGGTGCGCGCGGGCGGGCCGGGCAGCGTCTTGAGTTCATGACCCTGGGCGCGCAGGGCCTTCGCCTGCGCCGCGGTCGCGGACACGACCACGGAGTGGTCCCTGGCCTCGTCCACCGAGACCCCGGCCGCGGCGATCTTCGAACGGTCGGCGGGGGTCGAGGGCCCGTGGATCTCGTACTGCCTGATGCGATCCGTGTCGGCAGTGGCGGCGGCCTCGGCGCGGGGCTTCGGATCGTCGCCCGGCGGTGCGGCGTTGGCGGTCAGCGGGGCCGCGA
The DNA here is from genome assembly GCF_009908195.1 of Streptomyces boluensis. Classification (GTDB taxonomy): domain Bacteria; phylum Actinomycetota; class Actinomycetes; order Streptomycetales; family Streptomycetaceae; genus Streptomyces; species Streptomyces boluensis. The sequence goes on along the minus strand of NZ_JAAAHS010000520.1, from coordinate 2,809 downwards.
TGGCCACCGCTATGAACGCCGCCAGCGCGGCGGAGCGTTTTCCACGTATGCGAATTCGCATGACGTCTCCTGAAATGTGGGGGGTTGCTCAGTCCGGTACCGGCGAGCGCGCGCGCGTGTGCGTTATGCGGTCACGCGGTACCTGTGTGCGGGCTCATCGTGGGCCCCTGGCATGACCCGGTCAAGGGGTCCCAGGTGTGGTCAAGGGGGGCGTCGGTCAAACCCCTTGTGCGAACTGCGGGTTCGCGCTTTGGTGACCACGATCACGACGTACTCGGGGGCGAGCCCCGGATCGCGCGGAGGCGGGCGTATGGCGGAGAGCACCGGAAGCGTGACGCAGGACGGGTCCAAGACCCAGATGCGCAGGGCGAGTTGGCGGCAGATCGGGCCCGGCATCGTGGTCGCGGCCACCGGGGTCGGCGCGGGCGACCTGGTCGCGACGCTGATCGCGGGCAGCAAGTTCGGCTACACCCTGCTCTGGGCCGCGATCATCGGCTGCCTTGTGAAGATCTCCCTCGCCGAGGCGACCGGCCGCTGGCACCTCGCCACCGGCCGCACCATGCTCGACGGCTGGCGCAGCCTCGGCCCCTGGACCACGGTCTACTTCGGCGTCTACGTGGTGATCTGGGGCTTCATCTACGGCGCCACCGCGATGTCCTCGACGGCCCTTCCGCTCGCCGCGCTCTTCCCCGAAGTGCCCGGCGGCCTCAAGACCTTCGCGATCGCGGCCGGCGTGATCGGCCTGGCCCTCGTGTGGTTCAACCGGTACGCGCAGTTCGAGAAGATCATGACCGTACTCATCGGGATCAAGTTCCTGATCGTCGTGTACGTCGCGATCCGCGTCGCCCCCGACCTGCCCGCCGCGTTCGCGGGACTCGCCCCGATCCTGCCGGACGGTTCGCTGCTCTACACCCTCGGCCTGATCGGCGGCGTCGGCGGCACGATCACGATGGCGGCGTACGGCTACTGGATCAACTCCAAGGGCTGGACCGACATCTCGTGGCTGAAGATGATGCGCCTCGACAACCGGGTCGCGTACCTCACCACCGGTGTCTTCGTCGTCGCCATGCTGATCATCGGCGCCGAGCTGCTGTACGCCTCACACCTCGCGCTCGCCTCCGGCGACCAGGGGCTGCTCGAACTCGGCGGCATCCTGGAGCAGCGCTTCGGGCCCATCACCGCCAAGCTGTTCCTCATCGGCTTCTGCGCCACGTCGTTCTCCGCCCTTGTCGGCGTGTGGCACGGCGTGAGCCTGATGTTCGCGGACTTCGTGGAGCGGATCCAGCGGGGCCGCAAGGGAGTCCAGGAGAACGGCGTCGCCGAGGTCGCGCAGGGGCGCCGGGAGAAGTCCTGGCCGTTCCGCGCGTACATGCTGTGGCTGACGTTCCCGCCGATGGGGTTGCTGTGGCTGGACCAGCCGTTCGGGCTTGTTCTCGCTTACGGGGTGCTCGGGGCGTTCTTCATGCCGTTCCTGGCGTTGACGTTGCTGTGGTTGCTCAATTCCTCTCGGACGCCGCGGGAGTGGCGGAACGGGCTTGTGAGTAATGGGATGTTGGCGGGGGCGGGGTTGCTGTTTCTGGTGTTGTGCGTGCAGCAGGTGCGGGAGTTGCCTTGGTAGTTCCCTTTCCCCGCCCCGCCCCTTCCCGAATTTGTCCTGCCGGACGGGCCTCCTCAATCTCCCCCAGCTACCGCTGGGAGGTACCCCCAGAGGGGCTCAAAATTGAGCCCCTCCGGCGATTGAGGAGCGTCGCCTACGGCAGACCGTGCACGTGTGGCCCCACCGCGCCCGACCAAGAACTCCCCGCCACCGCATCCCAGTTCGTCGACCACGTCATCGCACCGCGAATATCCGGGTACGTCTTCGACGGCTTGAAGGAACCGCAGTTCGTGCCCTTCGCGAGGCAGTCGAGGGCCGCGTTGACCACGGACGGCTCCACATAACCCCCGCCCGCAGCCTTCGCGGAAGCGGGGGTGCCGATGCCGACCTGGGACGGGGCGAGGCCGTTCTCCAGCTGGATGCAGGCCAGGCCGGTCAGGAAGTCCACCGTGCCCTGCGAGTAGACCTTGCCGTCGCAGCCGAGCATCGAACCGCTGTTGTAGTACTGCATGTTGACGACGGTCAGGATGTCCTTGATGGCGAGGGCCGTCTTGAAGTACTCGTTCTGCGGCGACTGCATGTCGATGGTCTGCGGCGCCATGGTGATGACGAGCCCGGGTGCCTTCGCGGCGAGGGACTTCAGGGCCTGCGCCATGTACGTGGAGTTGAGGCCGTTCTCCAGGTCGATGTCGATCCCGTCGAAGCCGTACTCCTGCATCTGCGCGTACACGGAGTCCGCGAACGCCGCCGCCGAGGCCGCGTCGTTGACCGCGACCGTGCCCTTCTCGCCGCCGACCGAGAGGATCACCGACTTGCCGGCCGCCTGCTTGGCCTTGATGTCGGCCTTGAAGGCGTCGACCGTGTACCCGCCGAGCCCGGCCGAGTCGAGGTTGAACTTCACCTGGCCCGGAGTGCCGGTGGCGTCCGCGAAGGCGACGGCGATGATGTCGTAGTCGTCCTGGACGTCGGCCAACTTCTGGACGGTGGCGCCGTTGTTGAAGTTCTGCCAGTACCCGGTGACGGCGTGCTTCGGTACGGCCTCGGCGCCGACGGCGACCTGGAACCCGGCCTCGTCGACACCCGCGGCGCCGGCCTGCGTGGCCGTGCCGGCGAACGCGAGCGCGCCCGCGGCGAACGCGGCGACGGCCGCGCTGAGACACCTGTTTCTGGCCTTGCGCGTGGAGCGGTGCACTGCTGCCTCCTGTGGGGGGG
>NZ_JAAAHS010000052.1 GCF_009908195.1 Streptomyces boluensis | reverse complement strand
GCCCCAGCCCGCGCCGCCGAAGTCCGGCGGCCGTGCGGCCGGGATCCTGAAGTCGAGCGCGCTGATGGCCGCGGGCACGATGGTGTCCCGGCTCACCGGCTTCCTGCGCACGCTCGTGATGGCCGCGGCCATCGGCGTCGCCACCCTCAACGACACGTACCAGGTCGCCAACACCCTGCCGACGATGATCTACATCCTCGTCGCGGGCGGAGCGATGAACGCGGTCTTCATCCCGCAGCTGGTCCGCGCCATGAAGAACGACGACGACGGCGGCGAGGCCTACGCCAACCGCCTGCTGACGCTCGTCGTCGTACTGCTCGGCGCGGTCACCGTGATCTGTGTGATCGCGGCACCGGTCTTCGTCCAGGTGATGTCGCCCCAACTGGCGTCCCAGCCCGAGACGTTCGACCTCACCGTCACATTCGCCCGCTTCTGCATCCCGACCATGTTCTTCATGGGTCTGCATGTGGTGCTCGGGCAGATCCTGAACGCGCGCGGCCGGTTCGGCGCGATGATGTGGACCCCGGTCCTCAACAACATCATCATCATCGCCACGTTCGCCGCGTTCATCTGGGCCTTCGGCAGCTCGGACACGTCCGGCGTGACCCCCTCCAACATCACCCCCGAGGGCGTCCAGCTGCTCGGCATCGGCACTCTGCTCGGCCTCGCCGTGCAGGCCCTGTCGATGCTGCCGTACCTGCGCGAGGCCGGTTTCCGGCCACGTCTGCGCTTCGACTGGAAGGGCCAGGGACTCGGCAAGACCGCGGCGCTGGCCAAGTGGACGCTGTTCTTCGTCCTCGCCAACCAGCTCGGCATGGTCGTCGTCACCCAGCTCGCCACCTCGGCCGGCTTCACCGCCGACCACCAGGGCCACCCCGGCACCGGCATCACCGCGTACAACTACGCGTTTCTGCTCTGGCAGATGCCTCAGGCCATCATCACCGTCTCCGTGATGACCGCGGTGCTGCCGCGCATCTCACGCGCCGCCAACGACGGCGACGCCACCGCGGTCCGCGACGACCTCTCGTACGGGCTGCGCACCTCCGCCGTCGCGATCGTGCCGTGCGCCTTCGCCTTCCTCGCGCTCGGCGTACCGATCACCACGCTGCTGTACGCGGGCACCCCCGGCGCCACGAACATCGGCTACGTCCTGATGGCCTTCGGCCTCGGCCTCATCCCGTACTCCGTGCAGTACGTGGTGCTGCGCGGCTTCTACGCCTACGAGGACACCCGGACGCCCTTCTACAACACGGTCATCGTGGCGGCGGTCAACGCGCTCTCCTCGCTGATCTGCTTCCTCGTCCTGCCGGCCCGCTGGGCGGTCGTCGGCATGGCCGCCTCGTACGGCCTGGCCTACGTGGTCGGCGTGGGTGTGGCCTGGCGCAGGCTGGGCAAGCGCCTCGGCGGGGACCTGGACGGCTCGCATGTGGTGCGCACCTACGCCCGCCTCATCGGCGCCTCCATCCCGGCGGCCCTCCTCGGTGGCGCGGTCGGGTTCGTGCTGCTCGAGGTCATCGGCACGAGTGCCCTGGGGTCGTTCGCCGCTCTCGTGGGTGGCGGGATCGTGCTGCTCGGCGTCTTCTTCGTGGCCGCCCGCCGGATGCGGATCCAGGAGCTGAACGCGCTCGTCGGCATGGTCCGCGGGCGACTCGGCCGCTGATACGACGTCGTCGTCCACGTTTTCGCACAACCATCCCCGGCCATCGCGTGTCGTGGATAGCGGCAGACTGTGGGCACAATTGGCTTTGGCGTCGGACAGCGCAACAGAGCCGGACAGCGCAACGGATGGGGAGGCAGGAACGACGGTGGCGGAACGGAGCACGGCTGCCGTCGACGTGGCAGCAGGGGGCGACGACGAGTCGCTGACCGCCAAGGCGGACCAGCCCACGGCCGACGGGGCGGACGAGAGCCGAGAGACAACGGCGGCCGACAAGGATCAGACGTCCGGTGACGCACCGGCCGAGACACCTGCCGAGGCCGAGAAGCCACAGGCCACACCCCCCGAACTGCACAGCGGCCACAAACTCGCCCGGCGCTACCGGCTCGAGGAGTGCGTCACCCGTCTGGACGGATTCAGCAGTTGGCGCGCGGTCGACGAGAAGTTGCGTCGCGCCGTCGGCGTCCATCTCCTTCCGGCCGAGCACCCGCGGGCCCGCGCGGTCCTCTCCGCCGCCCGTTCCTCCGCACTCCTCGGCGACCCGCGCTTCGTGCAGGTCCTCGACGCGGTGGAGGAGAACGAGCTCGTCTACGTCGTTCACGAGTGGCTGCCCGACGCCACCGAGCTGACCGCTCTCCTCGCCGCCGGGCCGCTCGAGGCCCACGACGCCTACCAGTTGGTCAGCCAGGTCTCGCAGGCCATGTCGGCCGCGCACCGCGAGGGCCTGGCGCATCTGCGGCTCACGCCCAGCGCGGTGCTTCGCTCGTCCTCCGGCCAGTACCGCATCCGCGGCCTCGCCGTGAACGCCGCGCTGCGCGGCATCAGCAGCGACACCCCGCAGCGCTCCGACACGGAAGCCATCGGCGCGCTGCTCTACGCATCGCTGACACAGCGCTGGCCGTACGAGGACGATGCGTACGGCCTGTCCGGCCTGCCCAAGGACATCGGCCTGATCGCACCCGAGCAGGTGCGGGCGGGGGTCCACCGGGGCCTGTCGGAGCTCGCGATGCGCGCCCTGGTCAATGACGGCGCCACCGCCTCCCGGCAGGACCAGCCGTGCGCCACCCCGGAGGAGCTGTCGAAGGCCGTCGGGGAGATGCCGCGCATCCGCCCGCCGGAGCCCGCGTACACGGCACCGCCGGAGTACCAGCGCACCACCTACCAGCAGGGCACGTACGGCCGTCCCACCGCCGTGAGTCCGGCGGCCCAGCAGTTGGCCGCGGCACCGCCCGCCCCGCTGCAGAGCCGTACCGGCAAGGCACTGAAGTGGGCCGTGTCCGCGCTGCTCATCGCGGCGCTGGGGCTTGGCAGTTGGCAGCTCGCGGACGCCCTGATGGAGCGCGACAAGTCCGATGACCCCGGCACGTCGCAGCCGGGCGGCGAGGACGACGAGAAGCCCGTCGCCGGCAAGCCCCTGGACATCAGCGACGCGTACGAGTTCGCGCCGAGCGGCAGCGGCATCAAGGAAGCCGACGTGCCGCAGGCCGTGGACGGCGACGCCGCCAGTTCCTGGGTCACACCGCAGTACAAGGGCTATGCGAACTTCGGCAACCTTCCGAACCGTAAGGAAGGCAGCGGGATAATCGTCGACCTCGGCAGCGTCCAGGACATCGCCGGTTTCGATATCGATCTGTACCGCGCCGGGCAGAAGGTGGAAGTACTCGCCGCCCCCGAGGACGCGTCCCAGCCCTCGTCCCTGAGCGACTTCTCGAAGGACCTCCGCAAGCTCGGCGCCGCCGGAAAGCACCTCAAGGAAACCCTCGACGAGACGGTACGCACCCGGTACGTGCTGGTGCACATCACGTCGCTGCCGACCGACGGCTCGGCTGAGGTCTTCCGGGGCGGAATCTCCGAGATCAAGGTCCTGGGGACGAACCGCTCGGAATAGCCAGCACCTCGTAAAAGCCACCGAAACGGCGGTCCCGCGCTTTCTGTACCGCTGTTTTTCAGCGTTGCCGAGGGTTCAGTGCCAATTCGGCAGAACGCCCGGAGGACATTCAACCTCCGGGCGTTTTCCGTTGGTTGAGCAGTGGTTCGAGGGCGTGCTTCACCTCGATTCGCGACTGTTTACACGCACTTGGGGCGCCGATACGCTGAGCCTTCGACCGAAGTAGGGGGAGCAGGTGCAGGCGGAGGAGACTTCAGCAGCCCCTGACGCGACGCTCCTGGCCCGCCATGTCGCCGGGGACCCCGACGCCTTCGGTGAGCTCGTACGCCGCCACCGCGACCGCTTGTGGGCCGTCGCGCTGCGCACCCTGGGCGACCGCGAGGAAGCCGCGGACGCGGTCCAGGACGCCCTGGTCTCCGCGTACCGCGCCGCGCACACGTTCCGCGGCCAGTCCGCGGTCACCACCTGGCTGCACCGGATCACCGTCAACGCCTGCCTCGACCGGGCGCGCAAGGCCGCCTCCCGCAAGACCTCGCCCATGGACGACACGGAGCGCCTGGAGCAGCTCCTCGAACCGCACGAGTCGGCCTCCGAGCCGGCCGAGCGGCGCGACCTCCACCGGCAGCTCATCGAGGCGCTCGGCACGCTCCCGCCGGACCAGCGGGCCGCGCTCGTCCTCGTCGACATGCAGGGCTATCCCGTCGCCGAGGCCGCCGAGGTGCTGGGCGTTCCCACGGGCACGGTCAAGAGCCGCTGTGCGCGCGGGCGGGCCCGGCTGCTTCCCCTGCTCAGCCACCTCCGCGCGGACCGTGGCCCACGGGGCAGGGAAGGGCCTGGCGGAAAGAACCCCGGGCCGGGAAGGAACCGGACGCCGGAGCCATCCGTCCCACCGACAGCAGTACCGCGCGACGCAAGGGCACAAGGAACAGAGCCAGGCGATTCAGCAGCCGTGAAGGGTGGAGGTGGGCGAGCGTGACATCCACGACCGGCGCGGCCGAACAGCACCCGGACGTGACAGAGCTCTCCGATCTCACCGAGGGCCTGCTTCCTCCCTCCCGCACCGCTGATGTACGCGAACATCTCGACGACTGCGAGCTCTGTGCCGATGTACTCGCCTCGCTGACCGAGATCCGCGACCTCCTCGGCACCCTGCCCGGCCCTCCGCAGATGCCCGCCGACGTCGCGGGCCGCATCGATGCGGCGCTGGCCGCCGAGGCGCTTCTCGACGCGACGCGTCCTGAGGAGCGGGAACCGGATCCGGAGCCGCTCACGTCAACGACCGAGCCGCGTGTCGGGCCGCGTGTTTCACGTGAAACAACGCAGGGTCCGTCTGCGGCCGATGCGTCCGGGGCCGGTTCCGCTGATACGGCTGTTCCTGCTGGCGCGTCCGTGCTCGGTTCCCCTGAAGAAGCGCCGAGCCCTGCGCCGACCCCCGCTCCCGCCGGTCCCGACCGTCCCGCCGGACATCCGCGTGCGGCTTCGGGCCCCGGCCGTCGGCCCGGCGCCCCGCGTCGACGGCGCCGCAGGGTGGCCGGCGCGGTCTTCGGTGCCGTGGCCACCGTCGCCGCGATCGGGCTTGGCGCTCTGCTGCTGCAGCCCGGCGGCGACCACAACCAGGACCCGGGTACGACCAGTGCCTCGGGGTCGGCCGAACCTCGCACCTTCTCGGGGGGTGCACTGGACGACCAGGTCGCCTCGTTGCTCGCCCAGGGCGACCGCGCCGAACCGGAGGCCTCGAAGCCCTTCAGCACCGAGTCCAGCCAGCGCACGCCGAGGACGAACTCTCCGATGCGCGGCGAGGGACCCACCGTGCCGAAGTGCGTCTCGCTCGGCATCGGCAAGAACGCCCCGCCGCTCGCCGCGAAGAAGGGCACGTACCAAGGCAAGGGCGCCTACCTCGTGGTGCTCCCCGACGCCTCGGACGCCTCTCGCGTCACCGCGTACATCGTGGACGCTTCCTGCACGGAGAAGACCCCGTCGGGCAAGGGCGAGGTCCTGCTCACGCACACCTACCCGCGGTCCTGACGCGCTCGTCCTGCTCCCCGACTCGACGCGCTGGGTACGTGGCCGCTCCGGGGCCGCTCCGCGTGCGCACGAACACACCATGTGCGCGGACACAGCGGGAATGCACGCCCCGTAGGATCCGTTGGGTGGGGTGAGAGTCCGGAAGCTGGGCTCCTCCCGAAGCATTAGGCAGTCCGCAGAGACGAGGAATCAAGCCGTGAGCGACGTCCGTAACGTGATCATCATCGGCTCCGGCCCCGCCGGCTACACGGCAGCGCTCTACACCGCGCGCGCTTCGCTGAAGCCGCTGGTGTTCGAGGGTGCCGTCACCGCAGGCGGTGCGTTGATGAACACCACCGAGGTGGAGAACTTCCCCGGGTTCCAGGACGGCGTGATGGGCCCCGAGCTCATGGACAACATGCGCGCCCAGGCAGAGCGCTTCGGTGCCGAGCTCATCCCGGACGACGTGGTCAACGTCGACCTCACCGGCGAGATCAAGACCGTCACCGACACCGCTGGTACGGTGCACCGCGCCAAGGCCGTGATCGTCACGACCGGTTCGCAGCACCGCAAGCTCGGGCTGCCGAACGAGGACGCGCTGTCCGGACGCGGTGTCTCCTGGTGCGCGACGTGCGACGGCTTCTTCTTCAAGGACCAGGACATCGCCGTGATCGGCGGCGGCGACACCGCGATGGAAGAGGCGACGTTCCTCTCCCGTTTCGCCAAGTCGGTGACCATCGTGCACCGTCGCGACAGCCTGCGCGCCTCGAAGGCCATGCAGGACCGCGCCCTCGCCGACCCCAAGATCAAGTTCGCCTGGGACAGCGAGGTCGCCGCGGTCAACGGCGAGCAGAAGCTCACCGGCCTCACCCTGCGCAGCACCAAGACGGGTGAGACCTCCGAGCTCCCGGTCACCGGCCTGTTCATCGCGATCGGCCACGACCCGCGCACCGAGCTCTTCAAGGGCCAGCTGAACCTGGACGACGAGGGTTACCTCCAGGTCGAGGCCCCCTCGACGCGCACCAACCTGACCGGTGTTTTCGCGGCGGGCGACGTCGTCGACCACACCTACCGTCAGGCGATCACCGCGGCCGGCACCGGCTGCTCCGCCGCCCTGGACGCCGAGCGCTACCTGGCCGCTCTCGCCGACAACGAGACCGCGGCCGCCGCGGTCTGACCCACCCCTAGCTTCGCCCCACATTCAGTTCACTAAGGAGAGAACACCATGGCCGGTGCCACCATCACCGTGACGGACGCGGACTTCGAGGAGAAGGTCCTCAAGAGCGACAAGCCTGTGCTGGTCGACTTCTGGGCCGCCTGGTGCGGACCGTGCCGTCAGATCGCCCCTTCGCTTGAGGCGATCGCGTCTGAGCACGACGAGATCATCATCGCCAAGCTCAACATCGACGAGAACCCGGCCACGGCCGCGAAGTACGGCGTCATGTCGATCCCGACGCTCAACGTCTACCAGGGCGGCGAGGTCGCCAAGACCATCGTCGGCGCCAAGCCGAAGGCCGCGATCGTCCGCGACCTCGAGGGCTTCATCAAGTAGTCACCACGTGAAACAGCGTGCTGTTTCACGTGAAACGGGCCCAACCCCCTTGAGGGTTGGGCCCGTTCTCGTTTCTCACAGCGGCCGCAGCGCCGGTTCCTTCTGCACCGCTCCCAGCAACCGGTCCAACGCGAGCTCGACGTCTTCCTTCCACGAAAGCGTCGTACGCAGCTCAAGCCTCAGCCGTGGATACGTGGGGTGTGGCCGTACCGTCTTGAAGCCCACCGCGAGCAGATGGTCAGCGGGCAATACACAGGCCGGTTCCTTCCAGCGGGCGTCCCCGAACGCTTCGATCGCCTTGAAGCCCCGACTCAGCAGGTCCTTGGCGACCGTCTGCACCACCACGCGCCCGAGCCCCTGCCCCTGGAAGCCGGGGGCGATCCAGCCCGTCATCAGCAGCACCGCATCGGGCGAGACAGGGCTCGTGGGGAACGCGGTGGCCCTCGGCACATAGGCGGGCGGTGCGTACAGCACGAAGCCGACAGGGACGTCGTCCACGTAGACGACGCGGCCGCACGAGCCCCACTCCAGGAGCACCGCGGAGATCCAGGACTCCTTCTCCAGCTCGGGAGTTCCGGTCTTTACCGCGTCCTGGCCTCTGACCGGGTCCAGCTCCCAGAAGACGCATGTACGGCACCGCTTGGGGAGGTCCTGGAGGTTGTCCAGAGTGAGCGGTACGAGCCGACGCCCCATGAAGGCAGTTCCTCACTTCCTTCGCTCGCCGCCCCGCGGGCGGCTGTCAGAAGGCTCCGTTCCCTGAGCAGGCTGCCGACGAATCCGGCGACGACCCCCAAGCCGAGTCCTGCGGTCACCAGGCCTGTGCGGCTCACTGATCGCATGGCCCCCACCTCCCACTGCTGAAGTGCTGCCAGGTGGATGCGCTCTATCCGAACGCATCGTATCCACGAAGCGATTGCATCGATACCGACAGAAAGCAAAGAGCAGGCCGTGTTCCGGATGAAACCGGACACGGCCTGCTCTTTGATGCTTCTGCGCTCCAGCTCTGAAGCGTCCGCTGCGTCTACGCGTCGCGCTGTGGCTACGCGTCCGCGTCCTCGTCGGAGAGCCCCTTGTCCATGACGGGACCTTCGCCCGGGGCGAGCGTGCCGAGGATGCGCTCCAGGTCGTCCATGGAGGCGAACTCGACGACGATCTTGCCCTTCTTCTGCCCCAGGTCGACCTTCACCCGCGTCTCGAACCGGTCCGAGAGCCGGGTAGCCAGACCGGTGAGCGCCGGGGAGAGCCGTCCACCGGCACGCGGCCCCTTGCTGCGAGGCGCGCTCTGGGGACGCGACCCCATCAGCGTGACGATCTCCTCGACCGCCCGAACCGAGAGCCCCTCGGCGACGATCCGGTGGGCCAGGCGGTCCTGCTCCTCCGAGTCGTCGACCGAGAGCAGCGCCCGAGCGTGACCGGCGGACAGCACGCCCGCCGCCACCCGCCGCTGAACCGCAGGCGACAGCTTGAGCAGACGCAGCGTGTTGGAGACCTGCGGCCGCGAGCGGCCGATCCGGTCCGCCAGCTGGTCATGCGTGCAGTTGAAGTCCTTCAGCAACTGGTCGTAGGCCGCGGCCTCTTCCAGCGGGTTCAGCTGCGCGCGGTGCAGGTTCTCCAGGAGGGCGTCCAGGAGGAGCTTCTCGTCGTCCGTGGCACGCACGATCGCGGGAATCCGCTCCAGGCCGGCCTCACGGCACGCCCGCCAACGGCGCTCACCCATGATGAGCTCGTACCGCGAGGGTCCCAACTGCCGTACGACGACGGGCTGGAGAAGACCGACCTCCTTGATGGAGGTGATCAGCTCGGCGAGCGCGTCCTCGTCGAAGACCTCACGCGGCTGGCGCGGGTTGGGCGTGATGCTGTCGAGCTCCAGCTCGGCGAAGTGCGCACCCGCCGGCGACTCCGGGACAGCCTGTTGCTGGCTCGCCGACTGCTCGGTTTCACGTGGAACATTGCCCTGCGGCAGAGCGGCCACCTTGGCCGCCGCCACACCGCGCTCAGCGGTGAGCACCGGCACGGCTGCGGGGGAGGTCGTCGCCTCGCCCGTCGCCGCGGGTACCGACTTCTCTCCGGTGGGCGCTGCTGGGATCAGTGCACCCAGGCCGCGCCCCAGCCCTCTACGTCGATCGCTCATTGGATCCCCTCCGCCATGTTCTGCCGCCCGTTCTGCGTACTCGAGTGGCCATGGTGAGCGTCGTACTGCATGCCCACACCGCGCAGGGCCATCTCTCGTGCCGCTTCGAGGTACGAGAGTGCGCCACTCGACCCCGGATCATAAGTCAGCACGGTCTGGCCGTAGCTGGGCGCCTCCGAGATACGCACGGAGCGGGGGATGCTCGTCCGCAACACCTCTTCGCCGAAGTGGTTGCGCACCTCGTCCGCCACCTGGGAGGCAAGGCGGGTCCGTCCGTCGTACATGGTGAGCAGGATCGTCGACACATGCAGATGGGGGTTGAGGTGGCCCCGCACGAGGTCGACGTTACGCAGTAGCTGCCCCAGACCCTCCAGTGCGTAGTACTCGCACTGGATCGGGATGAGCACTTCCGCGCCGGCGACCATAGCGTTGACCGTGAGCAGGCCGAGGGACGGCGGGCAGTCGATCAGGACGTAGTCCAGCGGCTGCTCGTAGGCCTGGATGGCTCGCTGCAGGCGGCTCTCCCGCGCGACCAGCGACACCAGCTCGATCTCCGCACCGGCGAGATCGATGGTGGCCGGAGCGCAGAAGAGTCCCTCGACGTCAGGAACCGGCTGGACGACGTCGGAGAGCGGCGCGCTCTCCACCAACACGTCGTAGATGGAAGGGACTTCGGCGTGATGGTCGATCCCCAGCGCCGTGGAGGCGTTGCCCTGTGGGTCAAGGTCGATCACCAGGACGCGCGCACCGTGCAGCGCGAGCGAAGCGGCAAGGTTGACCGTCGTGGTCGTCTTCCCGACTCCGCCTTTCTGGTTGGCGACCACCATGACTCGGGTCTGCTCGGGCCGTGGCAGACCCTCACCGGCGCGGCCAAGAGCTTCCACCGCCAGTTGGGCAGCACGACCAATGGGGGTGTCGTCCATCGGGCTCGGTGTTTCACGTGAAACATCCTCCCCCGCCGACTCGGTACGGGGACCGGGGACCGGATCGGTCATCGGTCCCGCGATGTTGGCGTCGGACCGCAAGGATTCACTCTCCTCGACTTCAGGCTCGCAATGGACAGAGCCTCCCATGCCCTTGGGGTCGCGAACCAGCGAGGCCCCTTCTTCTGTGGATGAATCCACGTCTGTGGACAACTCCGCCCCTCGTACGGGGGGTTTCCGGTCGCGCGGAGCCGCAGCTCGGCCTCGGCTGATAATGCCCTGGAGCAGTGAGCGACGTTTCACGTGAAACACGATGCCAGGGTCACGTCCGTTAAACCCGCGACACTCCGATTTGCCCGCTTTGTACATACTGGCGCGAGCGAGCCATCGGAACAGCCCAACTCCGTCACACGACCAAGGCGTTCAGGGCGCTCTAGGTGTCCAGGGAGTTCAAGGGTGTTCATGCCCGACGCCCAGATCAGGACCGCCGAGACGCTGAGGGTTCGATCAGCGTCGACGGCCGCGAGACGCCCGCGTGGCACGCGCGGCCTTGGCCCGCTTGGCCGCGAAGCGCACACCGCCGGGGCTCTCACCGACCTCGACCCGCACCACGGTGGAGAGCGGATCGACCACGCCCTCGCCGACGTGGAGCACCGAGGTCTTCACCGCGCCGAGCTTGCTCAGCGCGGCACGGGCAGCCTTGACCTCTTCCTCCGCGGTGTCGCCCTTGAGCGCCAGCATCTCTCCGTACGGACGGAGCAGCGGTACGCCCCAGGCCGCGAGGCGGTCGAGCGGCGCGACGGCACGAGCGGTCACGACATGGACGGGCTGGAACTTGCCCATGACCTCCTCAGCCCGGCCGCGCATGACGGTCACATGGTCGAGGCCGAGCAGCTCCACGACCTCGGTGAGGAAATTGGTACGGCGCAGCAAGGGCTCAAGGAGCGTGATCTTCAGGTCGGGGCGGACAAGGGCCAACGGGATGCCCGGCAGTCCGGCCCCCGAGCCGACATCGCACACCGTCACACCCTCGGGCACGACCTCGGACAGCACCGCACAGTTCAGCAGGTGGCGTTCCCACAGCCGGGGCACCTCGCGCGGGCCGATGAGCCCTCGCCGTACACCTGCGTCGGCCAGCAGCTCCGCGTACCGGACCGCGTCGGTGAAGCGCTCACCGAATACCTCACGGGCCTGTTCCGGCGCCGGGGGGAGTTCTGCTGCCTCCGTCACGGGGACCGTCCTTCCGTACCGCACTGGGTGCTGACTATCAGGCTGACAAAGATCGGCCCCGCCTGCGAACAGACGGGGCCGGTAACTGCGTGGGCTCAGGCGGGGAGTACGACGACGAAGCGCTGCGGCTCCTCGCCCTCGGACTCGCTGCGCAAGCCGGCGCTCTTGACCGCGTCGTGCACGACCTTGCGCTCGAACGGGGTCATCGGCTGGAGCTTGACCGGCTCACCGCTGCTCTTGACCTCGGCCGCGGCCTTGGCGCCCAGCTCGGAGAGCTCGGTGCGCTTCTTGGCCCGGAAGCCGCCGATGTCCAGCATCAGTCGGCTGCGGTCGCCGGTCTCGCGGTGCACGGCGAGCCGGGTGAGCTCCTGAAGCGCTTCGAGCACTTCGCCGTCACGGCCGACGAGCTTCTGGAGGTCGCGGCCGCTGGAGTCGCTGATGATCGAGACAGCGGCCCGGTCGGCCTCGACGTCCATGTCGATGTCGCCGTCGAGATCGGCGATGTCCAGCAGACCCTCGAGGTAGTCCGCCGCGATCTCGCCCTCCTGCTCAAGGCGGGTCAGGGTGTCGCCGGCCTCAGCATCAGCCGAGGTGGTGGTGCCTTCCGTCACGGGATGGGCTCCTTCTTACTTCTTGGACGGGTGCTTGGGCCGCTGCTGGCCCTTGCGCTGTCCGGACTTGGCTTTGCTGCGGCCGCCGGTGCCGGTGCCGCTCTGGTTACCGGAGCCGGGCTTGGCACCCGCCGGCTTGGCCTTGGGGGCGGAGTCCTGGGGTTCGTCCTCGGACTTCACCAGCGAGGTCTTCTCGACCTCGTCGCTCTTCGCCCCGGCCTGGGCCCCACCGGACTGGCGCTGGGACTTGCTCTGGCGCTTGGGCTGCTGCCGCTTCGCCGTACCGGCGGAGTCGTCCCCGTCCTCGGCCACGGCGACAGCGGAGTCACTCTTCACCACGAGACCGTCGGCCTGGGCCACCAGGCCCACCTTGCTCAGTCCGTTGATGAACTTGCGCTCGGTGTCGTTGCGGTCGCGGCCCTTGGCGACGATCGCCTTGACGATGTTGCGCTCGCCCTTCCGCATCTTGCCGCCGGAGGCACGGGTCAGTCGCGCCTGCAGACGCTCCAGGTAGGCGCCCTGCGCCTTGCTGCCCGGGGTCGGGTTCTGGCGGATGACGAACATCTGCTGGCCCATGGTCCACACGTTGGTGGTCAGCCAGTAGACGAGGACACCAACGGGGAAGTTGATACCGAAGACCGCGAACATGACCGGGAAGACGTACATCAGCATCTTCTGCTGCTGCATGAACGGCGTCTTGACCGTCATGTCGACGTTCCTCGTCATGAGCTGGCGCTGCGTGAAGAACTGCGACAGCGACATCATGATGATCATGACTGCGGTCACGATGCGGACGTTGAGCAGCGTGGCGTCGAGGGAAGCGACCTTCTCGGCGCTGTCCATGAACTTCGCGGCCAGCGGGGCACCGAAGATGTGCGCCTTCTGCGCGCTCGCGAGCAGGGACTTGTCGATGACGTCACCGACGGTCTCGTTCGAGGCGATGCTGTTCAGCACGTGGTACAGGGCAAAGAAGAACGGCGACTGCGCCAGGATGGGCAGGCACGAGGAGAGCGGGTTGGTGCCCGTCTCCTTGTACAGCTTCATCATCTCTTCGGACTGGCGCTGCTTGTCGTTCTTGTAGCGCTCCTGGATCTTCTTCATCTCGGGCTGCAGCGTCTGCATGCCACGAGTCGCCTTGATCTGCTTCACGAAGAGCGGGATCAGGCAGATCCGGATGAGGATCACCAGAGACACGATCGACAGGCCCCAGGCCCAGCCCGTATCAGGGCCGAAGATCGCCCCGTACAGCTTGTGGAACTGGACGATGACCCACGCGACAGGTGTGGTGATGAAGCTGAAGAAACTGGCGATCGTGTCCACTAATCAGGCTCCTTGAGCATGGGACGGGGTCTCAGTGGCGGACTTCCCGCCCTTGTTGCGCCAGGCGTTGCGCAGCATTTCGTGCCATCGGGGTCGCTTGCGCGGCGGCACATGATCCACACCGCCGTGCGACCACGGATTGCACCGCAGGATGCGCCATGCAGTAAGCGCCGTGCCCTTGATCGCACCGTGCAGGTCGATGGCCTGGAAGCCGTAATGGGAGCACGACGGGTAGTACTTGCACACCGGGCCAAGGAGTGGACTGATGGTCCACTGGTAGATCTTGATCAAGGCCAGCAGTGGGTACTTCATCGCGCGCCCCCTCCCAGCAGTCGCTCCAGGGCGACGTCCAGGTCTCGGGCCAGTTGTGCTTGATCGGCGTCGCCCGAACCGGGCAGCGCTCGTACGACTACCAGGCTACCGGGGGGCAGCTGGGCGAGCCGATCGCGCATCAGATGGCGAAGTCTGCGCTTCACCTTGTTCCGTACGACGGCTACGCCCACGGCCTTGCTCACGACGAAACCCGCACGTGTCGGGGGAACGCTCTCCCCAGGCACGTGCGGGTCCGTTGTACCGCTGCGTAGATGTACAACCAGGAGAGGGCGTCCGGCCCTGCGTCCTCGGCGTACCGCGATCGCGAAATCTTCGCGCCGCCTCAGCCGGTTGTCGGTAGGCAGCACGACGTCATGACCTGTTTACGGATCAGGCAGACAGGCGGGCGCGACCCTTGCTGCGGCGGGTCGCCAGAATGGCGCGGCCGGCACGGGTACGCATGCGAAGACGGAAGCCGTGGGTCTTCGCGCGACGACGGTTGTTCGGCTGGAAGGTGCGCTTGCTCACTCGGGGGCTCCAGAGATGAATCGGGTGACGGCGGGTGTCGTCTGGCTGTCACCGTGCGCCCGCGAGGAGCTCGCATACGCCCGAGTGCACCGCTACACGGTTCAAATCGGACCGTGATCCATTGCCCATCGGAGGCAGGCGGCAGCAGCCATCGACAACTCGACCTGGTCACGGTACGCGCGGCTACGCCATCCGGTCAAACCGGGAGCGCAGTGAGGGACACTGTGCACAGCCTGTGGACAACAACTTGAACCGCACCGGCCGCCCTGACTACCGTGGCCGAACTCCGATTCGTTCCCTTCCCCCCGCGCCACCCGATTTCCGTTGCGACCCGTCCCGAGAACCACACATTCGTGGGACCCATGAGAGAGCGTGCCCTGTGGCTGACGTACCTGCCGATCTTGCCGCAGTGTGGCCACGCGTGCTGGAACAACTCCTGGGCGAAGGTCGCGGGCAGGGCGTCGAGGCGAAGGACGAGCACTGGATCCGGCGCTGCCAGCCGTTGGCACTGGTCGCCGACACGGCGCTCCTGGCCGTTCCGAACGAGTTCGCGAAGGGCGTACTCGAGGGGCGGCTCGCTCCCGTGGTCAGCGAGACCCTGAGCCGGGAGTGCGGGCGGCCGATCCGGATCGCGATCACCGTCGACGACTCCGCGAACGAGCCGGGCCCCGCGCCTTCCCCCGCGCCGTCGCAGCAGCGCTACGACGAGCCGCACCGCTACGACGAGCCCGAGCTGTCCCAGTCCGGGCAGGACCGCGATCAGCGGGACCCCAGGGATCAGCGGGAACGGGACCAGCGCGAGCAGTACGAGTCCTATCGGCGCCGCGACGACGTGCCGGGCCGGGGCGAGCACCCGGGTTCGCACGGTTCGCACTCCGACCAGTTGCCGACGGCCCGGCCCGCCTACCCGGACTACCAGCGGCCGGAGCCCGGCGCCTGGCCCCGGCCGACGCAGGACGACTACGGCTGGCAGCAGCCGCGCCTCGGCTTCCCCGAGCGCGACCCGTACGC
Organism: Streptomyces boluensis; assembly: GCF_009908195.1. Classification (GTDB taxonomy): domain Bacteria; phylum Actinomycetota; class Actinomycetes; order Streptomycetales; family Streptomycetaceae; genus Streptomyces; species Streptomyces boluensis. Next base: position 13,011 of record NZ_JAAAHS010000052.1, on the reverse strand, counting down.
CTCGCCGTCCTCCCAGCACGACTACCGCTCGGCCCCGCAGGACCGCTCGCAGTACGAGCAGGACCGTGGGCAGTACGAGCAGGAGCGGCCCTCGTACGAACAGGAGCGGTCGCAGTACGAGCAGGACCGGTCGCCCTATGAGCAGCAGGGGCGGCCCGAGCGCAGGGAGCGACCCGACGGCGGGCACGGGGGCCACTCGGGGCACACCGGTCATGGCGGTCCGGTCGGTCGCGGTGTCCATGGCGGCGGGCCCGGTTCCGCTTCGCTGCCCGCCTCCAGTGGTGCCCCCGGACCGCTCGCGGCACAGCCGGCGCCCGCTACGGGTCCGGGCGAGCCGACCGCGCGGCTGAACCCGAAGTACCTCTTCGACACCTTCGTCATCGGCGCCTCGAACCGCTTCGCGCACGCCGCGGCGGTGGCGGTCGCGGAGGCCCCCGCGAAGGCGTACAACCCCCTGTTCATCTATGGGGAGTCGGGCCTCGGCAAGACGCACCTGCTGCACGCGATCGGGCACTACGCGCGCAGCCTCTATCCCGGCACGCGGGTGCGGTATGTGAGCTCGGAGGAGTTCACCAACGAGTTCATCAACTCGATCCGTGACGGCAAGGGCGACAGCTTCCGCAAGCGGTACCGCGAGATGGACATCCTGCTCGTCGACGACATCCAGTTCCTCGCGGACAAGGAGTCGACGCAGGAGGAGTTCTTCCACACCTTCAACACGCTCCACAACGCCAACAAGCAGATCGTGCTCTCCAGTGACCGGCCGCCCAAGCAGCTGGTGACGCTGGAGGACCGGCTGCGGAACCGGTTCGAGTGGGGCCTGATCACGGATGTCCAGCCGCCCGAGCTGGAGACCCGGATCGCGATCCTCCGTAAGAAGGCGGTGCAGGAGCAGCTCAACGCTCCGCCGGAGGTCCTCGAGTTCATCGCGTCCCGGATCTCGCGCAACATCCGTGAGCTGGAAGGGGCGTTGATCCGGGTCACGGCCTTCGCCTCGCTCAATCGACAGCCGGTGGACCTCGGTCTGACGGAGATCGTCCTCAAGGATCTGATCCCCGGCGGTGAGGACGCCGCTCCGGAGATCACGGCGCCGGCCATCATGGCGGCGACCGCGGACTACTTCGGGCTCACGGTGGACGACCTGTGCGGATCGTCGCGCAGCCGCGTCCTGGTGACGGCCCGCCAGATCGCGATGTATCTGTGCCGCGAGCTCACGGACCTGTCGTTGCCGAAGATCGGCGCGCAGTTCGGCGGCCGCGACCACACGACGGTGATGCACGCGGACCGCAAGATCCGCGCGTTGATGGCCGAGCGGCGCTCCATCTACAACCAGGTCACCGAGCTCACCAACCGCATCAAGAACGGCTGAGGACAGCCACACAGCGTTCCCGAGGGCGCCCCGGAGCACGTCTCCGGGGCGCCCTTCGTTGTGCGCCTCGGAGCACGTCTCCATGCACGCCTCCGTCGTACGGCCAAGTCCGTACGGCCAGTTGTCCTGGAGCCCTTCAGAGCGCCGGGCGGAAGCTCCGCGCGGCGCCGATGAGGGTCGACGAGAGCCGATTCGAGGGGCTCCGAGGGCGCGGATCGGTGTTCAGGAGCTCCGGTTCGGTTTCCCCAGGGGCCACCGGCTGTTCGATTCCGGGGATACGGGAGGCTGTTCTCCACAGAAAACCGCCTTGTGGGCCGTCCACACCCTGGGGACTGGGGAGTTGTCCAGACTGTGTCCACAGGCAAGGCTGGTGACGGATCATCACCCCAGGTCAGATGGCTGTGGATTCGTGGATGAAAGTTCTCCACAGACTGTGGATGAAGGATTTACCCACAGGGGGCCAAATGAGTTGTCCACCGGCGACCCACAGGCTGAGGGCGGTTGTCCCCAGCTTCTCCACATGGCTGTCCACTGTTCGGCAACGCAACGCGCCCTCTCACCGGGTCGAGTGAAAGGCGTCACACCAAGGTGCTCGGTTGGCCTGTGGGGAACCGGGGTAAAGCTGGGGACAGCCCTGGGGAGAAGTCGCCCTGTCCTGTGTACCGGGTGTGCAGAACTTTTCGCCGTCCACAGACAAGCCGGGTTATCCACGGCCGTCGCCCACAGGGTCGGTGGACAAAATTTGGGGTCTGACCTGCGAGAACGGGGTTTTCCACCGTTTCCACAGCCCCTACTACTACCCCTACCTAGATAGACCGGGAAACTTGTCTCGAAGACGGGGCTGTGCACAACTCGCGCTTCGTCGGTCGGCTGCCGCTCATCACGACTTGACCCCGAGCCGCACCGAGTGTCGGTGCCGTACGTCAGACTGGTCCCCGGCGTTCTCCCCACCTTGGGGATGCGCCAACCAAACCGATGAGAGCTCAGAGGGCTCAGCAGGCCAGCAGGGCGAGCAGCCAGGCAACAGCAGGAGGCGGCTTACGTGAAGATCCGGGTGGAGCGCGATGTACTCGCGGAGGCGGTGGCCTGGGCGGCACGCAGCCTCCCTGCCCGTCCTCCGGCGCCGGTCCTGGCGGGCCTGCTCCTGAAGGCGGAAGAAGGCGCGCTGAGCCTTTCCGGCTTCGACTACGAGGTGTCGGCGCGCGTCTCCGTCGAGGCGGAGATCGAGGAGGACGGCACGGTCCTCGTGTCCGGCCGACTGCTCGCGGACATCTGCCGCGCCCTCCCCAACCGTCCGGTGGAGATCTCCACAGACGGTGTACGGGCGACGGTGGTCTGCGGCTCCTCGCGATTCACACTCCACACCCTTCCTGTGGAGGAGTACCCGGCGCTGCCGCAGATGCCGACCGCCACGGGCACCGTCCCCGGCGAGGTCTTCGCCGCGGCCGCCGCCCAGGTCGCCATCGCCGCGGGCCGTGACGACACGCTGCCGGTGCTCACCGGTGTGCGCATCGAGATCGAGGGCGACACCGTCACCCTCGCCTCCACCGACCGCTACCGCTTCGCGGTCCGTGAGTTCCTGTGGAAGCCGGAGGTGCCGGACATCTCCGCGGTCGCCCTGGTGCCCGCCAAGACCCTCCAGGACACCGCCAAGTCGCTGACCAGCGGCGACAGCGTCACGATCGCCCTGTCCAGCTCCGGCGCCGGTGAGGGCCTGATCGGCTTCGAGGGCGCCGGTCGGCGTACGACCACGCGGCTGCTCGAAGGCGACCTGCCGAAGTACCGCACGCTGTTCCCGACGGAGTTCAACTCGGTCGCGGTCATCGAGACCGCCCCGTTCGTCGAGGCTGTGAAGCGTGTGGCCCTGGTGGCCGAGCGGAACACTCCGGTGCGGCTCAGCTTCGAGCAGGGCGTGCTCATCCTGGAGGCCGGCTCCAGCGACGACGCACAGGCTGTGGAAAGGGTCGACGCCCAGCTGGAGGGCGACGACATCTCGATCGCCTTCAACCCGACGTTCCTGCTCGACGGCCTCAGCGCCATCGACTCCCCGGCCGCGCAGCTCTCCTTCACCACGTCGACCAAGCCCGCGCTGCTCAGCGGCAAGCCGGCCGTCGACGCCGAAGCGGACGAGGCGTACAAGTACCTGATCATGCCCGTCCGTCTGAGCGGCTGAGCACGGACGGACCGGCAGCGCCTGGGCCGCACAGTTGAGCGGCCCAGGCCAGCAGGTGTGCCGACACATGCGGGCGTAGGCTCGGACGTGGTTACGAATCACCAGCACGCTAGTTGAAGGATCACCTGATGGAGCTCGGTCTCGTCGGCCTCGGCAAAATGGGCGGCAACATGCGCGAGCGCATCCGCCGCGCAGGTCACACCGTCATCGGATACGACCGCAACCCGGACCTCGCGGACGTCCACAGCCTGCAGGAACTTGTGGGCAAGTTGAAGGGTCCGCGCGTCGTCTGGGTGATGGTCCCGGCAGGTGCCGCGACCCAGTCCACCGTCGACGAGCTGGCCGAACTGCTCGAGCCCGGCGATGTCCTCGTCGACGGCGGCAACTCCCGCTGGACGGACGACGAGAAGCACGCAGAGGAGCTCGCGGCCAAGGGCATCGGCTTCGTCGACTGCGGCGTCTCCGGCGGCGTCTGGGGCCTGGAGAACGGCTACGCGCTGATGTACGGCGGCTCCGCCGAGGACGTCGCGAAGGTCCAGCCGATCTTCGACGCCCTGAAGCCGGAGGGCGACTTCGGCTCCGTACACGCGGGCAAGGTCGGCGCCGGCCACTTCGCGAAGATGGTCCACAACGGCATCGAGTACGCCATGATGCAGGCCTACGCCGAGGGCTGGGAGCTCTTGGAGGCCGTGGACTCGGTGACCGACGTGCGCGAGGTCTTCCGCTCCTGGCAGGAGGGCACGGTCATCCGCTCCTGGCTGCTCGACCTCGCGGTCAACGCCCTCGACGACGACGAGCACCTCGACAAGCTCCGCGGTTACGCACAGGACTCCGGCGAGGGCCGCTGGACTGTGGAGGCCGCCATCGACAACTCCGTTCCGCTGCCCGCGATCACCGCGTCGCTGTTCGCGCGTTTCGCCTCCCGCCAGGAGGACTCGCCGCAGATGAAGATGATCGCCGCGCTGCGCAACCAGTTCGGCGGCCACGCGGTGGAGAAGAAGTAGCGGACCCTCAGTACGAGAACCGCAGTACGAGAACCGCAGTGGGAAAACGGCAGTAGGTAAGCAGTCCGGATCCACAGCCTGTGGATCCGCCGTCCGCGGATCCACGGGACTGTCCACATTTGGGGGAGGTCGGTCCACGGCCATGCATGTCACGCATCTGTCGCTGGCCGACTTCCGCTCGTACGCCCGGGTCGAGGTCCCGCTCGAGCCGGGCGTCACCGCGTTCGTGGGGCCCAACGGGCAGGGCAAGACCAACCTCGTCGAGGCGGTCGGCTACCTCGCCAACCTGGGCAGCCACCGGGTCTCGTCCGACGCCCCGCTGGTCCGCATGGGCGCCGACCGGGCCATCGTGCGCGCCTCCGTACGCCAGGGCGAGCGGCAGCAGCTGATCGAGCTCGAGCTCAACCCGGGCAAGGCGAACCGCGCCCGTATCAACAGGTCTTCGCAGGTCAAGCCGCGTGATGTGCTCGGCATCGTGCGTACCGTGCTGTTCGCGCCCGAGGATCTCGCCCTGGTGAAGGGCGACCCGGGCGAGCGCCGCCGCTTCCTCGACGAGCTGATCACCGCCCGCGCCCCGCGGATGGCCGGAGTCCGCTCCGACTACGACCGGGTGCTCAAGCAGCGCAACACGCTGCTCAAGTCCGCCGCCATGGCCCGCAGGCACGGCGGCCGCTCGATGGACATGTCCACGCTCGACGTCTGGGACCAGCATCTGGCCCGCGCCGGCGCCGAGTTGCTCGCCCAGCGGCTCGACCTGATCGCCACACTCCAGCCGCTCGCCGACAAGGCGTACGAGCAACTGGCGCCCGGCGGCGGCCCGTTGGCCCTGGAGTACCGGCCGTCCGCGGAGGGCTCGGGTGTTGGCCGTGACGAGCTGTACGAGCAGCTGATCGAGGCGCTCGCCGGGGTGCGCAAGCAGGAGATCGAGCGCGGCGTCACCCTGGTCGGCCCGCACCGCGACGACCTGCTCCTCAAGCTCGGCCAGCTCCCCGCGAAGGGGTACGCGAGCCACGGCGAGTCCTGGTCGTACGCCCTCGCGCTGCGCCTCGCCTCGTACGACCTCCTGCGCGCCGAGGGGAACGAGCCGGTGCTCGTGCTCGACGACGTCTTCGCCGAGCTGGACGCCCGGCGCCGTGAACGCCTCGCGGAACTGGTGGCTCCGGGCGAGCAGGTCCTTGTGACGGCCGCGGTGGACGACGACGTTCCGGCAGTCCTGGCCGGTGTCCGGTACGCGGTCGCCGCGGGTGAGGTGACGAAGGCGTGACCGACAAGCCGGAGGACACACCGAAGCCCGCCGAGCCCAGCGGCGTCGACCTGGCCCGGGTCGCGCTGCGCGCCGCGAAGGAGCAGGCACGCGCGCGTGGTGCCGCCGCGGAGCAGAAGAAGCAGGCCAGGCGCGGCGGCCTCAGGTCAGGCGCCCGCGCGGACGGCCGCGATCCGCAGCCGCTCGGCGCCGCCATCAACCGGCTGATCACCGAGCGCGGCTGGGAGACCCCGGCCGCGGTGGGCGGCGTCATGGGCCGCTGGCCGCAGATCGTCGGCGACGACCTGGCCAAGCACTGCGTACCGCAGCGGTACGACGAGGAGGAGCGCGTCCTCACCGTCCAGTGCGACTCGACCTCCTGGGCGACACAGCTGCGGCTGCTCGCCCCGCAGCTGGTGGCGCGGCTCAACCAGGACCTCGGCCACGGCACCGTAAAGCTGATCAAGGTGTACGGACCGCAGGGTCCCGCCCGCCGTTTCGGCCCCCTGCGCGCCCCCGGAAGCACGGGTCCCGGCGACACGTACGGCTGATGCGGCGCCCCCTACCGGACGGGGCTTACCGCACGGTAGCGGAGGGTTGACAGGCCGAAGCGCTGAGCGCCGCTGTGAGCCTCTTGGAGCCCCTTTCCACATATGGGGAGTCGGCAGCGTCCGGTTCAGGGCGGCACATGCGGACTCAGGTACCGGCAAACGCCCATCACTGTCGGCGCTACCGGTAGACTGGAGGCTAATCTCGCCTCACTCGTGGGGCGCGGTCAGGAAACACGCGAGAACGCTGCACCAGGCTGTCCGAACGCAGCCGACCACCAGTCGACACACACTGAACGACGCAGCCGCTCCCAAGGCTCGGGAGCTCGGCTTGTGCTGTGCCAGAAAGGGCGCTTCGTGGCCGATTCCGGCAACCCCAACGAGAACACCCCGTCCCCCGCCGGCGAGAACGGAGAGGCATCGTCGTCGTACGACGCGAGCGCCATCACCGTCCTCGAGGGTCTGGACGCGGTCCGCAAGCGACCCGGCATGTACATCGGCTCGACCGGTGAGCGGGGCCTGCACCACTTGGTGCAGGAGGTCGTCGACAACTCCGTCGACGAGGCCATGGCCGGGCACGCCGACACCATCGACGTCACGATCCTCCCCGACGGCGGCGTCCGCGTCGTCGACAACGGCCGCGGTATCCCGGTGGGCATCCACCCGGTCGAGAAGAAGCCGGCCGTCGAGGTCGTCCTCACCGTGCTGCACGCGGGCGGCAAGTTCGGCGGCGGCGGTTACGCCGTCTCCGGTGGTCTGCACGGCGTCGGCGTCTCCGTGGTGAACGCGCTGTCGACCAAGCTCGCCGTCGACATCCGGACGGACGGCTACCGCTGGACGCAGGACTACAAGGGGGGCGCCCCGACCGCGCCGCTCGAGCGTCACGAGGCCACCGACGAGACCGGTACGACGGTCACGTTCTGGGCCGACCCGGACATCTTCGAGACCACCGAGTACTCCTTCGAGACGCTCTCGCGGCGCTTCCAGGAGATGGCCTTCCTCAACAAGGGCCTGACGATCCGGCTCACCGACGAGCGCGAGTCCGCCAAGGCCACCGCCGGCGCCGACTCCGCCGAGGGCGGCGACGACCAGGTCCGCACGGTCACGTACCACTACGAAGGCGGCATCGTCGACTTCGTGAAGTACCTCAACTCCCGCAAGGGCGACGTCGTTCACCCCACGGTGATCGACGTGGAGGCCGAGGACAAGGAGCGGATGCTCTCGGTCGAGATCGCCATGCAGTGGAACACGCAGTTCAGCGAGGGCGTCTACTCCTTCGCGAACACGATCCACACGCACGAGGGCGGTACGCACGAAGAGGGCTTCCGCGCCGCGCTGACCTCCCTGGTCAACCGGTACGCACGCGACAAGAAGCTGCTCCGCGAGAAGGACGACAACCTCTCCGGCGAGGACATCCGCGAGGGTCTGACCGCGATCATCTCGGTCAAGCTCGGCGAGCCCCAGTTCGAGGGCCAGACCAAGACCAAGCTGGGCAACACCGAGGCGAAGACCTTCGTCCAGAAGGTCGTGCACGAGCACCTCACCGACTGGTTCGACCGCAATCCCAACGAGGCCGCGGACATCATCCGCAAGGCGATCCAGGCACAGACGGCGCGGGTCGCGGCCCGTAAGGCCCGTGACCTGACCCGCCGCAAGGGCCTCCTGGAGAGCGCCTCGCTGCCGGGCAAGCTGAGCGACTGCCAGTCCAACGACCCGACGAAGTGCGAGATCTTCATCGTCGAGGGTGACTCCGCAGGCGGCTCCGCCAAGTCCGGCCGTAACCCCGAGTTCCAGGCGATCCTGCCCATCCGAGGCAAGATCCTGAACGTGGAGAAGGCCAGGGTCGACAAGATCCTGCAGAACACCGAGGTCCAGGCGCTGATCTCGGCCTTCGGTACCGGGGTGCACGAGGACTTCGACATCGAGAAGCTCCGCTACCACAAGATCATCTTGATGGCGGACGCCGACGTTGACGGCCAGCACATCAACACCCTGCTGCTGACCTTCCTGTTCCGCTTCATGCGTCCGCTGGTCGAGGCCGGGCACGTCTACCTCTCCCGGCCGCCGCTGTTCAAGATCAAGTGGACCCGGGACGACTTCGAGTACGCGTACTCGGACCGCGAGCGCGACGCCATCGTCGAGCTCGGCAAGCAGGCAGGCAAGCGCTTCCGCGACGACACGATCCAGCGCTTCAAGGGTCTCGGCGAGATGAACGCCGAGGAGCTGCGCATCACGACGATGGACCAGGAGCACCGCGTCCTCGGCCAGGTGACGCTCGACGACGCCGCGCAGGCCGACGACCTGTTCTCGGTCCTGATGGGCGAGGACGTCGAGGCCCGGCGCTCGTTCATCCAGCGCAACGCCAAGGACGTCCGCTTCCTCGACATCTGAGTCGGCCGCACCAGCCGCAGCTCGAAAGGACTTTGACCAGCAATGGCCGACGAGAACACTCCGAACACCCCTGGCACCCCCGAGGAACCGCAGGCACCCGGCGTAGGCATGCGCGTCGAGCCCGTCGGGCTCGAGACCGAGATGCAGCGCTCGTATCTCGACTACGCGATGTCCGTCATCGTCTCCCGCGCCCTCCCGGACGTCCGTGACGGCCTCAAGCCCGTCCACCGCCGCGTCCTCTACGCGATGTACGACGGCGGGTACCGCCCCGAGAAGGGCTTCTACAAGTGCGCCCGCGTCGTCGGCGACGTCATGGGTACGTACCACCCGCACGGCGACACCTCCATCTACGACGCCCTGGTCCGCCTCGCCCAGCCCTGGTCGATGCGGATGCCGCTGGTCGACTCCAACGGCAACTTCGGCTCCCCGGGCAACGACCCCGCGGCCGCCATGCGCTACACCGAGTGCAAGATGGCCCCGCTGTCCATGGAGATGGTCCGGGACATCGACGAGGAGACCGTCGACTTCCAGGACAACTACGACGGCCGTAACCAGGAGCCGACGGTCCTGCCGGCCCGCTTCCCGAACCTGCTGATCAACGGCTCGGCGGGCATCGCGGTCGGCATGGCCACCAACATCCCGCCGCACAACCTCCGCGAGGTCGCGTCCGGCGCCCAGTGGTACCTCGACCACCCCGAGGCCTCTCACGAGGAGCTCCTCGACGCCCTCGTCGAGCGCATCAAGGGCCCCGACTTCCCGACCGGCGCCCTCGTCGTCGGCCGCAAGGGCATCGAGGAGGCGTACCGCACGGGCCGTGGCTCCATCACGATGCGCGCGGTCATCGAGGTCGAGGAGATCCAGGGCCGCCAGTGCCTGGTCGTCACCGAACTCCCGTACCAGGTCAACCCGGACAACCTCGCGCAGAAGATCGCCGACCTGGTCAAGGACGGCAAGATCGGCGGCATCGCCGACGTACGCGACGAGACCTCCTCGCGTACGGGCCAGCGCCTCGTCATCGTCCTGAAGCGGGACGCGGTCGCCAAGGTCGTGCTCAACAACCTCTACAAGCACACCGACCTGCAGACCAACTTCGGCGCCAACATGCTGGCCCTGGTCGACGGCGTGCCCCGCACCCTCTCCCTCGACGCCTTCATCCGGCACTGGGTCAACCACCAGGTCGAGGTCATCGTCCGGCGTACGAAGTTCCGCCTCCGCAAGGCCGAGGAGCGCGCCCACATCCTGCGCGGTCTGCTCAAGGCCCTGGACGCGATCGACGAGGTCATCGCCCTCATCCGGCGCAGCCAGACCGTCGACGTCGCCCGCACCGGCCTGATGGACCTGCTCCAGATCGACGAGATCCAGGCCAACGCCATCCTCGAGATGCAGCTGCGCCGCCTGGCCGCCCTGGAGCGCCAGAAGATCACCCAGGAGCACGACGAGCTCCAGGCGAAGATCAACGAGTACAACGCGATCCTCGCCTCGCCGGAGAAGCAGCGCCAGATCATCAGCGACGAACTGGCCGCGATCGTCGACAAGTTCGGCGACGACCGCCGCTCCAAGCTCGTCCCGTTCGACGGCGACATGTCCATCGAGGACCTGATCGCCGAAGAGGACATCGTCGTCACGATCACCCGCGGCGGCTACATCAAGCGCACCAAGACCGAGGACTACCGCTCGCAGAAGCGCGGCGGCAAGGGCGTCCGCGGCACGAAGCTCAAGCAGGACGACATCGTCGACCACTTCTTCGTGTCCACGACCCACCACTGGCTGCTGTTCTTCACCAACAAGGGCCGGGTCTACCGCGCGAAGGCGTACGAACTCCCGGACGCCGGACGGGACGCCCGCGGCCAGCACGTGGCCAACCTCCTCGCCTTCCAGCCGGACGAGCAGATCGCCGAGATCCTCGCCATCCGGGACTACGAGGCGGTGCCGTACCTCGTCCTCGCCACCAAGGCGGGACTGGTCAAGAAGACGGCACTGAAGGACTACGACTCGCCCCGTTCGGGTGGCGTCATCGCCATCAACCTCCGTGAGGCGGACGACGGTTCGGACGACGAGCTGATCGGCGCCGAGCTGGTGTCGGCCGAGGACGACCTGCTCCTCATCAGCAAGAAGGCCCAGTCGATCCGGTTCACCGCGACGGACGACGCGCTGCGCCCGATGGGCCGCGCCACCTCGGGCGTGAAGGGCATGAGCTTCCGCGAGGGCGACGAGCTTCTCTCGATGAATGTCGTCAGGGCCGGTACGTTCGTGTTCACCGCCACCGACGGTGGGTACGCGAAGCGCACCAACGTCGACGAGTACCGCGTCCAGGGTCGCGGCGGCCTCGGTATCAAGGCCGCCAAGATCGTGGAGGACCGCGGCGAACTCGTGGGCGCGCTGGTGGTCGAGGAGACCGACGAGATCCTCGCCATCACGCTGTCGGGCGGCGTGATTCGTACGCGAGTCAACGAGGTCAGGGAGACGGGCCGTGACACCATGGGCGTCCAACTGATCAACCTGGGCAAGCGCGATGCTGTGGTCGGCATCGCTCGTAACGCCGAGGCCGGACGCGAGGCCGAGGAAGTCGACGGCGACGTCGACGAGTCGGACGAGTCGACCCCGGTCGCCGGCACGGACGAGGGCAGCAGCACCGAGTCCGAGTAAGCGCGAGGAGTGTAGGTCGTGAGTGGAGCCACGGGCGCCTCAGGCGGGACAACCGGATCGGACGGCGGCCGTGGCCCCGCCGGTGACCCGCAAGGGGCGCAGGGGGGAACCGTGACGGACACCCGAGGACCGCAGCCGGAGGCGTACGCGGGTAACGCCGAGTACGCCCCCGGGGCGCTCCCCAGCGAGCGTCAGCCGGCACAGCAGTCGGGCAAGCCGTACCACCCGCCGCAGGCCTACCAGACGCCCCCCGAGGGCACCGCCCGTAAGCCGAGGACCGGGGTACGGACGATGCCGCGTACGCGCAAGGCACGGCTGCGCGTGGCGAAGGCCGACCCCTGGTCGGTGATGAAGGTCAGCTTCCTGCTCTCCATCGCCCTCGGGATCTGCACGATCGTCGCGGCCGCCGTGCTGTGGATGGTCATGGACGCCATGGGCGTCTTCTCCACGGTCGGCGGCACGATCGCCGAGGCCACCGGCTCCAACGAGTCGAACGGCTTCGACCTCCAGTCGTTCCTGTCGCTGCCGCGCGTGCTGCTGTTCACCTCGATCATCGCGGTGATCGATGTGGTGCTCGCCACAGCGCTTGCGACCCTCGGCGCCTTCATCTACAACCTCTCCGCCGGTTTCGTGGGCGGTGTCGAGCTCACGCTCGCCGAGGACGAGTGAGGGCGCACAGAGGCGCCTGAGTATCGATTTTGGGACTGGCCGCGTCGTGCGCTAATCTTCAGTGGTCAGCGCGCGGGACACACACCGCAGAGCGCGGCGGGGCTATAGCTCAGTTGGTTAGAGCGCATCCCTGATAAGGATGAGGCCACAGGTTCAAATCCTGTTAGCCCCACAGTGGCGAAAGCCGACCGGAAGCCCGGTGGACCGAAAAGGTCCACCGGGCTTCTGCGTTGTGCGCTGTGCGTCGCGCGCCCAGTGGGTTGTCGCAGGGTGGTGCATCCCCCGTCGTACGAGGTCGACCTCCAGCGGGCCGCGGACGTGCGGGGCGCGAGGTGCTGACGGGTACGGGGGTGCGGGAGCCGTCGGTGGCGGACGCGACGGAGCGCACCGTCCCGGTCGGGGGTGCGGCGCGCATGCGGAACGACCTGTTCGCGGCGGCGGGATCCGGCCGTGCCCGGACCTCTCGCGGCGGGTGGTCGACCCGGCGAGGGCGAGCTGGCGTTCCACGCCTGGAACAGGCTGGGGCTGTGGGCGCGGCCGTCGTGGGCCGCGGGGTGCTGTGGGTGTTGCGGCGTGCTCTCGGTGCTTCGGGCGTTACGGGCGCTGCGGGGCTGTGCCGGCCGACTGCGAGGGGTGACCCTGTGGCTCTCCCTGTGCGGAGGAGCGGGGCCGGATCACTGGTCGGGCCGTGGAGTTACGGGTGGAGCTTCTGCGCGGGCGCAGGCTGAAGCGGTCGTGCTGGGCGGAGCGGTGAGCGGCCGCATGCAGGGTGTGCACGTCGGCCGTACTGGGGGCTTCGCGGTACTTCGTGGAGCGGTACTTCGGTGTGGTTCGTGGAGCGGTACTTCGGTGTGCTTCGTAGAGCTGTACTGCGTGGAGCTGTGTTGCGAGGAGGGGCATGGCCGGCTGGGGTGTGGTGCTTCCCGTGGTGCTGTGCCGGCTGAACTGGAGCGCTCTGAGGGTGGGGC
>NZ_JAAAHS010000519.1 GCF_009908195.1 Streptomyces boluensis | reverse complement strand
CCCCAACCCCACCTTCCTGCCGGAGATGTACGCGTTCGTACGCCGGCTCGCCGAGAAGTACGACGCGATTCCGCAGATCTGGGCCACCGAACCGTTCAACGTCCCGTTCACCGCGCACATCCTGGGCGGCGCGGTCATCGGAACCAGCCCCGACACCGGCGTCATCGACAGCCGCCACCGCGCCTTCGGCTACCACAACCTCCTGGTCACCGACGGCTCCGCCGTGCCCTACAACCCCGGCACCAACCCCAGCCTGACCATCACCGCACTCGCCGAGCGGGCCATGGCCGCCGTCCTTGCCAAGGACGGATCCGTCCACGAGGGCGGGATCGGCCATGAGACGCCGGCCGCGCCCTGATCCCCGTACCTCCGTCGCCTTCACTTCCCCGGAAAGGTGCTCCATGCCGTACTTCGCCGACGCCGCCGAGGTCTACCGATACATCGGCGGGGCCTTCCGCCTCGCCTCCGACCATCCCGAGGCCGGGCCGCGACTGCGCGCCGTCGGCGCGACCCTGCGCGTCGAGTACCGTGACCCGGCCGCCACCCTCACCTTGCGGCTGCACGCCGAAGGCGTCGAGATCATCGAGGGTCCGAGCGACCTGCCGGCGGACATCCAACTGAGCATGACCGCGGACAACGGCAACCGGTTCTGGCGCGGCGAGTACAACGCCACCCTTGGCCTCGCGAAGGGTGAGGCCCGCGCCCGCGGACCCATCGCGAAGATCCTCAAGGTGCTGCCCGCCGCCAAGCCCGTATTCCCGCTCTACCGCGAGCTGGTCGCGGTCAAGGACCAGGCGGGAGAGGCGAAGTGACGGACCTTCAAGAGACGAACCGCGGTACGTCCGTCGGACACTTCCGCATGTTCATCGGCGGGGAATGGGTCGACGCGGACGAACACTTCGAGATCCGCAGCCCGGCCACCGAGGAACTGCTCGCCACCGTCGCCCGCGGTGACGTCGCTCATGCCGACCGGGCCGTCGCCGCCGCCAACTCGGCGCACCAGGAGGGCACTTGGCGTCTGACCCCACCCGCCCAGCGCGCCGCGGTGCTGCGCAAGGTCGCCGACCGCTTCGCTGAACGCTCAGTCGAACTGACCGAGTTGCACGCCCGCGAGATCGGGGCGACGATCCGGCTCGCCGAACCGATGCACTTCGGCGCGGCGCTGCCGCACATGCAGTATCTCGCTGATCTGACGGACCGTTACGAGTTTGAGCAGGGCGGCGCCCGCTGGTCGGCCCGGTGCTCGCCTCGGGCCGAGTGCGGCGCGAACCGATCGGGGTCTGCGCGGCGATCGTGCCGTGGAACATCCCGCTGCCCCTGGCCGTCTGGAAGATCTTCCCGGCGCTCGGCGCGGGCAACACGGTCGTCGTCAAGCCGGACGAGCACGCACCGCTGATGGTGCTCGAGCTGGCCCGCGAGTTCGAGGCCGCGGGGCTCCCGCCAGGCGCGCTGAACGTCGTCACCGGCGAGAGCGAGAGCGTCGGCGCCCGTCTCGCCACGCACCCCGACGTCCGCAAGATCGCCTTCACCGGGTCGACGGAGACGGGGCGCTCCGTGATGCGCGGCGCGGCCGATACCGTCAAGCGGGTCACCCTCGAACTCGGCGGCAAGGGCCCGAACATCGTCCTCGACGACGCCGACCTGGGCACCGCCGTCGACGGTGCGCTGTTCGCGTTCCTCGCCCACAGCGGCCAAGGCTGCGAGTCCGGCACCCGGCTGCTGCTGCCACGCTCCCTGCACGACACCTTCGTCACCCGCATGATCGACCGCCTCAAGACGCTGCGTATCGGCGACCCCATGGACTACGACACGGACCTCGGCCCGGTGCATTCGGCGGCCCAGCGCGACCGCATCCTCGGCTACATCGACAGCGCCCGTGGCGAGGGCGCCACCATCGCGTACGGCGGGTCGGTGCCCCAAGGCCCGGGATTCGAGCGGGGGTTCTGGGTGGAGCCGACGATCGTCACCGACGTCCGCCCGCACATGCGGATCGCCCGCGAGGAGGTCTTCGGCCCGGTCGTCGCGGTCCTCGCCTACACCACCGACGAGGAGGCCGTCGCCCTCGCCAACGACAGTGAGTACGGGGTGTCCGCCGGGGTGTGGAGCCGCGACGCGCGACGCGCCTTCGACGTCGCCGAAGCTCTCGAATCCGGGATGGTGTGGATCAACGACTGGCATCTGGCACCGCCCGAGTACCCCTTCGGCGGCGTCAAGCAGAGCGGTCTGGGCCGCGAGGGCGGACCCGGCGCGCTCGACGAGTACACCGAGGCCAAGTTCATCTCGTACGACCTGTCCGGCGGCCTCGACGGAAAGCTGTACAGCCTCGTGCTCGGCACCCCGCCCGACTGACCGCTGCTGCCGGTGTCACCCCGTCCGCACAGGTGAAGGCAAGGAGGCACCACGTGCAAGGCGCCGAAGGGCCCCGGACCCTGCCGGAGGCGTTCCAGCGCACGGCAGCCGCGCAGCCCGATGCTGTGGCGCTGCGCGCGTACGGCAGCGACACTGCGCTGACCTGGGGCGCGTACGCCACGCACGTCCGCCGCATCGCGGGCGGGCTCGCCGCCCTTGGCGTGCGGCGCGGCGACACCCTCGCCCTGATGCTGACCAATCGCCCCGAGTTCCATCTGGCGGAGGCGGGCGCCTCCCATCTGGGCGCGACCACGTTCTCCGTCTACAACACCAGCTCCGTGGAACAGATCGGCCACCTGCTGAACCACACCGGCGCCCAAGTCATCGTCACCGAACGGCAGTTCACGAAGCTGGTGAAGGCGGCGGCCGCCGGCACGGTCAGACACATCCTCGTCGTCGAGGACGGCGACCTGGAGCGGCTGGACCCGCGGCCCGACTTCGACTTCGAGGCGACGTGGCGGGCCGTCGACCCGGACGACGTCCTGTGCCTGATCCACACCTCCGGCACCACCGGCCCGCCCAAGGCCGCCGAGCACACCCACCGCGGCGCGCTCGCCATGGCAGCGGACATCGCCGGCGCCTTCCCGATGCGCGACGACGACATCGCACTGTCGTACCTGCCGGCCGCCCACGTCGCCGACCGGTTCCTGAACCAGTACTTCGCGATGCTGCACGGCGTGGAGGTCGTCACCCTCGCCGACGCGAGTCGACTGGCGCGTGCGATGGCCGAGATCAGGCCGACGACGTTCGCCGCCGTCCCCCGTATCTGGGAGAAGCTCCACCTCGGTGTCCAGGACATGCTGGCCGCCGACCCGAAACTGGCCGCAGCCGTCGAAGCGGGCACCGAGCCAGTCCTGACCACGCTGCGTACCCGGCTCGGCCTCGGCCGGATGCGCTGGGCCCTGTCGGGCGCGGCCGCGATCGCCCCCGACGCGTACGCGTTCCTGCAACGGCTCGGGGTGCCGGTGAGCGAGGTGTGGGGCATGTCGGAGTGCGGCCTCGCGACGGGCGTACCACCCGAGCAGGCGCGGATCGCGACGGTCGGAAAGCCCTTCCCCAGTGTCGAGACGAAGGTGACCGACGGCGGTGAGCTGCTCATCCGTACGCCGTTCCGGATGAAGGGCTACCGAGGCGATCCCCAACGCACGGCGGCCCTGTTCGACGAGGACGGGTGGCTGCACACCGGCGACGTGGTGACGGTGGACGACGACGGCTACGTACGGATCGTCGACCGCGTCAAGGAACTGATCATCAACGCGGCCGGCAAGAACATGTCGCCCACCAACATCGAGAACGTGATCATCAGCACGTCCCCGCTGATCGGCGGCGTGCTGGCGGTCGGCGACGCCCGCCCCTACAACGTCGCCCTCATCGCCCTCGAACCCGCGACGGCCGCGGCGCGTGCGGCGCAGTTCGGCCTGGACCCGGACCCGGCGCTCCTCGCCGTCGACGAGCGGATCGTGGCGGAGGTACAGGCGGGCGTCGACGCGGGGAACACGCGCCTGTCGCGTGTCGAGCAGATCAAACGGTTCGCCGTACTGCCCTCGTACTGGCTGCCTGGAGGCGACGAGCTCACCCCCACGATGAAGCTCAAGCGGCGCCCGATCCAGGTCAAGTACGCGGCGGAGATAGCAGAGTTGTACGCGGCAGAGCGATAGGAACCACAACGGCTGCCTGCGGATCCGGTTCCCACTGAGCGGGAAGGGCACCGGCTCGTAAGCAGTCCCAACCTTGTGTGCGGACATATCTGCCGCCGACTCCTTCCCTCCTCCGCAGGCGGTATGGCACGGTCTGTTCAGCGCTGAACAGACCGTGCGCGGCATCGCGGACGCACGCGGAAGCAACGTGGAAGCATCCCGTTGGACAGGGGGTTCGATGTGCCTCAAGAGGCCGTGGCGGACAGCCGGATCGGTCCCGCCCCGCTGAACGGCAGCGGCACGACAGCCCTGTCACCGGCCTCCGCACCCCCAGCAC
>NZ_JAAAHS010000518.1 GCF_009908195.1 Streptomyces boluensis | reverse complement strand
CGGCAGCTCCGTGACGCCTCGCTCTCCGTCACGGCCCGCTCCGTCACGCTCCGCTCCACGCAGAACTCGTTGCCCTCCGGGTCGGTGAGCGTCACCCAGCCCCGGCCGTCCTCGGTGCGGTGGTCGGCGAAGGGCCGGGCGCCGAGGGCCAGGAGGCGGGTGACCTCCTCGTCGCGGGTGCGGTCCTGTGGCTGGAGGTCGACGTGCAGCCGGTTCTTGACGCTCTTGGCCTCCGGCACGGTCACGAAGAGGAACGGCACCCCCGCCCACTCGACCAGCGCCTCCGGGTCGCCGGGCGCGTCCTCGTCGGACACCTTCCCGCCCAGGACCTGGGCCCAGAACTCCGCCTGGGCGTAGGCGTCGTGACTGTCGTACGTGAGGTGGCGCACGTGGGAGGTCATGCGGGGATGGTGGCGTGGCGGGGTGAGGAAGTCCAGGCGATAAAAATCCCTCGCCGAAAGGGGCCGGGCGCCCGGCCCGTCCCCTCCCGCAGGCGCGCGTCGACGGTCACTCCACGAAGTACGTCGGGTTGGGGAGCTTGTACAGCTTGTCGGCGTAGCCGCCCTTGAGGTCGGAGTGCTGGTCGCCGAAGCTGCCGATGATGTCGTAGCCGGTGGACTCGATGTGCTTCCGGGTGCCCGCCTTGTACTGCACGGTGGTGCAGTTCCAGTGCTCGGCGGTCGCGCAGTCGCTCAGGTAGGACGGCGGGTTGGCCTTGTTCTTGAAGAACGCGTGGCCGGCGTCGAGTTCGGCGGTGACGCCGACCTTGGTCAGGTTCTCGACCGCGGCCTCGCGCTTGTCCTCACCGAGGCCGGTGAGGAAGAAGACCTGGACACCGTGGTCCTCGGCGTACTCGATCAGCTGGGGCACGCCGAAGACGGCCGGGCGGTCGGCCCGCTCCACGTACTCGTTCCAAGTGTCGTTGTCGTACGTGTAGTTGGTGCGCTTCTCGTAGTCGATGCTGAGCAGCACCGTGTCGTCGATGTCGAGGACGATCGCCGGGCGGTCGCCCCCGGACCCGCTGTGCGTGGCCGCCTGGCGCTTGATGTCGCGCTTCGCCCTGGCCAGGACGTCGGCGACGTCCTCGGCGTAGTCGCTGTCCGCGGACGCCCGGTAGACGCCGTCGTCACCCTGGGTGATGCCGTAGTAGGCGTCGATCTCGCCGACGAGCTGTCCGATGTTGTGGGGTTCGTTGCCGCTCCTCGCCTCCGTGGTCCGGGAGTTGGCGGTGTCGGAATCGGTGTCGGCGGTGGCGATGCCGGCGCCCCACAGGGCTCCGCCAGCGAGGGCGCAGGCGGTGGCGATGCTCGCAGCTCTGAAGGACTTACGCATGGATGAAGGCTCCGGATCCGGCCTGAACGGCCATGAGGGCAGGGCGGACCGGGCGGCGGGGAGACGGCCCGCGCACCAGGTCGCCCTCATGTCTACGCGCGTCACACATGCGTGGCAAGACTCTTTGCTCATCGTTTTCGCGACGACTCGGCGGACGTCCGCGTTGCCCAACAGCCAGGCTGGACACACCATTTGCCAGGAGGCCGAGCGGGCCATTACGGTCCCGGCCAACTCGATCATCTACGCGCGTCGCGTCGTGCCGCGTCGCGCCGCGTCGCCAGGGAGAGCTCCATGAGCATGCGTCAGGCCATCCTGAGCACATTCGTCCTGCTCGGTACGTTCGGTACGGCAGGTGCCGTGGCCGCGACGACGGGAGTGACGACGGGAGCGACCACGGCCCGGACGAGTGCCGAGCCGTCGGTCGCGGCCAGTGGATGGCAGCGGGTCGGAGACGACATGAGAAGCGGGATCAGCGGACTCGCCGTCACCTCGCACTCGGGCGGCGCCTACCGCGCCCTGATAGCCCTGGACAACAAGCGCCCCGGAGAGAACCGCATCGCCCAACTCACGTACCACCCCGGCGATTCCGGGGAGAAGGCCGCCGTACGGCCACTCGACTGGAAGGGCGGTGCCGAGCCGATCGACCTGGAGGCGCTCGAAAAGGTGCCGGGCACCTCCGACGAGTACCTGGCCGTGGCGAGCCGGGGCCTCGTCTACCACCTCGAGCTCACCGCCGACGGGAACGCGGTCGAGGTCCGCGACCTCTCGCCGCTCCCGGCGATCGGCCAGGGCGACAACTTCGAGAGCTTCACCCTCGTTTCGCTCCACGGCGAGCCGGCGGCGGTCTGGGCCGACCGGGGCGAGGGCGACGGCCGGGCCGCGACGCTCTACGCGGCACCACTGTCGTTCAACAAGTACGGGGAGCCGGTGTTCGGCACCGTGACGAAGGCCGCCTACCGCGCGCCGTATCCCACACGGGACGTCCGGCACGCCTCCGACATCTCCGTCACCGAAAAGGGCCGACTGCTGATCGCTTCGGCGTCGGACGAGGGGGACGACGGGCCGTTCGACTCGGCGGTGGCCGACGCGGGCTCGGTGTCGCTCGACGGCTCGGGCCGGGTCCGGCTCACGGTTGCCAAGTCCCCTGAAGTTCTTGGCAAGTTCGAGGTCCACAAGGTCGAGGGCGTGGACTGCGTGCCCGGCTCCGGCGTCGCGGTCCTCGGCACGGACGACGAGAACGCGGGCGGCGCCGTCACGACCGCCCGTATCTGCGACTGACCTGCGTCACGCCGACGCGACGAAAGTCCACCGTCCCCTCCGGTACGTCCATGGCCCCCGGCCCGCGCCGGGCCAAAGACTCCCCGGCATTGCCGCGCGCGAACAGCCGAGGGAGCTGCCGATGTCCGAAGACAGATCCGAGGACAGATCCGAAGACGGATCCGAAGACAGAGATGTACGCGAGAGTCGGCCCAGTCGGAGGCGGGTGCTCGCCGTGTCCGCGAGCGCCGCCGCCGGGGCCGCCGTTCCGCTGCTCGGCGGGGGCGGGACCGCCCAGGCCGCCGGGGCGCGGGGCACGGACGGGCGTGCCGCCGGGGCGCGGGGCACCGTCACGCACCGGGGCATCCGTCCCGACGACCCCGACGGCCGCGCCCCGCTCGGCACTCCGCGGCGCGGGTTCCGGTACGAGATGTCGTACAACGCGAGCGACCTGAGCAGTCCGTGGAAGAACGAGGAGGACCACTCGCCGGACGCCGCCGCGACCCTCGACCTCCTGGAGCGCGAGTACGGCCCCGGCGCCCACCTCACGCAGCTGTACTTCTACCTCTGGGAGTACGCCACCACCGACATCCCGCAGAGCGCGCTCGACAACATCGAGAAGGTCTTCGCCGGGCTGCGCCGCAAGAAGTACGCGGCCGTGCTGCGCTTCGTCTACGACGACGGGGTGCGCGAGGGCCGCCGCTACACCGTGCAGCACATCCAGCGGCACATCGCCCAACTCGCCCCGCTGGTACGCCGCAACCGTGATGTCGTCGCCGTCTGGCAGGCCGGATTCCTGGGCGCCTGGGGCGAGTGGCACGGGAGTTACTACCAGCACGAGAACTACCCCGAGGCCGTCACCGAGATCATGACGACCCTGGTCGACGCGCTGCCGCCGGGCATGCACACCCAGGTCCGGTACGCGGAGAAGCGCAACATGATCCAGAACGAGGCGATCCTCGACCGGGTCGGCTTCCACAACGACTACATGACGCTCGGGGAGGGGGAGTGGGACTACTACGTCCCGGCCAACCCGCAGTGGAAGACGTACCTGGACGTCACCACCGACCGCATGGTCGACGGCGAGATGCCCTGGGACAAGGGGCAGAGCGAGGACCCGTACGCCTGGAGCAAGGTCATTCCGGGCGTGCCGACGGCCCGACGGCTCCAGACCTTGCGCTACGACTCCCTGTCGATCGTGCACAACGCCACCGTCACCGTGCCCGCCTGGCGCACCACCGACATGACGGAGGCCGAGGCCCGCGAGGCGCTGTTGCCGGTGTCGGACGGGTACTTCAGGGACCGTAGCGGGAAGGCCGTGCCGCGCAGCCAGTTCGAGTACCTGCGTGACCACTTGGGCTACCGCGTCGAGGTCCGCGAGGCCCGCCACACGCTCGCCGGGGGCCGTCTGGACGCCGAGGTCGACGTGGTCAACCGCGGCTTCGCCCCGCCCAAGCACCCGCGCCCCGTCCGCCTCGTCCTGCTCGACGCCGAGGGCCGCACGGTCGCCTCGGCGGACACCGGCGCCGACTGGCGGAAGTGGCGTCCGCAGGGCCGCGCGGAGACCACGGACGACCACGGCGAGCCGCCCGTCTCGACGGTACGGGGCACTTTGACGCTCCCCGAAGTCCCTGCCGGCACCTACCGGTTGGGCCTCGCCCTGCCCGACCCGGACTTCGACGGCGCCCACCTCGCGGTGCGGTGCGCGAACGCGACCGTGGCGTGGGTGGACGGGGTGAACGTGGTGGCCGAGGTGCGGGTCGGGGGGCGCGGCTGAGGGTGCGCGGCTGAGGGGTGCATGGG
>NZ_JAAAHS010000517.1 GCF_009908195.1 Streptomyces boluensis | reverse complement strand
GCGTAGGAGGGGCGGAAAACCCCTGACCCCCACCGCGATCTTCCAGGTACGTTGAGGGCCGCGTCGCCCACCGTGCGGCAGTGGCGGGCCGGGGGCGCGTCGGGTGCCGGGGTGGTTCGCGACCACCGTGTCCGCTCAGACCGTAATCGAGGCGTACCCGCCGTGTTCCTGACGATCAGCACCACCGGCTCCACGGACCGTCCCGCGACCGACCTCGGGTTCCTGCTGCACAAGCATCCCGGCAAGGCGCAGGAGTTCTCCACCTCGCACGGCCGCGCCCACGTCTTCTACCCGGAGGCGACCACGGAGCGCTGCACGGCGGCGCTGCTCCTCGAGGTGGACCCCGTGGCCCTGGTGCGCCGGGGCAAGGGCCGGGGCGGCGCGCCGGACGCGGCACTCGCGCAGTACGTCAACGACCGCCCGTACGCGGCCTCTTCGCTGCTCGCCGTGGCCCTGAGCACCGTCTTCAAGAGCGCCCTGAACGGGTCCTGCGCCGCCCGGCCCGAGCTGGTCGGACAGCCGCTGCCGCTGCGTATCGAGGTGCCCGCGCTCCCCGCGCGCGGCGGTGCCGCACTCGTCGCCCAGCTTTTCGAGCCGCTCGGCTGGACGGTCACCGCCGAACCGGTCGCCCTCGACGCGGAGTTCCCCGAGTGGGGCGACTCGCGCTACGTACGCCTCGTACTGGAAGGGGAGGCGACGCTCGCCGAGGCGCTGCGGCAGCTGTATGTGCTGCTTCCGGTGCTCGACGACGCCAAGCACTACTGGGTCTCGCCCGACGAGGTCGACAAACTGCTGCGGGCCGGCGAGGGCTGGCTCGCCGAGCACCCCGAGCAGAAGCTGATCACCAGCCGCTATCTGGCGCGCCGCCGGTCCCTGACCCGCGAGGCCGAGGAACGCCTTGAGCTCGTACGGCTCGCCGACGCCGATGACGTCGAGGTGGAAGCGCTCGACAACGCCGTCGACGAGGACGACTCCGGCACCGAGGACGACTCCGACACCGAGGAGAAGCCCGTACCGCTCGCCGTGCAGCGCCGGGACGCGATTCTCGACGCGCTGCGCGAGGCCGGGGCGAGCCGTGTGCTCGATCTCGGCTGCGGCCAGGGCCAGTTGGTGCAGGCGCTGCTCAAGGACGTGCGCTTCACCGAGATCGTGGGCCTCGACGTGTCCGTGCGCGCGCTGACCGTCGCCGCCCGGCGCCTTGGGCTCGACCGCCTCGGTGAACGGCAGGCCGAGCGCGTCTCGCTCCTTCAGGGCTCGCTCGCGTACACCGACAAGCGACTCAAGGGGTACGACGCGGCCGTGCTCAGCGAGGTCATCGAGCACCTCGACCTGCCGCGGCTCCCGGCCCTGGAGTACGCGGTGTTCGGTACCGCGCGGCCGGGGACCGTGCTCGTGACGACGCCCAACGTCGAGTACAACGTCCGCTGGGAGACGCTGCCCGCCGGGCACTCCCGGCACGGCGACCACCGCTTCGAGTGGACCCGCGAGGAGTTCGGCGGCTGGGCGCGCGCGGTGGCCGAACGGCACGGGTACGACGTGCGGTTCACGCCCGTCGGGCCCGACGACCCCGAGGTCGGACCGCCCACCCAGATGGCCGTCTTCACCTTGCGTACGACCACCAAAAGCACCAGCACCACCAGCACCACGAGCTCCACGAAGGGAGTGAAGGCCGCATGAGCACCGCCACCGACACCACCGCCGACGCCGCCGCGGGGCGCGTCCTGCCCGTCACCGACCTGGCCCTCGTCGTGCTCGTCGGCGCCTCCGGATCCGGCAAGTCCTCCTTCGCGCGCAAGCACTTCAAGGCCACCGAAGTGCTCTCCAGCGACTTCTGCCGCGGCCTCGTCGCCGACGACGAGAACGACCAGAGCGCCAGCCGCGACGCCTTCGAGGTGCTGCACTACATCGCGGGCAAGCGGCTCGCCGCCGGCCGGCTCACCGTCGTCGACGCGACCAACGTGCAGCAGGAGAGCCGCAAGCAGCTCGTCCAGCTCGCCCGGCAGTACGACGTGCTGCCCATCGCCATCGTCCTCGACGTCCCCGAGGAGGTGTGCGCCGCACGGAACGCGGCACGCGCCGACCGGGCCGACATGCCGCGCCGGGTCGTCCAACGCCACATCCGTGAACTCCGGCGCTCCCTGCGGCACTTGGAGCGCGAAGGGTTCCGCAAGGTGCATGTGCTGCGCGGCGCCGAGGAGATCGACGGCGCGAGCATCCGCGTGGAGAAGCGGTACAACGACCTCAGCCACCTCACCGGCCCCTTCGACATCATCGGCGACATCCACGGCTGCCGCTCCGAGCTCGACACGCTCCTCGGCAAGCTGGGGTACGTCGACGGCACGCACCCCGAGGGGCGTACGGCCGTCTTCGTCGGCGACCTCGTCGACCGCGGCCCGGACAGCCCGGGTGTGCTGCGCCGCGTCATGGAGATGGTGAAGTCCGGCGACGCGCTGTGCGTGCCCGGGAACCACGAGAACAAGTTCGGCCGTTACCTCAAGGGCAGGAACGTCAAGCACACGCACGGCCTCGCCGAGACCATCGAGCAGATGGAGGGGGAGAGCGAGGAATTCCGCACCGAGGTGCGGGAGTTCATCGACGGCCTGGTCAGTCACTACGTCCTGGACGAGGGCAAGCTCGTCGTGTGCCACGCGGGCCTGCCCGAGAAGTACCACGGCCGCACCTCGGGCCGGGTCCGCTCGCACGCGCTGTACGGCGACACGACCGGCGAGACCGACGAGTTCGGCCTGCCCGTGCGCTACCCCTGGGCCGAGGAGTACCGCGGCCGCGCGGCTGTGGTGTACGGCCACACACCCGTGCCCACCGCGACCTGGCTCAACAACACCATCTGCCTGGACACGGGCGTGGTCTTCGGCGGCCGGATGACCGCGCTGCGCTGGCCGGAGCGCGAACTCGTCGACGTACCGGCCGAGCGGGTCTGGTACGAACCGGCCAAGCCGCTCGCGTCCGAAGCGCCCGGCGGGCACGAGGGCCGGCCGCTCGACCTGGCGGACGTGCGCGGCCGCAGGACCGTGGAGACCGCGACGGCCGGACGGGTCACGGTGCGCGAGGAGAACGCGGCGGCGGCCCTCGAGGTCATGAGCCGCTTCGCGATCGACCCGAGGCTGCTCCCGTACCTGCCGCCCACCATGGCCCCGACTGCGACCTCGCAGGTCGAGGGCTACTTGGAGCACCCTGCCGAAGCCTTCGCGCAGTACGCGGCCGACGGGGTCGGGCGGGTGGTGTGCGAGGAGAAGCACATGGGCTCGCGGGCCGTCGCCCTTGTGTGCCGGGACGAGGCCACGGCGCGGGAACGCTTCGGCACGGAGGGCGTCACCGGCTCCCTCTACACCCGTACCGGGCGGCCCTTCTTCGACGACGAGACGGTCACGGAGGAGGTGCTCGGGCGGATCCGCGCGGCCGTCGGCGAGGCCGGTCTCTGGGCGGACCTTGACACAGACTGGCTGCTGCTCGACGCCGAGTTGCTGCCCTGGTCGCTCAAGGCCTCGGGCCTGCTCCGCACCCAGTACGCGGCGGTCGGCGCCGCGTCCGGCGCGGTGTTCCCGGGCGCGCTCGCCGCGCTCGAAGCGGCCGCGGCCCGTGGCGTCGACACCGGCGACCTGCTCGCGCGGCAGCGTGAACGCGCCGCCGACGCCGAGGCGTTCACCCACGCCTACCGCCGCTACTGCTGGAGCACGGACGGCCTGGACGGCGTACGGCTCGCGCCGTTCCAGGTCCTCGCCGCGAGCGGGCGCAGCCTCGCGGGCCTCGGCCACGACGCGCAGCTCGCGCTGCTCGACCGCATGGTGGAGCACGACCCGACGGGCCTGCTTCAGACCACCCGGCGTCTCTATGTCGACACCGGCGACCCCGCGTCCGTACAGTCCGGCGTCGACTGGTGGCTGGAGATGACGGGGCGCGGCGGCGAGGGCATGGTCGTCAAGCCGGTCGAGGCACTCGCACGCGACGGCAAGGGCCGCCTGGTGCAGCCCGGCATCAAGTGCCGGGGCCGCGAGTACCTGCGGATCATCTACGGCCCCGAGTACACCCGCCCCGACAATCTGAAGCGGCTGCGCTCCCGCTCCCTCGGCCACAAAC
The DNA here is from genome assembly GCF_009908195.1 of Streptomyces boluensis. Taxonomy (GTDB): domain Bacteria; phylum Actinomycetota; class Actinomycetes; order Streptomycetales; family Streptomycetaceae; genus Streptomyces; species Streptomyces boluensis. The sequence goes on along the minus strand of NZ_JAAAHS010000517.1, from coordinate 327 downwards.
GCTCGCTCGCGCTGCGGGAGTACGGCCTCGGTCTTGAGGCCCTCGACCGGCTCGCGCGGGGCGAGCCGCTGTGGCGGGTGCACGAGGCGGTCTTCGCGGTCCTGGCCCTCGAATCGGAGCCGGTGGACCCGCGGTTGTAGTCCGCTTCACCCGATCGTGGCGTGCCCGGAAGTGGCGGGAACCACTCCGGGCACGGTCGCGTTGTGAGGGGAGATCGGTGTCCGGTCCGCCGCTGTCCTTGGCCTCGGTTCTCGGGGCCCTGTCGGTGACGCCGCGCACCGGGTGCACGGTGAGTTGCGCGGTGCGGCCGACGACCCCGGCGGCCTC
>NZ_JAAAHS010000516.1 GCF_009908195.1 Streptomyces boluensis | reverse complement strand
CGCCCGCCCCTTGAACTCCCTTTCCTCGATGACGACTTCCCCCCGGGAGAGCACCGTCTCCACCCGTCCCGTGACCTGCTTGCCCTCGTACGCCGAGTAGTCGACGTTCATGTGGTGCGTCTCGGCGGAGATGGTCTGGGTGGCCGCCGGGTCGTAGATGACCACGTCCGCGTCCGCGCCCGGTGCGAGGGTGCCCTTCTTGCCGTACAGGCCGAACATGCGGGCCGGGGCCGCGCAGGCGATCTCGATCCAGCGGCGGCGGGTGATGTGGCCGTCGACGACCGCCTGGTGGAGGAGGTCCATGCGGTTCTCCACCCCCGGAAGGCCGTTGGGGATCTTCGAGAAGTTCTCGCGGCCCAGCTCCTTCTGGCCGGTGAAGCAGAACGGGCAGTGGTCCGTCGACACCACCTGGAGGTCGTTGGTGCGCAGCCCGCGCCAGAGCGCCGCCTGATGTTCGCGCGGGCGCAGCGGCGTCGAGCACACGTACTTGGCGCCCTCGAAGTCCGGCTCCGCGAGATTGTCGGTCGAGAGGAACAGGTACTGCGGGCAGGTCTCGCCGAAGACCGGGAGGCCCTTGTCGCGCGCGGCCGCCAGCTCGGCCACCGCCTCCTCGGCGGAGACGTGCACGACGTACAGCGGGGCACCGGCGACGCGGGCCAGCTGGATGGCGCGGTGGGTGGCCTCGGCCTCCAGGAGGACCTTGCGCACCTCGCCGTGGTAGCGCGGGTCGGTCTCACCGCGCTGGAGTGCCTGCTCGACGAGTACGTCGATGGCGATGCCGTTCTCCGCGTGCATCATGATCAGCCCGCCGTTGCCCGCGGAGCGCTGCATCGCGCGCAGGACCTGGCCGTCGTCGCTGTAGAAGACGCCGGGGTAGGCCATGAACAGCTTGAACGACGTGATGCCCTCCTCCACAAGGAGGTCCATCTCCTTGAGGGACGCGTCGTTGACGTCGGAGAGGATCATGTGGAAGCCGTAGTCGATGGCGCAGTTGCCGTCGGCCTTCGCGTACCAGGCGTCCAGGCCCTCGCGCAGGGCGCGCCCCTGGCTCTGCACGGCGAAGTCCACGATCGTCGTGGTGCCGCCCCAGGCCGCCGCGCGGGTGCCGGTCTCGAAGGTGTCGGAGGCGAAGGTGCCGCCGAAGGGCAGCTCCATGTGCGTGTGGGCGTCGACGCCGCCCGGGATGACGTACTTGTCGGTGGCGTCGATGACCCGGTCCGCAGTCCAGGACATGGCCGGTTCGCTGCCGTGGGCGGCGAGGGCGGCGATCCGGCCGTCCTCGATCAGTACGTCGGCGTGGATCTCGTCGGTGGCGGTGATGACAAGGCCGCCGCGGATCAGGGTGCGGGTGCTCATGACTTCCCCTCGTATGGGATGCGATGGGATGCGTACGGGACGGCTGCCCGACTGGGCGTGGTGCGCGGTGAGTTACTCCACGTCCCGCAGGGCCCGTTCGAGCAGTGCGGCGCCCTGCTCGGCCTCGGCGACGGTCAGCGAGAGGGGCGGGGCGATCCGCAGCACGCTGGTGTTGTGGCCGCCGCCCTTGCCGATGAGCAGCCCGTGCGCGCGGGCCGCCTCCAGGACCGCCCCGGCACGTTCCGGATCGGCCTCGTCGGTGCCGGGCCTGACCAGCTCGACGCCGATCATCAGGCCGCGGCCGCGCACTTCCCGTACGCAGCCGACGCTCGCGCCGATCGCCCGCAGCCGCTCAAGGAGCAGGCCGCCGACGCGGCGCGCGTTGCCCTGGAGGTCGTGCTCCAGGAGGTGGTTGAGGTTGGCGAGGCCCGCCGCCATCGTGACCGGGGAGCCGCCGAAGGTCGAGATGGAGTTGGCGTCCAGGCAGTTCATGACGTCGGCGCGGGCCACGACGCCGCCGATGGCCATGCCGTTGCCGATGCCCTTGGCGAAGGTGAGGACGTCCGGCGGGCCGTTCCCGGCGTGTGCCTGCCAGCCCCAGAAGTGCTCGCCGGTACGGCCCCAGCCGGTCTGCACCTCGTCCGCGATCCACAGGATGCCGTGCCGCTGCAGGACCTCGCGGAACGCGGCGTAGAGCCCGTCCGGTGGTGAGGTGAAGCCGCCGACGCCCTGGATCGGCTCGGCGATCAGGGCGGCGACGCCACGGGTCTGGCCGAGCATGTCCTCCAGGTCGGCGACGCAGGCCGCGATGAACTCGGCGTCGGAGAGCTCCGCGTACGGGCCGCGGCTGCGGACGCCGCCGTGCACGTACAGGGTCTGCAGCGGCGAGAGGCTGGTGGGCGACCAGCCGCGGTTGCCGGTGACCGACACGGCCGAGAACGAACGGCCGTGGTAGCTGTTGCGCATCGCCAGGATCTGGTTGGAGCGGTTGTACGTGGTGGCGAGGAGCAGCGCCGCGTCGTTCGCCTCGGTGCCGGACGTGGTGAAGAAGACGCGGGCGTCCGGGATGCCCGACAACTGGGCGACGCGCTCGGCGAGTTCGACCATCGGCCGGTCGAGGTACAGGGTCGAGGAGTGGATGATCCGGGCGGCCTGCTCGCTCACCGCTCGGGTGACCTCGGGCAGGGCGTGCGCGGTCATGGTGGTGAGGATGCCGCCGAAGAAGTCGAGGTACTTGCGGCCCGAGGCGTCCCAGACGTGCCGGCCCTCGCCGTGGGTGAGCTCGATGGGCTCGTCGTAGTAGAGGGCGAGCCACTCCGGAAGCACGGCACGGTGGCGCTTGTGGAGGTCGGTCACGGCTGCACCAGCCCCTCGTACGCGTCGGGGCGCCGGTCGCGGTAGAACGCCCACTGGGTGCGCACCTCGTCGATCAGGTCGAAGTCCAGGTCCCGTACGAGGAGTTCCTCGGTCTTGTCACTCGCTCTCTCGCCGACGAACTGGCCGCGCGGGTCGACGAAGTAGCTCGTGCCGTAGAAGTCGTTGTCGCCGTACTCCTCCTGGCCGACGCGGTTGATCGCGGCGATGAAGTACTCGTTGGCGACGGCGGCCGCGGGCTGCTCCAGCTGCCACAGGTACCCGGAGAGGCCGCGTGAGGTGGCGGACGGGTTGTACACCAACTGGGCGCCGTTCAGGCCGAGTTGACGCCAGCCCTCCGGGAAGTGGCGGTCGTAGCAGATGTACACGCCGACCTTGCCGACGGCCGTGTCGAAGACCGGCCAGCCGAGGTTGCCCGGCTTGAAGTAGTACTTCTCCCAGAACCCCTTGACCTGCGGAATGTGGTGCTTGCGGTACTTGCCGAGATACGTGCCGTCGGCGTCGATCACGGCGGCGGTGTTGAAGTAGAAGCCGGCCTGCTCGACCTCGAAGACCGGGACGACGATCACCATGCCGGTCTCGCGCGCGAGGTCCTGCATGCGCCGCACGGTCGGGCCGTCGGGCACGGACTCGGCCCAGCGGTAGTGCTCGGGCTCCTGCACCTGGCAGAAATAGGGTGCGTTGAAGACTTCCTGGAACCCGATGACCTTCGCACCCTGCCGGGCGGCCTCCCGGGCGTGCTCCTCATGTTTGGCGATCATGGATTCGGTGTCACCGGTCCAGGTCGCCTGGACGAGTGCCGCGCGTACGACGTGCACCATGAGCTGCTCCTTCGAAGCTGTACGGCGATCTGGTGAGACGCCGACGAAGCCGACAGGTCGACAAGCTTCTACGCCCGTAGAGCCGGGCCGTGAAGTGACGAACGTAAGCCGCGTCTCAGCCCGGGGCAAGACCATCGTCGTGAACCGGCGGAGTCGATCACATTTCGGCACTCGTGCGGGTGAGAAACGGGCAGTTCGGGCACGGGACACGAGCTGCAGCCGGGCGCCGTGGTCCGCGTGCTCAGGCCGCGACGCCCGCCACCCGCAGCGCGTGCACCACGTCCCACTCCCGCTCGGGCGACACCGCGCGGGCCGCCTCGCGCACCCGGGACGCGAGCCGCTCCGGCGCGCAGCGGGCGAGCAGCGCCGCGTCCTCGGGGATGCGCGCCCGCAGATACGCGTCGAGCAACGTGTCCGCCTCCCGCGACCGGCCCGCGTCGTCCAGGGCGAGCACGGCCTCGGCGATCTGCGGCGCGGGCCGGGCCACGCCCTGGCGGAGCACCTGGTCGCAGTCGTCGGCGCGGCCTGCGGCGGCCAGCGCGTCGGCGGCCGCGACAAGCCGGGCCACGGGCAGCGAGGCGGCCTCCCACAGCAGGGTCGTCCAGTCGGCGGCAAGCCCGGCCCGCTCCAACTCCCGGGCGAGCATCGGGAGTCGGGGCGCGGGCCACGCCACCGCCTCGCACAGCAGCGCGTGCGCCTCACCACCGCGCCCGGCCCGGCGCAGCCGCAGCAACGCGGCTACCGCCTCCCTTGTCGCGTACGCGGCGTCGACGTCCGACTCGACGGCAGGCTCCGGCTCATCGGCACGGTCAGGCTCGGTGGCCGCCCCCGCGTACCGGGCACCACGGGGCTCTACGGGCGTAGAAGCTTGTCGACCTGTCGGCTTCGTCGGCGTCTCACCAGATCGCCGTACAGCTTCGAAGGAGCAGCTCATGGTGCACGTCGTA
>NZ_JAAAHS010000515.1 GCF_009908195.1 Streptomyces boluensis | reverse complement strand
GTGGTGGACGGGGGCACGGGTGGCCGGCGAGGCGGAGGGGGAGGCCCGGCCTCGCCCCGGCCTCACTCCGGCCTCAAGACGCCCTCACTCCGGCCTCAAGACGTCCTCACTCCGTCGTCGTGCCGAGCACCTTCCTCTCCGCCTCCGGGTCAAGGCCGAGCGCGGGCCGGTCGGGGCGCTGTGGCGCGACCCCGCCGAGCGAGCGCAGCCACGCCCAGGTGTCCCGCACGGTCTGCTCCGCAGGGCGGCAACGCAAGCCCGCGGCCAGCGCCTTCGACACGTCCGCCGAGTGCAGCGCCGCGTGCAGCTCGCTGTCCGGCGGCACCCAGATCGGCAGCTGGGTCCACGGCTCGATGCCCGCCGCGGCTATCTCCTCGGGCGCGGTCCAGCGCAGCTCGGCCTCGCTGCCGGTGGCCCGTACACAGGCGTCGAGCAGCTCCCCGGTCGTCGTGTGGCCGGGCGGGCCGACGAGGTTGTAGGGACCGCTCAGTCCGGCCGCCGCCGCGTCCAGGATCCACTCGGCGAGATCACGTACGTCGATGAACTGGAGCGGCAGCTCGCGCGGGCCGGGGGCGAGCACGGGACCGCCGCGCGCGATCCGGCCGAGCCACCACGGCAGCCGCCCCACGTTCTCGTACGGCCCGATGATGAGTCCTGCTCGGGCGAACAGGGAGCACTCCGGGCCGAAGGACTCGAGGACGGCCAGCTCGCCGCCGCGCTTGTCCCGCGCGTACTCCGTCCGGTCCGCGTCCGCTGCGCCCTCGGTGAGCTTCGCCCCCTCGTCGTACCCGGCGGGTGGCGGCCAGGCATACACCGAGCAACTGGACACGTAGACATACGCACCCGCCCGTCCGGCGAGCAGCCGTGCGCTGTCCCGCACGACACTCGGCGCCGCCGACCAGGTGTCCACCACCACGTCCCACTCGCCGTCGGCGAGGGCGGCGAGGCCGTCGGGTGCGGTGCGGTCACCGTGCAGGGCGCGCACACCGGGCGGCGGGGCGTGCCGGCCGCGGTGCAGCAGCGTCACGTCCCAGTCTCGGGCGAGGGCGGTCTCGGCCACGGCACGGCCTGCGAACTCGGTGCCGCCGAGGATCAGAAGTCTCATGCCTCGACTCTGCACGCCGAGCCGCCCCGGCGGAATGCCCTTCTGCTACCAGGAGATCCGGGAACCTGACGGCGCCCGGCACATCACGCGCGGACCGCGGAACGCCCGCCGTCCGGGCCGAACGGGCAGGCCGGTCAGGCCGGGCCACGGTGTCGCCTCAGGGAACGGCCCCGGTGGAGGCGCCGTGTCCGTGCCGACTCCGGCGTGGCACGATGTGCGGCCATGACGGACGTCCGGTCGCCGCTGCGCGCCTTCCGGGCCGCGCTTTTCGCGGCCGTGGGCGTCCCGCTCGCGGCGGTGGGGCATTCGTCCATGTCCGGGCGCGATCTCCCGTTCGGCGCGCTCTTGTTGGCATTCGCCGTCACGGCCGTCGTCGCCTGGTGCGTCGGCCACCGCCGCCGCGGCGTCCCGTCCCTCGCGACCGGGCTGCTCGGCATGCAGGCGGCGCTGCACCTGGCCTTCTCCGGCGCCCAGGCCCACGCGGGCCCGCCGCGTGGCCCGACGGGAACGGCCGGTGGGCCGATGCGTACCGGCGACCCCATGGGGCCCGGCAGTTCGATGGCCGCCGGTGGTCCGACGGGCGCCGACGCCGCGATGGGCCACGGCGGCCCCACGGCCTACGGGAACGTGACCTCGTACGGAGACGCGGCCTACGGAGGCGGTGCGGAGCACGGCGCCGCGCTGGCCGGACACGGCGCGTCCATGGGGCACAACTCCCTGGGCATGCTGGCCGTCCACCTGCTCGCGGCCCTCGTCTGCGCCCTGTGGCTGGCGCGCGGCGAGGCGGCGTTCCTGCAACTCCTCGCCGCCGTCGACTCCCTGGCCTTCGCCCCGCTGCGGCTGCTGCTCGCGGTGGTACGCCCACCCGCGCGGTGCCCGGCCGCACGGCGCCCCCGGCCTCGGCCCACGGCCCGGCCGCGTACCGCCGTGCTCGCGTACACCGTCTCCCGGCGTGGACCGCCCCGCGCGTACGTCCCCTTCCGCCACGCGCCCATGGCGCCCTGAGCCGCGCTCCGCCCGAGCCGCTCCGACCCGGCCACTGCCCGGTCCCTTCGGCGACGCCATGGGTGTGTTTTCCCCTGCCGTCGTACGCGATCCGAAGGACGTCATGGCACTTGACGACCGGCCTCAGCCGGACCTGCCCGAAACCGCCCCGCCCACAGCCCTGCCGACCGCCCGCAGCGAGTCCGTCGTGGCCCCCACGGAGGACCCTGCCGCGCGGCGCACCGGACCCTGGTCCGCCCTGCGCCCGCTGCTGTTGCGGCTGCACTTCTACGCCGGGGTGCTGATCGCCCCGTTCCTCCTCGTCGCCGCCGTGAGCGGACTCCTGTACTCGCTCTCCTTCCAGGCGGAGAAACTCGTGTACGCGCACGAGTTGGAGATTCCCGTGGGCGACACCGTGCGGCCGCTGAGCGACCAGGTGGCCGCCGCCCGTGCCGCGCACCCGGAGGGCACCGTCACCGCCGTGTGGCCCGCGCCCGCCGAAAACGGCACCACGCGCGTGCTGCTTTCCACGCCCGGCCTGCCCGACGACCGTTCGCTCGCGGTCTTCGTGAACCCCTACGACGCCGAAGTCCGCGGTGAACTCACCAGTTACGGAAGCTCGGGCGCCCTGCCCCTGCGCACCTGGCTGTCCGAGCTGCACCGCCATCTGCACCTCGGCGAGTTCGGCCGCAACTACAGCGAACTGGCGGCCAGTTGGCTGTGGCTGGTCGCCCTCGGCGGAGTCGCCCTCTGGTTCGGGCGCCGCCGGGCCCGCCGCCGGGACCTCCTCGTACCCGCGAAGGGCCAGCCCAAGGGGCGCGCCCGCACCCTGTCCTGGCACGGCACCGTCGGCCTGTGGGCGGCCCTCGGCCTGGTCGCCCTCTCCGCCACCGGCCTCACCTGGTCCAAGCACACCGGCGCCAACATCGACGCCCTCAAGGCCCAACTCGGGGGCGCCACCCCGGTCGTCGACGCCACCCTCGCCGGCGGCGGGTCCGCCGACGGCGGCCACGAGGGCCACGGCTCCGGGCACGGCCACGGAACGGCCCACGGCGGCGCGGACATCGGCCTCGACCGGGCCCTGGAGATCGCCCGCGGTCAGGGCGTCGACACGCAGGTCTCGGTGATCCTGCCGGTCGACGGGCAGGGCTATGTCGTCAAGGAGACGGACGCCCAGTTCCCGGTCCACCTGGACTCGGTCGCCGTCGACCCGGCCGACGGGCGGGTCATGGACACCGTGGCCTTCGCCGACTACCCGCTGCTCGCCAAGCTCACCCGCTTCGGCATCGACGCGCACATGGGTGTGTTCCTGGGCCTGCCCAACCAGTTGGCGCTCGCGGGCCTGATGCTCGGGACCGTCCTGCTGATCGTGTGGGGCTACCGGATGTGGTGGCTGCGGCGGCCCACCAAGGGCCACGCGGCGCGCTTCGGCCGCCCGATGCCACGCGGCGCCTGGCGCAAGGTGCCGCCGCCGGTGCTCGTGGCGCTGCTCGCCGGGACGGCTGTGATCGGCTGGTTCGTCCCGCTGTTCGGCCTCAGCCTGCTCGGCTTCCTCGTGGTCGACGCCGTACTGGGCCGGGCCGTACGGGCCCGCGCGGGTACGCGGGCCGCGCAGGGCTGACCCGGCTCCTCAAAGGGGCCTACCGAGGGCGGGGCCGCATCCACGCGCGTACGCGTAGAGCCTGCGTACGCGCGGTGGGCGCGGCCCCGTCCGCCCACTCGGGGAACCTCAACGAGTGGTCGGCGGCGCGTACTTGTAGCCGACCCGCCGCACCGTCTGGATGGCCTGTCGGTGGTCGGCGCCCAGCTTGCGGCGCAGCCGGGCGACGTGCACGTCGACGGTCCGGCCGTCGCCCACGTGCCCGTACCCCCACACCGTGGTCACCAACTGGTCGCGGGTGTGCACCCGGTGCGGGTGCGCGACGAGGTGGGCGAGCAGCTCGAACTCCAGGTAGGTGAGGTCGAGTCGGTGCCCGTCGACCTGCGCGGTGCGCTGCACGGGGTCGATGTGTACCAGCTCGTCGGCACTGGAGTGCGAGGCCTCGGTCCGTACGGCGTCCGGGACCGTCGGCGCGTGGGCGACCTGCGCGGCACGGGGCGCCTGCGGATGCGCGGCGGGCGCCGCGGACGCGAACCCCGGGCGCTGACCCGGGTGTTGACCGGGCTGCGGAGTCGGCTGCGGAAGCGGCTGCTGGCCCGCCTGAGGGCCCGGCCGGCGGCCCGGCAGCTGGTCGGCGGGGACCAGGACCAGGTAGCCGATCATCGGCGGGTGTCCGGGCAGCGTGGGCACGGTGTGCTGCGGCGCCGGGAGCCAGGTGGCGCCCGGCGGCAGGAACTCCGCCACGTCGACCATCTCGTCGCGGCCGATGGCGCGCAGGTGGTGTCGCTTGAGGGGGGCGGCGGGGGAGGAGG
>NZ_JAAAHS010000514.1 GCF_009908195.1 Streptomyces boluensis | reverse complement strand
TAAGAGACAGGTGGCGGTGGTTGGGGTGACACCGGCATCGACCGTCTGGTCGGCGCGAACATCGGCGGCCAGATCTCCTGGCTGCTGCCCGCCGCGCTGATCCTGCTCGTCGCGCGGATCGTCGTGACCTGGAAGGCCGGGCGTACGGACACGGCGCGCGCCGCGTTCCTCGCCTGGGGCGGCTCGCTCCTCATGACGGCGGCCGTCTTCAGCTTCATGCAGGGGATCTTCCACGAGTACTACACGGTGGCCCTCGCCCCGTACATCGCGGCCCTGGTCGGCATGGGCGCCACGGTGCTGTGGGAGGAGCGCGGCCGGTTCCTCGCCGCGGCTGTGCTCGCGGGCACGGTGGCGGTGACGGCGTACTGGTCGTACGTACTGCTCGGGCGCTCCACCGGGTACGTGCCGTGGCTGCGCTGGGCGGTGCTCGTCGGCGGACTGGTGGCCGCGCTCGGGCTGCTGCTCGCGTCCCGCGGCGGACGCCGACTGGGCCTCGCCGCAGCCGGGTTGGGGCTCGCGGCCTCGCTCGCGGGACCGGCGGCGTACACCTTGACGACGGTCGGTGAGGGGCACGCGGGTTCGATCGTCACGGCCGGCCCCACGGTGTCGGGCGGCCGGGGCGGCCCCGGCGGCGGCATGCCTCCGGGCGGTCCGGGCCAGAACGGCCAGGCACAGAAGGGGCAGGCGCAGAACGGGCAGGGCGGCCGGCTTCCGGCCGGAGGTGGGGGTCCTGGCGGCGGCATGGGCCAGCCCCCGACCGGCGGCCAGCTCCAGAACGGCGGCCAGGCCGCACCCAACGGCAAGCAGCAGAACCAGCAGAACGGCCAGAACCCGCAGACCCGCCCCGGCGGAGGTGGCTTCGGTGAACGCCTCGGAGGCGGAGGCGGAGGCATGGGTGGCCTGCTCAACGGTGCCAGCGTCAGTAGCGAGGTGCGGGCGAAGCTGGAGCGGGACTCCGGTACGTACACCTGGGTCGCCGCGACCATCGGTGCGCAGAACGCCGCTAGTTACCAACTGGCGACCGAGGACCCGGTCATGGCGATCGGCGGCTTCAACGGGAGCGACCCGTCGCCGACGCTCGCCCAGTTCAAGCGGTACGTGGCAGACGGGAAGATCCACTACTTCATAGGTGGCGGCGAGGGTGGCGGGGGCAGGGGCGGTGGCCCCGGCGGCAACAGCAGCTCGGCCCTCACGACCTGGGTGACCGAGAACTTCAAGAAGGTCACCGTCGACGGCACCACCCTCTACGACCTGACCCAGCCCAAGGCCTGACCGCCAAGCTCGAGCCCAAGGCCTGACCGCCCAGCCCAAGAGCTGACGTACAGAGAAGAGATGTACAGCGTAAGAGAACCTCTTGTACGGTGTACGGGAACCAGTCCCGTACACCGTACAAGAAGCCCTTCAGGGAGGGATCGCCGTGACGGCGACGACCGATCAACCGCATCAAGCCGCCCCCACCGGCGGCCACCCGCAGCGCTGGCTGATCCTCGGCGTCATCTGCCTCGCCCAGCTCACCGTGCTGCTCGACAACACCGTGCTCAGCGTCGCGATCCCCTCGCTCACCTCGGAGCTGGACGCGTCCACCGCCGACATCCAGTGGATGATCAACGCGTATTCGCTGGTCCAGTCCGGATTGCTGCTCACCGCGGGCAACGCCGCGGACCGGTACGGCCGTAAGAAGATGCTGACCGTGGGCCTCGCCCTGTTCGGGATCGGCTCGCTCTGTGCCGGACTCGCCCAGACCAGTGGGCAGTTGATCGCCGCGCGGGCCGGTATGGGCATCGGCGGCGCGCTGCTGATGACCACCACGCTCGCCGTGGTCATGCAGATCTTCGCCGACGAGGAGCGGGTGAAGGCCATCGCCCTGTGGGCCACGGTCGGCTCACTCGGCTTCGCCGCGGGACCGCTGATCGGCGGCCTGATCCTGGACCACTACTGGTGGGGCGCGATCTTCCTGATCAACATCCCGGTCGCCGTGCTCGGTCTGGTCGCCGTCGTGAAGCTGGTGCCGGAGTCGAAGAACCCGCAGGGTGACCGGCCCGACCTGCTCGGCGCGTTGCTCTCGACCATCGGCATGGTGGCCGTCGTCTACGCGATCATCACCGGGCCCGAGCACGGCTGGACCTCGGCGCAGGTGCTCACCCCGGCGGCCGTCGGCGTGGTGGTGCTCGCGGCCTTCGCGCTGTGGGAGCTGCGGACCCCGTACCCGATGCTGGACATGCACTTCTTCCGGAACCCGAAGTTCGTGGGGGCCATCGCGGGTTCGCTGCTTGTGGTCTTCGGGATGGGCGGTTCGCTGTTCCTGCTGACGCAGCATCTCCAATTCGTCCTCGGATACGAGCCGTTGGAGGCGGGGCTGCGGATGGCGCCGCTCGCCCTGACCATCGTCGGGCTCAACCTGACGGGCGTCGGACCGAAGTTCCTCATCAAGCTGGGCACGCCGCGTACGGTCGTCCTCGGTATGACCATGGTGGCCGCGGGGCTCGGCTCGATCGCCCTGCTCGGCGGGGGTACGGACGGTTCGTACGGCGGCATCCTGCTCGGCCTTGTCCTCTTCGGCGCCGGGATGGCGGTCTCGCAGCCGGCCATGGCCAACGCCATCATGAGCGCCATTCCGCGGGAGAAGGCCGGGGTGGGCGCGGGCATCAACGGCACGCTCGCCGAGTTCGGCAACGGGCTGGGTGTCGCGGTTCTGGGCGCCGTACTCAACGCCCGGTTCGCGGCGCTCGTCACCGTCACCGCCGCCTCGCTGCCCGCGGCCCTCGCGGCGGCCGACAGCGCGGCCGAACGCCAGGAGATCGCCGACGCCTTCGCGTCCGGCCTGCAGACCAGTCAACTGGTGGGCGCGGTCGCGGTGTTCATCGGCGGCCTGCTCGCGGCGGGGCTGCTGGCTCGGGCGGAACGGGCGGAGGCGGCGGAGATGGCCGAGCCGGCGGAGATGGCCGAGCCGGCTGCGGCGGAAGGGACGGCTCCGGCGGAAGGGACGGAAGAGACGGCTGCGGCGGAAGGGACGGCAGGGGTGGAGAGAGGCTGACCAGGGGCGCGGGGTCCCGACGCACCGCGCCCCGACCTACAGTGCCTGTACGAGCGAGTGAGAGAAGGGCACACCATGGTGAGGGCGGCCGACCGCGCGAGGAACCCGGCGCGGGCCAGCGTCTGGCTGGAGGACAAGGCTGCCCGGGTGTCGAGCCGCAAGGCGGGCCCGGACCAGCCGGACGGCCTCGACCGGGACCGGATCATCGCGACCGCCGTCCGGCTCCTGGACGCCGAGGGCCTCTCGAAGCTGTCCATGCGCCGTATCGCCACGGAGCTGAACGTCACCGCGATGTCGCTCTACTGGTACGTGGACACCAAGGACGACATCCTCGAACTCACCGTCGACGCCGTCTTCGGCGAGCTCCCGCTGACCGACCCGGACGACGGCCAGGACTGGCGGGTGCACCTGCGCCGCCTCGCCGTCGACTACCGGACGGTGCTGGTCAGGCACCCCTGGGTGTCGACGATCGTCAACGAGTACCTGAACATCGGCCCGCACTCCATCGCCTTCGCGGAGGCCGTGCAGAAGATCATCCGGACCACGGGGCTGCCCCCGCGGGCGCGGTCGGGCGCGACGGCGGCGGTCTTCCAGTTCGCGTACGGCTTCGGCACGATGGAGGGCCACTTCAATCAGCGGTGCGCCGCGTCGGGGATGACGCCGGACGAGTACTACAGCGATGCCATGGACGCGTTCACGGACGACCCGAAGCTGGTCGGACAGATCGACGAGGTCAAGGACGTCATCGCGGCGCACGCGGGGAAGACGGTCGCCGAGGTCTGGGAGGGCGACTTCACCTTCGCCCTCGACCTGATGATCGCGGGCATCGAGGCGATGGTGAGCCGGTACGGCACGGAGTCCTGAAGCCCGGCCCGCGACCCGGACCAGCCCTGCTCCCCGGACGGGCCACGCCCTGGTCTCCGGCCCACGCCCTGGTCTCCGGCCCACGCCCTGGTCTCCGGCCCACGCCCTGATCCCCGGCCCCGGCACCGGAAACAAGCACTCCTCAGTCGGCCAGCCGCGCCGGAAACCCGCCCGTGGCCACCGGACCCCACCGCTCCGGGGTGATCCGCAGGATGGACTTGCCCTGCGTGACCATGGCGGCGCGGTACTCGTCCCAGTCAGGGTGCTCCCCGGAGATGTTCCGGAAGTACTCGACAAGCGGCTCCACCGACTCCGGTACGTCGAGGACCTCGGCGGTGCCGTCGACCTGGACCCACGGGCCGTTCCAGTCGTCGCTCAGCACGAGCACGCCGACCCGGGGGTCACGCCGCGCGTTCCGGGTCTTCGCGCGTTCCGGGTACGTGGACACCACGATGCGGCCGGAGTCGTCGACCCCGCAGGTCAGCGGCGAGCTCTGCGGAGATCCGTCGGCCCGCCGGGTCAGCAGGATCGCGCGATGCCGAGGCCGGACGAACTCCAGCAACTCGGCAAGGTCGACACGGGTGTTGGAAGCGATCTGAGGAGACATGGCCGCAGCCTAGCCAGAGCGATGAGCCCCCTC
>NZ_JAAAHS010000513.1 GCF_009908195.1 Streptomyces boluensis | reverse complement strand
GTTCGGGAAGGGGCGGGGAGGGGAAAATCAAGCCGCCCGAGCCGGCCTGAGCAGTGCCCTGATCGGATGCCACAGCTCATCCGCCTCATCGGGCGCCGTGCGCCATATCAGCCCGTCGGGATGGTGCAGCACCGCTGTGACCTCATCGGGCGTCGGCGGATGCGTATTGCCCCGCAGATACACCGCCCGCAACCCCAGATTCCGCAGCCTGGTCAAGGCGCGGGCGCGGTTCGCGGAGTGGACCAGGACTCTGACCTGATCCCCCGCGCCCGCCGGGCTCGGCAGGGTCAGGGCCACCACCACACTGCCGCCGGGCAACTTGCTGAAGCCTCCTCCAGCCATTCGGCATCACACCCCCGTGAGACGTCGCGTCAATAAGAAACTCACAGGACGCACCTAAACACGATCGGCCGCGACCCGCTAGAGGGTCACGGCCGATACGTCTTTGACCTGCGTAAATATGGCTCAGTTCTGCTGTGGGCCGACCTGGAGCGTGATCGTCTCGCCGCTCTTGGGCTCCTTCACGATCTCGATCCGCGTGTTCGTGTCAGTTACCTTCACGCTTGCCGTGGGGTTCGACGGGTCGTAGTACGACACCCAGTGACCGTCGTCGAAGACCGGCACCCCCGCACGTGCGGGGATCTTCTTCGCGACGCCCTCCGCGTGCAGGGTCACCGCGTCCGTGCCGTACCGGCTGAAGGTGGAGTCGAAGGACTGGATCCGGTTGCGCATCAGCTTGCCGTCGCCCCACTTCTCCGCCTTCGGGTGCGCGTCGATCGGCAGGACCAGGCCCTCGCCGGGGTGCACGCCGGTGTTGTTGTCGGCCTGCGAGGTGTCCCACTGCCAGAGCATCAGGCCGTTCTGGTACGGGAAGTGCTCGACCCAGTTCTCCCGCGTCTTGGCCCAACCGAAGTTGTACGGGCCGGACTTGAGGGTCTTGTCGTACGACACGTACTGGCGGTTCTCCGCGAGGTAGTACTGCGGGTAGTCCTTGGTGAAGGACTCGCCGATGCGCTCGAAGCCCTTCGCGGTCCAGCCGTTGTCGTCGCCCTCGGCGTCGTCCGAGAACAGCTTCTCGCCGTCCGCCGTCACCGAAATGCCGTCCGCCGCAAGGCCCTTGAGCGAGGTGCCGCCGTCGGTCTGGTAGCGGAAGCGGAGGTCGATCTTCTTGCCGGTGTAGGCGTCCAGCGGGAAGTTCAGCTTCTTGTACGCACCCGAACTCCCGGTCAGGGCGGGCTTGTCGCCGCCGTCGTGCGGGATCGGCTTGCCGTCGGCGGTGCCGTCGAGCGGGGTGTAGCTCGCGCCGCCGTCCGTGGAGACCTCGGCGTACGCGTAGTCGTAGTTCTCCTCGATGTCCCACCAGCCGGAGAGGTCGAGGGACGCCTTGGACTTGCCGGTCAGGTCGACCGTGCGGGTCAGGGAGTTCTTCAGGTCGTCGCCCTGGCCGCTCCACCACTGCTTGGCGCCGTCGGCCGGCTTGGTGATCGTCGTCGTGACCGGCTTCGCGGGCAGCTCGACGACGAGGGCCTGCTTGTTCTCGGTGTTGTACTCCGCGTAGCCCAGCTTGTGCGTGGACTTGGTGCCGGCCTTCGCGGTGTCGTAGTCCAGCCAGCCGAGCTGGAGCTTGTCCCAGGCCGTCATGTCACCGGGCAGGTCACCGATCGAGTCCTCGCCGCGGCCGAGCCACGAGCCGGAGGACATCAACGACCAGAAGGACGTGGAGTTCTCGCCCTTGCCCGAGGTGTCGTACAGGTCCGGCAGGCCGAGGTCGTGGCCGTACTCGTGGGCGAAGACGCCGAGGCCGCCGTTCTCCGGCTGCATCGTGTAGTCGCCGACCCAGACGCCGGTGTCACCGATCTGGGTGCCGCCCGACTTGTTCTCGGCCGGGCCGGTCTTGCCCGCGTCCGAGCCGTACGCGTACCAGCGGTGCGCCCAGACGGCGTTCTCGCCCTCGGCGCCGCCGCCCGCCGACTCGTCCTCACCGGCGTGCACGATCTGGAAGTGGTCGATGTAGCCGTCGGGTTCGTTGAAGTTGCCGTCGGCGTCGAAGTCGTAGCGGTCCCACTCGTCGTACTTGGCGAGCTGCGCCTTGATCTCGGCGTCGGTCTTCCCGGCGGCCTTCTGGTCGGCGGCCCACTGCTTCGTGCCGTCGCGCACCGCGTCCCAGACGTTGGCGCAGTTGGTGTCGCCGCAGTAGTTGGAGCCGTAACGGGCCTCGTTGTAGTCGACCTTGACCCAGTCGGAGACCTCGCCGTCGACCGAGTAGCGGCCCGAGGACTGCTTCTCGTAGTACTTCTTCACGGACTCCTTCTTGGCGTCCTTCGAGAAGTACAGGTCCTGGAAGTGCTCCTGGTCGTAATCCGCCTGCCAGGCCGTGGAGTTGTCGTCCTTGCGGTCCGGCTCGGCGATCTTGTTGTGCAGCGGGCCCGGCTTGCCGCCGTACTTCTTGACCGGCTTCTCGGGACCGTCCGGGCCGTCCGGGTCGTACATCGTGGTGTCGTCGACCTTGTCGCCGAACTCGACCAGGATGGTGAAGATCTTGTCGGTCTTCTCCCGGCCCAGCTCCACGTACTTGCCGTCGTCGAGCTTCACCACACTGGACGCGCCGCGCTTCGTGGCCTTCGCGTCGCCGGAGATGACCTGGCGCAGGGCCTCCTCGCGCTGCTGCGTCTGCCGCTCGCTGAAGGGGCCCTCCAGGTCATGGTCCTGGTCGCCCTTGGCGGGCGCCGGGTCCTGGCGCTCCACCTCCGCTGCCCGCTGCCGCCCCGTGTCGTCGGCCTGGGCGACGCTGTACACCGACGCGGTCGCGCCGGCCGCCGCGAGCGCGGTCACCACGGCCGCGGCGCGGAACGTCCGGCGTCTGCCGGACCTGCTCCTCTGGATCACTTCGTACTGTCCTCCCCCGCGACCGCGCCTGCGGAGCCGACGGATGGAGGGTCAAGGGGATCCGGGCGCAGTGCCGCGTCACAAGTGACGCCATTCGACCGGAGTTACGCGAGAAAAGACAGACCTTGACTTGAAACAGTCAAGTGCGTTAAGCGGTCGGGGAGTTGCGCTATCCGGACGCCGGAACCCCCGGGCGGACCACCGTCCCATACGGGCACGCACCCGGCCGAGGGCGCGTGCATCTCGACCCGTGGACCGTCAACTGCGCCCGTGCGCCCCTCATGCTTCGGCACCGTGCGTTAGGTCACGCTTACTCGCCTGTCGGCTCGGGAATCCAGCGGAATAGCATCAGTTGACGGCGCGGGTACGGGCCGCTCGACACACGTTCATCCCAGATCTGCTGTCCCGAGGACGACGGAGTTCGCCATGCCCCGCCCGACCGCCGCACAGCTCGCCTACGGTTCCGCCACCGTGGTCTTCGCGACCCTCGCCATGCTGCTGCTCTCCCAGACGCGTACGGGCATCGGGGTCGCCGTCATAGCCGTCGCCGCGCTCGGCCTCGGGCTTCTCGTCGCGGTGACGGTGCCGATGCCGAAGGCCACGCCCCGCCCGCACGCCACGCTCGGACCCACGGTGCTCGCCCAGCCCGCCGCCCCCGAGGCCCCGGTGGCCGTACGGCAGGTGCGCGGCGGCGAGCCCCGGGTGACCGAGCACTCGCTGCACGGCTGACCGCACGCACTGGCCTGCGACTTTCCCGAACTCCCCGACGCCGGGAGCGAGTTCAGGGGTCATCGATACGCCGACGGGCCCGCGACACTCGGTCGCGGGCCCGTCGGCGCGGTACTGCCTCGCCCGGTCAGGCGGTGCTGACCACCACCGTCTTCGCCGCCTTGTCGTGCAGGCCCTGCTTGTACGGCTTGTCGAAGAAGCTCCAGCCGCCGCAGATCGCCGTCCAGATGCAGTAGCAGCAGAACGAGAACGGCAGCCACAGCACGGCGGCCCGCACCAGCGAGGTCTGCGCGCTCGGCGTCGCGCCGTCGTTCAGATTCGCGGTGCGCAGCTTCATCACCTGCTTGCCGGGCGTCTGCCCGGTCCTGGACGTGAACCAGGTGTCGTACGCCATGTAGAGGACCGCCGACAGGATCGAACGGCCGAAGGTGCTACCGACCTCGACGTCGTCGGTGTCCACGTCGACGTTGGTCCAGCCGAACGCCCAGGCGAGCAGGGCGACCACGACGCCGACGATCACCATGTCGATGATGCGGGCGAGCACGCGCCTGCCGCTGTCGGCCAGCGGCGGCATCCCGGCGAGCGGATCGGCCCCGCCGTACCCACTGCCGTACGGATCACCGCCGTAGGGCGGCGGTGGCGGCCCCCCACCGTAGGGCCCGCCGCCACCGGGCGGGGGCGGAGCGCCGCCGTACGGGTCGCCGCCGCCGGGCGGCGGGTTGTCGTACGGAGAGCCGCCACCGCTGCCCGTGGGCGGCTGCTGCGGCTTGCGAAACGGATCGTCGTCCGGCGGTCCGTTGCCGGGCGGCGGCGGTTGAGTGCTCATGCGCCGAGTCGACCCCGCTCACCCGCACGCCGCATCCGGCGAGCGGCCGAACGGGCGACCCCGCGCACCGGCCCGTACGAGGGGCGGTACGCGGGGTCTTGGGGGCC
>NZ_JAAAHS010000512.1 GCF_009908195.1 Streptomyces boluensis | reverse complement strand
ACCCCCTGCAGCGCCGCCCCGACCTCCCGGATCAGGGCGTCGCCGGCCGCGAACCCGGCCCCGTCGTTGACCTGCTTGAAGCCGTCCACGTCCAGCCAGCTGAGCGCGAAGTGCCGGCCGCGCGCGATCCACCGGTCGACCTCGGCGGTGATCGCGTCCGAACCGGGCAGCCGCGTCAGCGGGTTGAGCCCCGCCGCCTCCTCCACCCGGCTCTCCGCGAGGGCGCGTACGAGGTCCGCGAGCCGCACCACGCCCACGCACCGCCCCTCGCCGTCCACCACGGCCACGTCGTCGCCGGTACGGCTGCGCTCACCGTCCGCGAGCAGGTCGAGGACCTCCCAGGCGGTGGCGTCGACGCCGACCGTGCGCGGCTCGTCGGCCAGTCGCGCGGCGGGCCGGTCGGCGTACAGGGCGTGCCCGTACCGCCCGGAGAGTGAGAGCAGGAAGCGGTCCCGGTCCACGGCCCGTACCGGCACCCCGCGCGTGTCCACGAGCAGCACACCGGACACGTCCGGCGCGCCGGTGAGCAGCCCGCGCACCCGCCCCGCCGAGGCCGCCGCGGGCAGCAGCGCCGCCGGACGCACGAACTGCCGTACAGGCGGCCCGTCATGGGCCCCGTCGGGCGCGGTCGCCGCAGTGCCCGCAGCCTCGATCACCGGTACGTACACGTCGGCTGCGGGCCGCCGCGAGGGCGGCGCGAAAAGCTGGCCCTGACCCAGTTGCGCCCCGGCCGCGAGCGCCGCCGCGTGCTGCCGTTCCGTCTCCACGCCCTCCACACCGAGCAGCGCACCGAGCTGCTCGGCCAGGGCCCGCATCGCGTGCACGCCCGCGGTGCGGGACAGCAACGAGGCGTCCAGCTTGATGAGTTCGGGCGCGAGATCGACGAGCAGGCGCAGCGGTACGTCGCCGTCCCCGACACCGTCCGCGCAGATCCGGAACCCCTCGCCACGCAGTGCGGCCACGCCCTCCAGGAGCGCCCGCTGCGGTACGTGCGTGAACGGCGGCCCCAGGTCGACGGTGACCTCCCAGGGCAGCCGCCCCGCGCGGTGCACGGCGTCGCGCAGCGCGGCGAGGCCGCCGAGGTCGGCGACGGTGGCCGCGAAGACGTTCACATGCAGCGGCAGCAGGGTCTCCTGCCGGGCTGCCGCGCGGACCGCGAACGCGGCCACGCTGCCGTCGAGTTCGGGGTCGCGGCGGGCCTCGGCGAGCACGTCGCCGGACTCCGGGCGGGCCAGTATCTCCTGCGCGACAATGGCTCCGGTCGACAGGTTGACGACGGGCTGGAAGGCGAAGCGGAGGGAGTCCGACCAGGCAGGCACGCGAGCATGATGCCCCCGCCGCGCGGGCTTCCGGGGCCAGTTCACGCGCTGTTCACGGAGGATTCCCGGATCGTCACTCTGCGTACGAACGCGACGCGGGGCAAGACCATTTCAGGCCCCACGCGCGTGCCGGTCCCTCAAGCATGACCGGCACCACGCGCGTGCCGAATTCTCGTCCCAGCCGAACTCCCGTCCCCCACAGGCCCAGCCGCCCTCACCGCACCGCGATCACCGACGAGCCGTGTCCGAACAGCCCCTGGTTGGCGGTGATGCCCACCCGCGCGCCCTCGACCTGCCGCGCACCGGCCGCGCCGCGCAGTTGCCAGGTCAACTCGCAGACCTGGGCGATGGCTTGAGCGGGCACCGCCTCACCGAAGGACGCGAGCCCTCCGCTCGTGTTGACCGGAACGCGCCCACCGAGCGCCGTGGCGCCGTCCCGCAGCAGTTTCGCGCCCTCGCCCGCGCCGCAGAGCCCGAGATCCTCGTACCACTGGAGCTCGAGCGCGGTCGACAGGTCGTACACCTCCGCGAGGGACAGCTCGTCAGGACCGATACCCGCCTCCTCGTACGCGGCGTGCGCGATGGCGGCGCGGAAGGGGCGCGCGGGCGGGTCCACGGCCGCCGCCGAGTCGGTCGCGATGTCCGGCAGGTCGAGCACGGTCTGCGGGTACTCGGGCGTGACCGTGGACACCGCGCGGATCCGCACCGGGTCTGCGGCGCCGTGCCGCCGCGCGAAGTCGACGCTGGACAGCACGAGGGCCGCCGCCCCGTCCGAGGTCGCGCAGATGTCGAGCAGCCGCAGCGGATCGGCGACCACCGCCGACGCGGCCACCTCGTCGGCCGTGACGACCTTGCGGTAGCGGGCGTTCGGATTGAGCGCGCCCATGGCCGCGTTCTTCACCTTGACCTGCGCGAAGTCGGCGAGCGTATCGCCGTGGACGGCCATCCGGCGGCGCGCGTAGAGCCCGAAGTACGCCGGGTTGGTGGCGCCGAGAGCCCGGAACCGCAGCCAGTCGGGGTCGTCCGGCCGGTCCCCGCCGGCGGGCCGGAAGAACCCCTTCGGCGCGGCGTCCGCGCCCACCACGAGCACCACGTCCGCGAGGCCCGCGAGGATCTGCGTACGCGCGGTGTTCACGGCCTGCGCTCCGGAGGCGCACGCCGCGTACACGCTGGTCACGCGCGCCCCCTGCCAGCCGAGCGCCTTGGCGAAGCTGGCGCCCGAGACATAGCCGGGGTAGCCCCCGCGCACCGTGTCGGCGCCGACGATCGAGCCCACGTCACGCCAGTCCACGCCCGCGTCCGCGAGCGCCGCCCGCGCGGCCTTCACGCCGTACTCGACGAAGCCGCGCCCCCACTTGCCCCACGGATGCATCGCGGCACCGAGCACCGCCACGTCGCGCGCGCTCATCGCTCGCTCACCGGCTTCCAGTGCCAGGTCATCCAGACTGTGTCCGCGTCCTCGTTCAGGACGCCGGGCACGGCCTCCACCTCCATACCGACGGCCAGTTGGGCGGGCGTCACGCCCGGCACCGCCTGCCCGAGCACCACCATCCGCTCCGCCTCCAGCTCGACCGCGACCAGGGAGTACGGCTCCCACTCCTGCTCCGGGTCGGAGACGTACGGGGCGGGTGGGCGGTAGCGCCCGTCGGTGTACGACCACACCCGGCCCCGCCGCGACAGCGGCACCTCCACGAGGTCACCGCCCGCGCATCCGGGGTTGCGGCAGAACGTGTCCTCGCGGGGGAAGAAGACGGAGCTGCAGGCGGCACAGCGCGTGCCGAGCAGCCGGAAATCGTCCCCCTCCCCACTGAACCAATCGGCTACGACCGGTGTCCGCTGACGCGACAAGGCCCCTCCCTGACACTGGATCTGACGGAACGTCAGGTGCGAGTGTGCCATGCCGGGTCGCACAGGCACAGGGGTGCGTTGCCGTGCGCACGGGCGGGACGGAGGGCGGGCTTCCGCGCTTCAGCCGTTCAACCCCTGCGGCCGTTCAGCCGTTCACCCCTGCGGCGGTTCAGCCGTTCAACGACCGCCGTGACACTGGGAAGTCGAAGTACGTGTCGGGGAACAGCTCCGGCTTGTGCGTGAAGTGCCACCACTCCTCGGGCAGATTGACGAAGCCCTGCTCCGCGAGCGCACCGCGCAGCAGATCCCGGTTCGCCCGCTGCTCGCCCCCGATCCGCGGGTCATCCGTGTGCGACAGGGTGTCGAAGCAGTCGAAACCGGTGCCCATGTCCACCGAGTTGTCGGGAAAACGCTCACCTTGAGGTGCGTAACACGGCACCAGAGGCTCACCCGGCACATAGGGGCGGGTCGGCAGCGCGGGCAGCTTCACCACGGTCAGGTCGACGGTCGAGCCACGGCTGTGACCGGACTTCTCCGCGATGTAACCGTCCGCGAACAACCTCGACTTGTCGACCTGCGGATAGAACTCCGGCTTCATCCGCTCGTCGTCGAGGTCCTTCGCCCAGCGCACGAAGTGATCGACCGCGCGCTGTGGCCGGTAGCAGTCGTAGACCTTCAGCGAGTACCCCTTGGCGAGCAGCTTGCGCTGCGCCTTGTGCAGTGCTTTCGCGGCGGGTTCGGTGAGGACGCACATCGGCTTCAGGTAGCCGTCGATCGGCTCGCCCACGAAGTTGTGGGCCGTGGTGTATCTGATCTCCTGGAGGATCGTCGGATCCACGTCGCGCAGCGCCACGAACTCATCCGGCGCCTTGGGTTCGGGTTTCGCCTGCGCGGGCGACGGAGCGGTGGTCAGCGCCAGTGCGGTGGCGGCGGCGACAGCGAGCGCGCGGAGCAAGGAAGTCGTCTTCATGGCCACCGTCTATCAGCTGCGCCGCCGCTCCGGAAGGTGATCGGATACAGTCCGCGCGTGCCCGAGCAGCCACGTGAACAGCCGCCAGCCCGCCCGGAGAAGGGCTCGCACTGCTCCACCTGCGGTGCCCCCTACGGCCCCGTGAGCGGCTGGCCCCGCCGCTGCCCGGCCTGCGGCGACACCGCCTACCGCAACCCCCTGCCCGTCGCGGTGGCGCTGCTGCCCGCCGAGTACGCCGACGCGGCAGGCACACACGCGGGTCTGGTCGTCGTCACCCGTGCCATCGCACCCGCGCGCGGCACGCTCGCCCTGCCCGGCGGATTCATCGACCACCACGAGGACTGGCGGCACGCCGTCGTACGCGAACTCGCCGAGGAGACCGGCATCCTGGCCTCCGCCGCCGACGTCCGCCTGGCCGACGCCCTCAGCTCCCCGGACGGCCACCTGCTC
>NZ_JAAAHS010000511.1 GCF_009908195.1 Streptomyces boluensis | reverse complement strand
CAACCCCCGACAAGTCCCCCTCGGACCCCTCGGACCCGTCAGACCCGTCGGACACCTCGGACAACGCCACCCCCAACCCCACCGACAACACGAACAAACCAGACAACGCAGACGACACCGACCCCACCAAACCCGCCAAGCTCAACACCGACTCGACCGTCCCGAGCCAAGAGACCCTCCCGCAAGGCAAGACCGCGGAGGCCGGCCGCCACATCGAGGACGCGACGCAGAACAAGAAGCCGCTGTACGGGGACATCAGCCCGGCCAACAACAACGGCAACAGCAACACCCCGCGGCCGGACACCCCCCGACCGGCCGAGCCCGGCGCCGCCAACAGGTCCGACGACGAAGGCAAGGCGTTCGTCCGGAGGATGGTCGACTTCGCGAACTCGAGCGAGGCGAACCGCAAGAAGTACTGGCGCGTCGACGGACAGCACCTCCGGCTCACGGACCGGGTGGACGGGCGGGAGCTGCCGCAGCTCAAGCAGGACCCGGACAATCCCGGCAAGTACATCGCCAAGAGCGACCTTCCGCCCCCCAAGCAACCCGACTACATGCCGTCCGACATCCGGCCGACGGTCACCCGAGGCAGGGACGAGGGCATCACCCCCGAGCACCTGGCCGAACTGGACCGGCAGACCAACGAACGGGAGTGGACCCTCGCCGCCGACCGGGTCACCGAGGCGGCGAAGCTCCAGGCCGCGGAGGACCACGGCAAGAAGTCGGACGAGTACGCGGACGCCAAGGGGCCCTATGCGGACACGCACGACGCGGTGGGGAAGGTCGGCGAGAAGCACGGCGAGTACTCGGCGCTGCATCACGCCATGGCCAGCACACACCCCGACTACAAACTGGTCGAGATCCCGCACACCGGTAACGGCAGTGACCAGTTCGACCAGATCTATGAACACAAGGACAAGCCAGGCCACTTCATCGTCGTCGAGGCCAAGGCTCCGTCCGCTGATCCCGGCTCACGCGTCGGCCATTCCGGCAAGCGCGTGATGCAGGGAACCCGGGAGTATTTCGAAACCATCACCATGTTGATGGAGGACGGAACAGCGAAGCAGAAGGAATACGCGGAGAAACTACAGACTGCGTACGCCCTCGGAAATGTCGAATACGCCTTGGTCAAGTCGAAGGTGGAGGACTTCGAACCGGGTGAGGACGACAAGACTCAACGCCCGGACACAGCAAGCCCCGACGGCTCGGATCCGGGCCGAACACCCAAGCGGTACGGTGGCTTCACCATGAAGTACTTCGACATCCGAAACCCCCCGGGAGGGCGGGCATGACCACTCGAATCCCCCGGCACGAGGTGCCTGCGGACCGCATCCGAAGCGGTGCGGCTCTGGTCGAGTCGACCGAAGCGAGTGTCGAAACGCTGGTCGCCCACCCACACATGTTCAACCTGACGCTCAATTCCACTCTGCTGAAGGCAAAGGAACATTGCGCCCAGGACCCCGAGGCCGCCCATATCGACACCTGGGAAGCCTGGCTGGCCGCTATGCAGATCGGGTCTGCCCTGTTCAGGTCGGTCACCTCGACCGAACCCACCGTGGATTCGGTGATCTTCGGAAAGCCGCGCACCATCCCCACCAGCGCACCGCAGTCCTACAGCGACGCCGGGAACTGGCTCACCGCTTTCTATCTGGCGCTGATCTGCCGCGAGCAGTCCCGCCTCACCGAGCTGAGCAATGTCCCCCTCTCCGTCCTGCGCGACTCGGGAGCGGAGTACGACGAGTACATCTACGACTGGGTGGATGCCCTGCAGACGTACTGGAAGCGCGGACCCGACCTCGGGGACAAACTCGTGGCCGCCGTCGAGGGAACCGACCCCGATCGCCTTCAGGCAGCCGATCGCCAACTGATGCAGCTGGTCCTCTACCCGCCGCTCAACCTCCTGTTCCGGCTGATCGCAGGTGACACCGACCGCTTCAACGTCGAGCTGGCGAAGGCCGTGGAGTGGCACAAGGAGTACTGGACCGGAGACGAGCAGAGGGCCGCCCAGCCGAGCGGTCTGGTGGCCGTGGCCCCGCTCGCCCTCGCATGCCTGGCGTACGACGGCGGGGTCCCGATCGACGTCGAGTCGGACTATCTGCCAAAGTATCTGCTGCGCGGCGGCCGGGTCGGAGACCTCGAAACGTGAGTGCCGGTCCCGCCTGAGCCACCGGTCCCGCCCATCCCATCCCACTGATCCCCTCTGGAAAGCGAACGCCACATGCCCTCCGAAACACAGGACCCCGGTCAGCAGCCGCACAACCCGCCGCCCGCCACTCCCGAGCAGGCACTCGCCATCTTCCGTAGTCGTTATGCCGAGCCGAAGCGGGCCGACGGTTCGCCGCTCGAGCTGGGTGTGCACGAATTCGACGAGGGTTTCCTCATCTACCCGGTCCTCGAACCCGTCGACGCCCCCGGCGGCGTACCCGCCGGGCCCGCGGAGCCCGGCGGCGGAAAGATCGTCGTGTCGAAGGAGAACGGGAAGTCGTACGCCACGCCCAACTTCCCGACGGAGCAGGCCATCGCACTGTGGAAGAGGAACCGCGCGCGCGAGCGTGAACGCAACTCCTGACCCCCGCCCCGCCGCCGAGGCGGGCCCTGCCTCCAGCCGACGGGACTGAGACCATGACCGGCGTCGCCACCCCGAGCCACCTGCCGCAGGTACAGCAGGCACCGCACGCCCCGCACCCCTACATCGGCGGTCGCGTCGCCGTACTGCGCGCGCTGGCCGACTGGCGGTCCGGCCGACCGGGCGCCGCGCGCGTCGTCCTGCTCACCGGCAGTCCGGGCAGCGGGCGTTCGCATCTGCTGACGGGGTTCCTGATGCTGTGCGACCCGGAGTACCGGGGCCGCATCGCCGTGGACGCGCTCGACCCGTCGACGGTGCCGACGGACCTTCCGGCACCGGCGGTCCCGGGCGCGGCGGGTCTCACCGCGGCGCAGCTGACCTGGCTGATCGCCGAGCACTACGGCCTGCGCGCCACGACCACCGACGAGGTGTACGCCGAACTGGCGGCCCGGCAGGGCGAGTTGGCCGTCGTCGTACCGGATGTGGACCTGGCGGGCCCGGTACGCACCTCCGGTGAGCCGGACCGTGTCGTACGGGAGGTGCTGCGGCCGCTGGCCGCAGCCGGGAACGTACGGCTGCTCGCCGATGTGCCGAGGGCTGCGGCCGAGGTACTGGCGGCCGAACTGCCGCCGGGCACCGTGCGGATCGTGGACCTCGACGCGCCGGAGTGGGCCGATCCGGAGGGTCTGGCCCGGCAGGCCGAGGCGCTCCTCGCGCAGCGGGACGACCTGGCAGGACCGGCCGGGCGTGCGCTCGCCGAGGCCGTCGCCCGCCGTGCGGGCACCAGTCCGCTCGTCGTCGAGCTGGCGGTCGCCGGCCTCCTCGCGGCACCCGCCGGTACGGCCGCCCCCGCCGAACAGGCACTCCCCGCCTCCCTCGACGAGGTCCTCAACTCCCATGCGTACCAGTGCGGTTCGGACCCGCACACGCTCCGCCATCTGCTGACGCCGCTCGCGCTCGCGGAGGGCGACGGCATGCCGGTGGAGCTGTGGGCGCGGCTCGTGAGCGCGATCGCCGGGCAGGACATGAGCGCGGCGATAGCGGGCGCGCCCGCGCTGATCGGGCCGTTCGTACAGTCCCGGCAGGAGCACGAGGACGGCGGCACGCCGGGCCGTACGCTCGTACAGCTGCTGCATCCGGCGCTCGGTGACGCCGTCCGCGCGGGCCTGCGGAGCGTGCGCGCCACCCAGTCGCAGCTCGCGATGGCCCTGCTCGAAGCGGTGCCGGGCCAGGACTGGGGCCAGGCCGATCCGTACGTACGCGATCACATCGCGGGCCACACCCTCGAGGCGGGCCTGCTGCCCCAACTCCTCACGGATCCGGGCCTGTTCGTGCACGCCGCCCCGATCGCGCTGCGGGCCGCGGTGGAGGCGGTGCCGTGGGAGCAGTTGGGCGCCCCGGCGCGTACGTATCTGCGTACCGTCCCGCTGCTCACCCGCACCCGGGCGTCGGCGCGGGCGCGGGCCGCGCTGCTCGAGAGTGCCTTCGTCGAGGACGGCCTCGCGGACTACGGCGCGGCCGTGCACCGCCTCGGCATCGCCCTGCCCTGGCAGACCCTGTGGAGCATTCAGCTGCCGGGCATCACCGACGTACGCCTCGCGGGCCTGGTCCGGCGGGAGGGCGCGCCCGCCCCGGTCGCCGCGTTCACGGTCCCCGCGGGCACGCCCGGCGCCCGGCCGCTCGGCACGGACGACGGCACGGCGCTGCTCGTGTACGACCTCCAGAACGCCACGGCCGTACCGGGCGCGGGCCCCGAGCACCTCGTGGCACACTCGGACGCAGACCGGGCGGCGGCCCCGCTGTACCTGACCCGCAGCCGGGACCAGGTACGGATCTGGCACCGCGACGAGCGGACGGTCGCGGCCTCGCTGCCCTCCATGGCCCCGTTCACCGGGGCGGACCTCTCCCCCGACGGCTTCCTGATCGTCACCACGGACACCGGGGCGAAGGCGCTGCGCGTACGGGGCCAGGCGGCCTGAGGAACGCGGAGGGGGCCTGGGCTCGGCCCGGCGCCCCCTCCACCCACGCCCCCTAGTAC
>NZ_JAAAHS010000510.1 GCF_009908195.1 Streptomyces boluensis | reverse complement strand
GGAATCCCCGGGTCACGCACAGCAGTGCGTGACCCGGGGGAGATGAAGGGGGGTGAGGGCCATGGTCGTCGGCATCGTCTGCGCAGCCGTCGTCGCGGTCTTCATCGTGGGATTGCTGGGGGCGGCGGTGACCGCCACCCGTCCGCGCGGCAAGGGCACCGGCGGCGGAAGCGGCTGAGCGGAGGCGGCTGAGCGGAAGCGGCTGACACGGGGCAGCTGATCCGCACCGACCGCCCATACCGCACCGATGGCAACCCTGTCCTGGCGTCCGACGGAAGCAACTCCCGTCGGGCGCCAAGTCGTTGACGCACGGTCGCAGGGCTGGTCGAAGAGTGCAGAACAGTTGAACTGTGGGACCACCCGAGGGGATGGAAACCCTACGAAGTTGGGCAAAAACGCTGTGCCGACGGGTGCGTTCATGATTCCCTCTTATCCATCGACGCAGCCCTCGCCAGACTCGTGGGCCGTAAGCCGGCGAACCCCCTCTCCGGTGCGCCTTCCGGTGCATCTCGCAGGACGCCCAGGCTCAACCGCCTCCACGTATGCCCCGGAGCCGACCCCATGCTCACGACCCTTCAGACCTCCTACACCGACACCCGCGCCGACGACCTCGCCTGGGCCCTCGGGCGCGAGCCACTGCCCGCGCTCGCCGCCCTCGACCTCGAACTCGACGACGCGAAGGTGCAGCTGAGGCTCCTCGGGGCCTCACACCAGGTCCTCCTCGAACGCGACGACGGCACCTGCTCGGAGACCGTCGCCTGTATCCCCGGCAGCAGCACCCCGCTCCCGCTCGGCGTCGCCAAACGCGTCGGCGACTGGGACTACGAGTTCGCCGCCCGCGTGGAGACCATGTCGAGCGGCTCCTTCGCGGGCCGCGCCCAGGAGTTGATCGCCCTGGTCGCCGACCATCCCAACGGTCTCGCGGGCGTCTTCCCCGGCAGCCCGCACGCGTTCACCGCACTCCTCGTGCAGCGTCACGAGGGCCATGTGCACTGGCGCACCTGGCACGCCTACCCGCAGGAAGGGCAGCTCGTCGCGACCCGCACCCGCGTCGGCGCCCGACTGCCCGCCCCACTCCCCGTCTGACCCGCCGCCCGGGTGGTGGCGCGGTACCGCACCACCACCCGGGCTCCGGCAGCACACCGCCGCGCGCCCGACGTTCGCCTCGCTTTGCACACGTGTGGGTGACAGAGCGCGCACACGTGGTGACGTAGCGTTCCAGGCGTGATCGAGTCGCCGCTCTCCGTGCCGCCCGCAGCCCCGCCACGCAGGGGCGCGCAGGGCACGGCGGTGCTGCCCGTCTCGCCCCGCGCGGGCCGGCTCCTCGTCCTCGTCGGCGCCTTCGTCTGCGCGGCCTGCGGACTGGTCTACGAACTCGAACTGGTCGCCCTCGCCTCGTACTTGACGGGGGACTCCGTCACCCAGGCGTCCCTCGTCCTCTCCGTGATGGTCTTCGCGATGGGCGTCGGCTCGCTGCTCGCCAAGAGGCTCCGCTGCCGCGCCGCCGCCGCGTTCGGCGCCGTCGAGGCGGCCCTCGCCCTGGTCGGCGGCTGCAGCGCGATGGTGCTGTACGGCGGCTTCGTCTGGGGCGGCTCCACCCGGCTCCTGCTCGTCACGTTCTCGCTGGCCATCGGCGTACTGATCGGCGCCGAGGTGCCGCTCCTGATGACCCTCATCCAGCGCGTCAGACGCCAGGACGCGGACGGCGCGGTGGCCGACCTCTTCGCCGCCGACTACGTGGGCGCGCTCGTCGGCGGCCTCGCCTTCCCGTTCCTGCTGCTTCCGCTGCTCGGCCAGTTGACGGGTGCGCTGATCACCGGCGCCGTCAACGCGGTGGCGGGCGGCGCCCTCGTCCTGTGGCTGTTCCGGCACGACCTGAGCCCGCGCGCCCGCCGCGCGCTGCTCGCCGCCAACCTCGCCGTCCTCGTGCTGCTCGGCACCCTCGCGGCGGGCGTCGGCGGCTTCGAACGCGCCGCGCGGCACACGATGTACGGCGCGGACGTCCGGGTCGCGCTCCGCACCGACGTCCAGGAGATCGTCCTCACCGGCGGCGGCCGGGACGACCTCGGGCTCTACCTCGACGGGCGGCCGCGGGCCGGCGGCCACGGCGACAGACGGTACGACGAGGCCCTCGTGCACCCCGCGATGCGCGGCCCGCACGCCCGCGTCCTCGTCCTCGGCGGCGGCGACGGCCTGGCCGCGCGCGAGGTGCTCCGGCACTCCGGTGTGCGCCAGGTCGACGTGGCCGAACTCGACTCGGGCGTCGTCGAGTTGGCCCGCACCGACCCCGCGCTCAGCGCCCTCAACGGGCACGCGTTCCGCGATCACCGGGTGCGGGTCCTGACCGGTGACGCCTTCCGGCTGCTGCGCGGGACCCGGGCCCCGGTGTACGACGTGATCGTCTCGGATCTGCCCGACCCCGGCATCACCGAGTCCGCGAAGCTCTACTCCCAGGAGTTCTACGGCCTCGCCGCCCGCGCCCTCGCACCCGGCGGCCGGATCGTCGTGCACGCCGGTCCGACCAGCAGGCCGAAGGCGTACTGGACGGTCGACGCGGGCCTGCGCGCCGCCGGTCTGCGCACCGCCGCGTACCGGGTGCCGGGCGGGTCCGCCGCCACCGACCGCGGCTTCCTGCTCGCCGCCCGCGACCGGCCCGAGCTCGGCCTCGACGACCGCCCCGCGCGCCGCGGGCTCACCCCGGCCGCCCTCGCCACGGGCGCCCGCGCGGCGGAACGCACCCGCGTCCCCGGACTCGCCCCCTCCACCCTGGTGCACCCCCGGTACGCGGAACGGCCCTGAGCCCTCCGGCGGCGTACCGATGTGCGGGATACGGGGGTGCGGGCCGGACGCGCGTGGGTAGGCTCGGCTGACATGGAGCATGAGGTGTTCGTTCCGATGGAAGCAGAGCCCCTGCGGCGGGCGCTCGGGGACGCGGTCCGCGTCGCCCGCGGCATCCCGGGGCTCCAACGCGATGCCAACGAAGGGGCCGGGCCCCTGTCGGGCCGCCTCAAGGTGCGGATCGCGGGCCACACGATCACCTACCGGGGCGCGCTCGCGGTCACCGAGGACACCTCGGCCCCCGAACCGGCCTTCACGATCACCGGCGAGGCCACGGAGGCCCGCGGCGGCGGCGCGGTCGAACTCACCGTCCGCGTACGGCTGTTGGCGGAGGCCGACGGGACGCGCCTGGTGTACTCCGGTACGGGCAAGGGCGAAGGCCGGGTCGCGGAGCTGGACGCGGCTGCGGTGGAAACGGCGGTACGACGGCTGCTGAGCCGCTTCTCGGAGAACCTCGCGGGGGCGGTGGCCGAGGAGGTGGCCGGCGGCGTGAGCGGGGACGTGGCCGATGACGTGGCCGAGCCCGCGCCGGACGCCCGTACGGACGCGGACCGGGACCTGCTTGACACGCCTCCGCCGCACGAGGAGACGCACGAGGAGACGGACGAGGTGACGCAGGACGTGTCGCCCGAGGAGCCGGTCGACGTGCCGCCCTCCGTGCCGGACCCGTTCCACCAGGACGCCGGGGACGAGTCGTTCATCGCGCCGCCCGCCGAGGCCGCGCACGCCCGGCGCACGATGATCGGGCGCAGCGCCGAAGAGGTCGACCACGCGCCACCGCGCGGCCGGTACGCACCGGTGCCCGCCCCGCAGTCCTCGACCGCCGGCGACACCCTGCGCTGGGCGGCCCCCGCCGCGGCCGTGGTCGTCGCCTCGGCGATCGTCGTCAGCCGGGTACTGCGCCGCCGCAAGTAGCGAGGACCTAGGGTCGGACCGTGATGACACAGGACACGGCGACCCTGGTCGCGGGCGATGCGGAACTGACGGTGCAGGGCGGCAACGGCTGCCGGATCGGGAGCCTCCGCATCGGCGGCACCGAGGTGCTGCGGCAGGGCGACCACTACGGCTCCTTCCCGATGGCCCCGTGGTGCGGCCGTACCGAGAACGGGCAGTTCCGCAACGGCGGCCGGCTGCACCAGCTGCCCGTGAACAACCCGCCGCACGCCATCCACGGCACCGTCCGCGACCAGGCCTGGCGGCGGTCGCGGGGCGGCGACGGGGCGGCGGTGTTCACGTACGACCTGGTCGAGCCGTGGCCGTACGCGGGCCGGGTCACGCAGGTCTTCGAGCTCGCCGAGGACTCCCTGACGGTGCGGATGGGGCTCGAGACGTACGCGGATTCCTTCCCGGCGCAGCTCGGCTGGCATCCGTGGTTCCAGCGGAACCTCGGTGCGGACGATGTGCGGATCGACTTCGACGCGGCGTGGCAGGAGGTGCGCGGCGCGGACCACCTGCCCACGGGTGAGCGGGTCGACCCGCTGCCCGGTCCGTGGGACGACTGCTTCGGTATGCCGGACGGGGTGGCGGTCACGTTGACGTGGCCGGGGCAGCTGGAGTTGAAGGTGACGAGTCCTTCGGCGTGGGTCGTGGTGTACGACGAGCAGGTCGAGGCGGTGTGCGTCGAGCCGCAGACGGGGCCGCCCAACGGGCTCAATACGCTGCCGCGGCTTGTCACGCCGATCGAGCCGTTGGAGGCGACGATGCGGTGGGAGTGGCGCAGCCTTTAGTTCCCCTCCCCGCCCCTTCCCGAAAGTCCTGCGGACAGCCACGGGG
>NZ_JAAAHS010000051.1 GCF_009908195.1 Streptomyces boluensis | reverse complement strand
GCGAGGACGAACCCAAGGCCGGCACCGGCGTCGCCACCAAGAACCCCGCGCACGGGGCCGATCCGAAGGACGGCCCGGCCGCCGCTGACGCCGTCGCCCAGGAGGGCAAGGAGCGCGGCAAGGCCGCCGGGGACGTGGCGGAGAAGTCCGCCAAGGAGACCCGGGGCAAGGAGAGCGAGGACGCGGCAGGCGGCGCGGGCGACAAGAAGTCCGGCGGCGGCGAGAAGGAGTCGGAGCAGGCGCGCTCGGACACGTCCGCCTCCGAGGGCAAGGGCACCTCGAAGGAGGGCTCGGACGGAGAGAAGCCCGGCGGGGAGAAATCCGGCGGGGAGAAGTCGGGCGGGGAGAAGTCGGGCGCGGAGGACAAGAAGACCGCCGGGGACGCTGCCGCCGCGGAGACGTCGAAGAGGGCGGACGAGGAGAAGAAGTCCGAGCCGGACAAGGCCAAGGAGGGCGCGGGGCCACAGGAGTCGCGCGGGCCGAACGCCGAGGGCACGGGCTCGGGCGCCTCGCAGGGGACGTCGGGCGGAGAGGGCTCCGCGGAGACAGGTACGGAGAAGGCCGGGGGCTCGGCGGACTCGGGATCGTCGGACTCGGGATCGTCGGGCTCGGGATCGTCGGCGCCGCCCTCAGAGACTGAAAGCCCCCAGCCGAAGCAGTCGGCGAGCAACTCCGCGTCGGAGAGCAAGGGTTCGGGCGCGCGCAAGGAGCCCCGCGCGCAGAAGCCGAAGGCGCAGGAGTCGCGTCCGGAGAAGCCGCAGGACCAGCCGCAGAAGCAGCAGGCCGCGAAGTCGGAGGAGAAGGACGACTCCGGGGGCAGGGGTTCCCGTACGTCATCGTCACGCGGAGGCGGAAGCCGTGGCGGCGGCCGTGGTGGAGGCGGTGGTGGAGGCGGTGGCGGCGCCAAGGCCGCTCCCGGCGGCGGGAAGAAGAAGGCCGCCAAGGCCACCCCGAACCTGTCCGGCATGGCACCGGAAGAGGGGCTGTCCGCGGCCGGGAACCTCAAGCCGCACCAGGCGGTCGAGGCGATGGACAGCGTCGGCAACGCCGCGGACAAGGACGTCGGCAAGGAGCACAAGCAGCAGGCCTCGAAGCCGCCCGCCATGGAGCGCCCGTCCGGCGCGCCCAAGACGCTCAAGGGGAAGCCCAAGTCCGGCAAGGCGGCCGAGTACAACCAGGACAAGGGCGAGCGCGCCAAGGACGCCAAAGACGAGAAGGCCGAGGTCAAGGGCGGCAAGAACCCCGAGGGCAAGATCAAGGCCGAGGAGGCGGAGGAGCCGGACTTCTTCCAGCAGGTCGGCATGATGGCGGGCAAGGCCATCGGTGAGATCGGCGAGTTCTTCGGCGCGGACGTCAACGCCGATGACCTGGCTGCCCAGTTCGGCGGCATGCCCACCAAGGACGAGGCCCTCAAGGACGCCCAGAACGGCGCGGCGCCCGGCGTCGACATGAAGGGCCAGGGCGACGAGAAGACCGAGGAGCAGGGCGGCAACTCCGAGGCCAAGAGCAAGGAGACCGCCGAGACCGCCTCCGACGACGCCGGTCGCAAGATGGGCGAGGACCAGGTCTATCCGGACGCGCCCAAGGAGAAGCTGGAGGGCAAGGTCCCGGCGGCGGAGGGCGGCGGCAAAGGTGTCGGCGGGGGCGGCGCGGACACCGGCCCGGTGCCGGGGGACGCCGCCTCGGAGGTGGCTGAGAAGAAGCGCAAGCCGCAGTTCAAGAAAGCCATCAGCGACGGCCGCAAGGGCATCGGGAAGAGTCGCGAGAAGAAGGACCAGGACACCAAGAAGGGCCAATCCCAGCACAAGCGGCAGGTCGACAAGGAAGTCGACTCCAACACCAAGCAGCAGACCGGCAAGCGCGAGGGCGTCCTCAAGGACGTCGACAAGCAGCGCGACGACTGGACGAAGGACCAGGACTCCGAGCTGAAGAAGCTCGGCAAGAAGAACTCCGACCGCGAGAAGTCCGTCCGCGACGACGTCGACAAGGAAGAGAAGAAGACCGACAAGGACGTCGAGGACGAGAAGAAGACCAGCGACGAGGACATCGAGAAGAAGGCCGAGGGTGCCGAGAAGGACGCGGAGACGCGGCGCGACAACGACGCGAAGGACTCCCGCAACTGGCTCTCCAAGGCCCTGAGCTGGATCCGGGACCAGTTCATCAAGATGCGCGACGCGATCGTCGGCATCATCAAGGCCGCCCGCGAAGCCGTCGTCGAGGCCATCAAGAGCTTCAAGGAGACGGTCGAGGGCTGGATCGAGGCAGCACGCAAGGGAATCGTCGAACTCATCAAGGAGTTCATCGAGGACCTGATCGAGTTCGTGGTGTCGATGGTCAAGGCGATCATCGAACTCGCCAACAAAATCCGTAAGTTCATCACGGATCTCATCAACGCGGCGATCGAACTGGTCCAGAAGCTCGCCAACAAGCTGAAGAACCTGATCAAGGATCTTCTGGAGGCTCTCGGCAAGCTGCTGAGCAAAATCCTCAGCGTCCTGAAGAAGATGTTCCTGGACTTCATCAAGGCGTGCAAGGAGGCCCTGAAGGCCGTCGTCGACTTCGCGAAGAAGGTCATCAGCGCGTACGGCGAGTTCATGATGATCCTCGTCGACATCCTCCGCGACCCGAAGGGCTGGCTGGCCGGGGCCGGCAGCTCCGCGAAGGACGGGGCGACGAACCACCTCTTCCGCGAGGTCAAGAACGCGGTGAAGGAATGGTTCAACCAGAAGGTCAAGGAGATCACGGGCCTGACGGAGGCCGTCTACAAGAAGCTGATGCAGGGCGGCTGGACGCTGGAGAAGATCGCCAAGGAGGTGTGGGCCGCGATCGTCCCCCAACTCCCCATGATCATCGGCGAGGTCGTCATCACGAAGGTCGTCTCGAAGCTGATCCCGGGCGCGGGCTGGGGCTCGGCCCTGCTGGACCTCGTCCTGGCCGCGATCAACTCGCTGAGCGAGATCCTCAAGGCGATGGGTGCGGTCATCACCTGGCTCAAGTCCGTACGCAAGGGCGGCGCGGGCAAGTTGTTCGCCCAGGCGATAGCGGCGGGAATCGTCGTCATCCTGGAGATGGCCTACGAGTGGCTCCTGAGCGGCATCGGCAAGTACGTCTCGAAG
The DNA here is from genome assembly GCF_009908195.1 of Streptomyces boluensis. Taxonomy (GTDB): domain Bacteria; phylum Actinomycetota; class Actinomycetes; order Streptomycetales; family Streptomycetaceae; genus Streptomyces; species Streptomyces boluensis. The sequence continues at coordinate 25,652 of NZ_JAAAHS010000051.1, read as the reverse complement.
GTGGGCAAGCGGCTGCGCGGCGTCGCCGCGAAGATCGGCAAGGGCAAGGGCGGCAACGGGGACAAGGGCAAGGGCGACGGCGGAAGCGAAGGCAACGACAAGGGGAAGGGCAAGGGCGGGGACAAGGCCAGCCGCAAGGACGAGGCCGGCGACAGGACCACGCCCCCCGGCAGCACCAAGCCCACGGGCGGCAAGGGCGAGAAGGGCGAAACCGGCGGCAAGGGCGACGCCGGAGACAAGGGCGGCGACGGCAGGTCAACCAGCACCCCGGCCAACAACAAGGGCGACAGGGGCAACCGGGACAACACCCCGGACAGCCCGAACAACAAGAACAAGAACAAGGACGGGTCCGGGGACGGCAAGTCCAACAAGCCGGGTGACAAGGACAAGAAGCCCGACGGCAACGACAAGACCCCGAGCAAGAACTCCACGAAGCCCACGTCCCCGTCGACAAAAGACAAGAACGGCAAGCCCAAGGACAAGAACCAGGACCAGAACAAGGACGGGACCGGCAACAAGGACAAGGACGACACCAAGCCGACCCCATCCCCCAAGCCCAAACCAAAACCCAAGCCGGACACCAACAAGGACAACAAGGATCAAGACGGTTCGGGGAAGAAGGACGACCCCGACGGCTCCGGCAAGAAGGACCCGGACAAGACCGGCGACTCCAACAACAAGTCCAACAAGGACAAGACAAAGGACGGAGACGGCAAGAAGGACGACCCGGACAGCAAGAAGGACACCGACTCCGACGGCAAGAACAAGAAGAACGATCCGGACGGCAAGAAGGACAGGGACGGCAAGGGCAAGAAGGACACCGACGGAGACAGCAAGGGCGGAAAGGGGCGCAAGGATCCGGACGGCGACGGCAAGGACAAGGATGAACCCGGCCGCCCCAAGAGCGACAAGGCGAAGGACGAGATCCGGAAGGACGAGGAATCCGCAGCGTCCCAGAAGGCACCCGACCTCCCGAAGGTGCGCTTCGAGACGGAGGACGAGGACCGGCACACCCTGCTCTTCGACGGCCGGGGAAGGAGCGCAGACCTCACCGTCCGGAGTACGCCGACGTCTGTCGCGGAGTACCTGGGGAAGTGGCGCGCGGAGAACGAGAAGCTCCACGAGACCAACCCTGAAGAGGCCTTGAAGGACGGCGCCCTCTTCGACGAGGCCTGGAAACTCTACGAGAAGATCGAGCAGGCCCAGGACGCTCTGCCGAACACGAAGGGCAAGCACGGGCTCACCAAGGGCCCCCTCGGCGACGCCGCGCTGCACGGCAAGGTGTTCAGGATCAGGCTGCGCATGGAGAAGCTCGCCGAAATCCTGGCCGAGCGCGGGGCGAAGAACGACCCGCTCCCGCCGACGATCCTCCCGCCCTTCGTGGACGGCCCGCGCGCCTTCAACTTCAAGGCCAGGTACATCAAGGGGGATGTCGATCCGGGAACCGAGGCGGAGGAGCGCGAGGACGCGCACCCCATTGGCTGGAATGCGCTGTCCGCACTCCCGAACGGACTCGAGGAGCGCAAGTCGGACTGGGTTCGCATGCACATGCTCCCCGCCGGGCTGGGGGGCCATGCGAGCACATCCAACTTGGTTCCTGCACGAAAAGGGCACAACACCCGGGCGATGCACGCCGTGGAGCACGATGCCCAGCGGGCCATCGGGAAACCGGTCACGTACGGCCAGAGCACCCCACTCAATTCCGAGACGATGATCTGGTACAAGGTCAACATCGCTTGGGGGCATCGCGCGTACCCGGGATTCCCGAGCCGCGTCGACGTGAAGTGGGGCGGTTACAAGCGCGACGGGAGCACGTGGAAGGAGAAGTCACCCGGAACCCACGGAACATGGGGAGAGAACTTCGCGGTGCCGAACCTGACGGGCTCGAATGTGGTCGACCTCAAAACCGCCGAGCCTAAAGAGCTCAAGAGTCTCGGCTTGAGCGACTACTTCGCAACGGCTGTGCGAAAGCTGGTGCGCGCAAACGCCGGCGACGCCTCCTACGGCAAGTCAGACCTCATTGCCGACTTGGAGGACATGGCGGATCTGGCTTCGGGATCCCAGGGAAGTCAGGAAATGACGCAGGCACGGAGAGAGGCGATCGCAGTCCTGACAAGAGAGTCGGCTCGGATCGCACTCTGACGCGACGCCACATTACGGAGAAGGGTTGACGCATGAGCGAGTTCTTGGAGTACGAGCAGAATTGGGTGGACACACTGGAGGAATTGAAGTCCTGCCCGGAGATTCACACCACCCACGACATTCGGGGTGACCTCAAGCTGAGGTTTGGCGATGCCGATCGGGTGTTCAAAAGGATTGCCAACTTGAGTGGGGTCACGCTTCCCGACGCATGGAAGCCCTACTACCTACGGTTCGCGGGCATCGGGTCATGCTGGTCTTTCGGCGGGGACTCACCGGGGCACTTCGGAGGTGAGTTCCACGTGACGAACCTCTTCGAGACCACCCTCACGCCCTCCCCGGCCGAGGCATGGTCAGGAATCCCGGGACTGTCCGAGGAATTCCTCGAGGAACTGCACCCTTTCGACGGAACTCCCACCACCGGGGTGGGGCACCTCGCACTCCTGCGCCTCACCAAGGGCGCTTCCGATGCCGAGGTCTGGTTCCACGCCAGCCCGTACGAGCCGCACCGGATGGATCTCGACTACCCCACTTATCTGGAAACCCTGCGGATCACCAAGGGGGCCTTCTGCTGGCAGTACTTGTTCGTGGATCCGGCAGAAGTCGACCTGTCGAGCGAGGAGTTCGCGAGCGCAGCCGGGCTGCTGACACGCATGCTGGAGACCTTCCCGCGCGTCTTCCCCGAGCATGACTACTCCGACCTTCAAGCTCGCCTGGAGGCCCGCCTGTGACCCGCTACGCCGACATGCCGGACATAGCGTGGCCTGCGTGACGTCCGCCCTTGACGTTTCCCATCCCTGACCGGGATACGGCGACAGGGCTGAATTTGCCGGGCGCGCCCCCGGCAAATTCAGCCCGCACTGCCTGCGCCGACAGGCTCACGCGGTCAGCGCGGAGGCCCTGCTTTCGGCAGCTCGCGGTTCGAGGACGCGTTCGGCCAAGTATCCGAGCAACAGCCCGAACACCGTCCACAGCACCGCCTGGATGCCGATGGAGGCCAGGCGGAACTCCCACAGGTCGGTCGCCGGGAACCCTCGGGGCACGTTGTCCCCGGAGGGCAGGACCACCATCGCCAAGGTCACCGCCGCGACGAAGGCACCGCCCGCGGCGACGGAGGCGTTCCAGTTGCCCCACGAAGGCGCCAGGCGACGGCCGAGCAGGACAGCCAGGGTCGCAAGGAGCACGCTGAGCGCGATCATCAGGAAGAACAGAACGGTGCGATCGCCGATGGTGTCGGGGTTGCCGACCGCAGGCGGGCTGGCCGGATACTTCAGCATCGGCACCAGGTACACCGTCAGGAACGCGGCGAGCGCGGTCAGCGCGGCGGTGGCACGCGGTCCGAACCGGCCGATGCGGCCGAGAGCGAAGCAGAACGCGAGTGCGGCGATCCCGCCGACCGCCACCCCGAACACCAGCATCCCGGTGGCCAGGCCTGCCGTCGACTGCACGGATCGGCTGACCAACTCCTCACCGCCGGCCTCGTGATGGGCGCCCGCGGATTCGAAGGCGATGGCCGCGTCCACCGGGCCCTCGCCCACCAGATACGCGAAGATCAGCGCCGCTGTCCCGGCGCCGAGCCCCGCAAGCATGCCGCGCACCAACAGGGCGCGTACGACAGTGGAGTTCATTTGCGTACCGCCTGTCTCAGTGGCACGGGAAGCCGAGGAGGTGGCGTGCGTCGTGCACCCACTCGTGCACGCCCTCGCCGGACAGTGCGGAGACGGCGCCCTGTTCGGCGCCGACGAAGTACAGCAGGACCAGCATCAGAATGCCGACGAACACCGCCCACGGGGCAACGGACCGCAGCGGCAGCGGCGTTATGGCCTGGGTGACGGGGGTGGGGTTGGGGGCAGCGGTGGACTGCGCCATGGCGAGACCTCCTCGGGAACACGCGTCCCGCATTGTTGGAGCACTCGACGACAGCACCGGGTCTGACTCACCGCCGCCTCTGATCGAGGGGCGGCACACAGTGGCGCGACCGTACCGGGCTTTCACCGGACTTCCTGGCGCCGTCGTCCTTGTCACCCAGATCGTACGGGCAACGCGGGGGCCCGCCAATATGGCCTGCGCCACCTACGATGAACCGACCTCGCACCCGGCGAAAGGCGCCTCGCACGCATGACCGTCCGACTCACGCTGCTGTGCGCAGCCGCATCGGCAGAACGCACGCTGCGTTTCGGCGACTTGGGTGACTCGGGTGACTTGCCGCCGGACGAGCGGGAGTTGCGGCAGGCCCAGACGGTCGCCGCCGCCCTTCCCCAGGCCGCCGCCGTGTTCACCGGGCCCTCCCGGCGATGCCGCCGGACGACGCGGGCAGTCAGTCGGGGGCAAGCCATCGTGGAACCCGCCCTGCGCGACGTCGACATGGGCCGCTGGGACGGCCTGACGCCAGAGGAAGTCGCGGCCGAGGACGCGGCGGCGTTCAGGGCCTGGATGACGGACCCCGAGGCCACCCCGCACGGCGGCGAGTCCGTGAGCGGCCTCTGCCAACGGATCGCCTCCTGGCTGGACGCACTGCCCGCTGATGTCGGCCGCATGCTGGCCGTGGTCGACCAGGCCGTGGCACGCGCCGCGGTGATCCACGCGCTCGCGGCACCACCGCAGTCGTTCTGGCGCGTGGACGCACCGCCGCTGTCGGCCGTCCAGCTCACCGGACGCAGCGGACGGTGGAATCTGCGGATGGGGAACGTCGCCCTGCCCTCGGAGCCCGAAGACGCCGAGTGATCCGAGACCCGGCTGCCGCCCGCCGGAGCCAGCGGGGGTGGCTCTGACCGAGCGCGAGGAGAAGAACAGCGAGGAGAAGAACAGCGTCGCCATCGCGTCCAACGAGTTGTTCTTCGGCTGGACGAAGGCGTCCACCGCCCCCTGTCCCTGCGCGGTGATCGTCGACCCCCTGACGTTCAACGGCACGATCATCGAGACCGGCACCGGCTCCTACTTCCTCGCCGGCACCCGAGCACGAACCGAACAGCCCGCCAAGGCGGGACAGGCGGACAGCAGTCCGCAAACTGCCGGCTCCGCCGTTGCCGACCGTTGTGTCGGCCAGCCCACACCAGGCACTCGGATGCGACCACCGCGATCGCTGAGGTCAGCTGTGCCGCCGTCCCGGCCTCAACTGGCGTCAGGCCACTGCGTGGTGGCGCCGTCGGCGCTTTCTGGGATCAGTGACTCAATGGCGGCCTTCAGCGGCGGGTTCTGTTCGCCCCGCACACCCCAGAGTTCCGCGAGGCAACCATCATTGCCGCATGTGCCGGAGCCGAGGACGTCACCTGGGACCACGCGGGTCCCTCGTGAGGCGTAGGCGATCATCTCCTCGAAGGTCCAGCTCATGTTGGACAGCACGTCCCGGCCGACCGTCTCTCCGTTCACCTCGGCGGTGAACTCCAGCCGCAGGAAGCCTTCAGCGTCCCTGTGAGATCCCAGTTCGTCGGCGGTCACCAGATACGGGCCCAGCGTGGACGCCGTGTCCTTTCCCTTGCACGGCCCGAGGCCGACCTTCATCTCTGCCGCTTGGACGTCGCGGGCCGGCCAGTCGATGAAGAGGGTGTATCCGACGATGTGCTCCCGTGCCCGTTCGGGGCGGTCAACGCCGCGCGTCTCGCCGTCAACGGCGACGGCTCGCACCGGGTCAGCCTCCTGTCGCGTCCGCGTCACCTCACCTGCCTCGCCGGCAAGTTGTACGGACACAGAACGTCTCGGGCAGGACTTCGCCTCGGTGGCGGAACGGTTCGCGATGTCCTGGCGCCTCGACCCCGTCGCCGTCGCCGTGGTGTCCAACCACCTGGACCACCGGTCGTCCTTGCCCGCTACATGCAGGTGCTCTCGGACGACCTGTGCAAGGCGCTCGACGGGCGGGCGATCAACATCCACCACTCCTTCCTGCCGAGCTTCAAAGGGGGCCAAGCCCCCTATCACCAGGCACATCGGCGGGGCGTCCAACTCGTCGGGGCGACAGCCCACTACGTCACGGCGGACCTCGACGAAGGGCCGATCATCGCCCAGCAGGTGATCGAGGTCGACCACGCCCACGGCCCGGAGGACCTCGTGGCGATAGGCCGCGACGCCGAGGCCTCAGTCCTCCGCTGAACGCTTGCTCAGCCGTCGTGCTCCGTGGGCAACTCCCGGAAACGGGCTGCCAGTTCACTGCGTGAGCGGATGCCGAGTTTCGAATAGATGTGAGTCAGGTGGTACTGGACGGTCTTGACGGAGATGAACAGCTCCAGGCCCGCCTGCTGGTTGGTCGCGCCGGCCGCGACCAGGCGGGCCACGGCCTGTTCCTGCGGAGTGAGGCGGGACAGGCCGGGGGCGAGACGTGCGGTGTGCAGGCCGCCCGCCTTGAGTTCGCGGTCGCAGCGTTCGACGTACGTACGGGCGCCGAGCGCGGCATACGCGTCACGGGCGTTCTTCAGGACGGTGTCGGCCTCTCGGCGCTTCCCTGCGCGGCGCAGGGTCTGGCCGTACGCGAAGTTGACCCGGGCGCGGTCGTACGGCAGGGGAAGGTGGTCGAGGTGGGCGAGGGCCTGCTCGAACACCTTGCGGGCGGTGTCGATGTCTCCCTGGGCGGCGGTGAGTCGGCCGCGGGCCAGGCCGAGGCGGGCCATGGCGGCGCGGCGGGTGCGACGGGCGGCCAGGTCCTCGTACGGGGCGAGGAAGGCGTCGGCCTCGTCGAGCCGGCCGGTCATCACCAGGGCGTTGGCGTACACGTCGGGCCAGGGCCAGAAGCCGGGCTCGTCGACGGACACCCGCTGCGGCAGGTGGACGACCGGGGACAGGGCCTCCACGACGCGTTCGTAGTCGCCGCGAGCCTCGGCGACCTGGGCGCGGGCCAGACAGGACGGGACCAGCATGACCTCGTACTGGTGCGGGGTCGCGAGGGCCTCGCCCACGTGGTGTTCGGCCGCCTCCCAGTCGCCCCTCAGGGCGTGGATCTGCGCTCCGGTCCAGTGCACCAGCGGGCGGGACAGCTCGATGCGCACCTCGGCCAGGCGGTGGGCGGCTCTCTGGACGGTCTCCAGGGCCTCCGGCCAGGCGCCGAGTGCGAACTGGGTACGGGCCAGCCAGCCCTGCGCCCACAAGGAGATACGGATGGAGCCCAGCCGATAGCTGGTGGGCACGGCCGCTTCGAGTCTGCGGCGGGCGGCCTCCGGAGCGTCGAGGGCGAGGTCCACCCAGCCTCGGCCGAGCTGAAAGCGCTGGGGCTGCGCGCCGCTGGGAAGCTTGGCGGCGGCCGACTCGTAGGCGGCCAGGGCTTGTTCGGGTTGGCCCGCCATGGCCAGGCCGAGCCCGAGCACAGCCTCGGATTCGATCGCCGAGGGGTCGCCGGGGTCGGCGAGCTCGATGGCCCGGCGGGCCCAGGCGACCACGTCGCCGCCGTCGAAGCGGCCGAGGGCGTGCAGGACACGGCGCTGGCAGATCCTGGCCATCAGGTCGGCGTGCCGCGCGGGGTCGCAGCGCTCCCAGGCCTGGGCCAGGAAGGCGTCGGCCTCGGCCGGGCGGCCGCGCATGATGGCCAGGTAGCCGAGGACGGTCCCCCGCAGAATGTCCTCGGGGAAACTCTCCAGTTCCGCGGCGAAGGCCGTGGCCTGCGCTACGTCGCCTGCGCCGATCATCGCGTCGACGGCCCGCAGCAACCGGTCCTCGCGTACGGCCCGCGCCGTGCTGAGGCGGCCGGCCCGCACCAGGACGTCGGCCACCGCCGACCACTCGCCGGCGGAGGCCCGCTCGGCGGCGTAGGCGTCGAGTTCGTCGGCGAGCGCGTCGTCCGCCCTGCTGGTGGCGGCGACCCGGTGCGCAAGGCGGCTGCCGCGGTCCTCGGTGACCTCGGCGGCGCGGTGGTGCAGATCGGCGCGGTGCGTGAGCGGGATGCCGGTGAGTACGGCAGCCCGGACCAGAGGGTGCGGGAAGGACAGTTGGGTGCGTCCCGGGTCGACGGTGGGGGTCAGAAGGCCCGCTGCCCGTGCCTCGTCGACCGCGGGCAGGGCGTCGGCGACGTCAGCCAGTTCGGCGGTCTCGACGGCTTCGGCGAGGGAGGCGTCGTTACCGAGGACGGCGCAGGCCTCGACCAGCAGGCGGGCGCTCCGACCGCACTGGGCCAGCCGGTGGCGTACGGCTGCGGCGTACCGGGCGGGCGCGGGCAGTTCGGGACGCCAGTCGTGCCAGGTGTCGCGGGGCAGTTCGCGCAGCAGCTGGGTGAGGTGGCGGGGGTTGCCCAGGGTGTGGCGGCACAGGTGGCGGGCCGATGCCAGATCCAGGCTGAGGCCGTTGACCTCGCGGGCGAGGGTCCGGACGTCCTCGGCGGTCAGTGGCCCGGGACACAGGGCGACGTCCTGGCAGCCGTCGAGGACCTCCAGGGTCCGCAGCGCCGACGGTGGCAGCTCGGCGTGCGCTCTGCGGGTGTCGTACAGCTCGTACGGCTCGTCCCGCGCGATCAGGACGACGAGCACCCGCTCGTCCGACATCCGGCGCACGGCCGAGCGAATGGCCCGCAGGCTCTCCGCGTCGGCCCAGTGCCCGTCGTCGACGACCACAGCCAAAGGCTCCGTCTCCTGTGCGGTCGCCCACTGGCGGTGCAGGATCCGGCACGTTTCGAGTACGGCGTCCGGGGCCGCGGGGTCGGGCAGTGAGGTCCCGTCGCCGTGGGCGCGCAGGAGCTGGTCGGCGACGCCGAGCGGCAGGTCCGACTCCCACGGGACCCCGGTGACGCGCAGCACCCGAAGTCCGCCGGGGCGGGCGCGCTCGGCCTCCAGGACCTGCTCGACCAGGGCCGTCTTGCCGATGCCCGCCGGTCCTTCGACCAGCACCAGGGCGGGGTGCCCCGTGCGGGCGGCACCGAGCGGGCGAGTCAGCGCGGCGACCTCGCCGACCCGCCCGATCAGGCTTCGCTGCAGCTCAGGGCGGTCATTCATGTGCCAGCACGCTAACACCGCCGCCCGCCGGACGGTCCGGTACGGAGGCGGCTTGTGCGGAGGCCGGTTCGGCGCTCCAGCGCGGGACGAGGCAGGTCACCAGGGTGCCGAAGACGGCGACGCCGGCGAAGACGTAGAAGGCGTGCCGCGCGGAGAGCCCGGAGCTCATGAGCGCCCCTCCCACGAGGGGGCCGCCGATGCCGCCGAGCCGGCCGAACCCGGCGCACCAGGCGACTCCGGCCGCGCGGGCCACGGTGTCGTAGTAGGTGGCGACGAAGCCGTAGATGAGGACCTGCGTGCCGATGGTGCCCACACCGGCGACCGCGACCAGGGCGAGGAGGGCGCCGAGCGGCAGCCCGAGCGTGAGCAGGCCGAGGGAGACGGCGGCCAGGACGAACATCGTGGCGATCACCCGTCGCGGGCCGTGCCGGTCGGCGGAGCGCGAGGCGATCAGTCCGCCGACGATGGCACCGCCGTTGAGGGTGAGCAGGAAGAGCAGGGCGTACGACGTGCCGAAGCCGCTCTGGGCCATGATCTCGGGCAGCCACGTGTTGAGGGCGTAGGTGAGGAGCAGGCCCGAGCAGCTCATCAGGCCGAGGAGGAAGGTGGCCAGGGCGTAGCGGCGGGTGGCGAGTGCGGCGAAGCCCACCTTGGCCTTCTTCTCCCCCACGCCCGGTGCGGGCTCGACCGGTGCGGACTCGACCGGTGCCGTCTCGGGCAGGGAAACACCCGTGCGCTCGGCGGCCTCTCGGGCCCGTACTGAATGTCCGCGGGCGAGCAGCCACTTGGGCGACTCGGGCAGCCGCAGCAGAGCGGCGGGCAGGAGCAGGACGAGAGGTGCGGCGCCGAAGAGGAACAGCAGTCGCCAGCCGTCGCCGCCGGGCGCGAGCAGCGCGAGCAGGGCCGCGAGCACGCCACCGGCAGGGACGCCGCTGTAGACAATCGCGTTGTACACGTTGCGGCGGTGGGGCGGGGCGAATTCGGCGATCAAGGCGCCGGCGGTGGCCACGAGCGCGCCCACTCCGATGCCGGTGAGGAAGCGCAGGACGCCGAAGACGGTCACGTCGGTGGCGAACGCGCTGATCCCCATGGCGATCGAGAACCACGTGATCCCCGCCAGCATGACGCGGCGCCGTCCGATGCGATCGCCGATGGCGCCTGCGATGAGGGCGCCGACCATGACACCGATGAGCGCGTACGAGCCGAGGGCGCCGGCCTGGGCCGTGGTGAGGTGCCCGAGCTGGCTCGGGTCGCGGAGGAGGACGGGGACGACCGTGCCGTAGACGACGAGGTCGTAGCCGTCGAAGACGAGGGTGGCGGCGGTGATGGCGACGATCCAGCGCAGGGCGGCGCGGTGCCGTGGGTCGGTGGATCTGTGCTGTGGAGTGTTCATCGGGGACCCCAGGTTCTGTGAGCGGACGGGGACTTCACGCCGCCGCCCGGCGACGGAAGCCCGCATTCGCCGCCGCCCGGCGACGGAAGCGGGCGGAGGCCGGGCGGCGGCGTGCGGGCAGGGCGGGGCGAACTGCATGAAGTACGTGGGGAGTTGAGGGAGCGACACGGTGTGGGGACGGGGGTGCGCGGTCAGCCGAGGTCGCCGCCGGCCACGGGGAGCACCGTGCCGGTGATGTAGGACGCCTCTTCGGATGCGAGGAAGCAGATCGCTGCGGCCTGCTCGTCGAGCGTGCCGTAGCGCTTCAACAGGCTTGCGGCGAGGGTCTGGTCGATGTGGGCCTGGAACCAGTCCCTCTCCTGGGCGGTTCGAGGTGTCGGGGTGCCGCGGGAGATCTTGCGCGGGGGCGCCTCCGTACCGCCCGGTGCTGTCGCGACGACCCGGACCCCGGCGTCGGCGTATTCGAGGGCGAGCGACGCGGTGAGCGCGTTGACGCCGCCCTTGGCCGCGGAGTACGGGATGCGGTGGATGCCGCGGGTCGCGCACGAGGACACGTTGACGATCACCCCGTGCCCCTGTTCCGTCATCGACGGGAGTGCCGCACGGCAGGACCACAGGGTGGTCAGCAGCGAACGGGTGATCTCCGCCTGGATCTCCGCGGCGGTGAACTCGGTGAACGGCTTGAAGTTGATCGCGCCGCCCACGTTGTTGACCAGGACGTCGATCCGGCCGTGGTGCCCGAGGGCGGCGGTGATCGCGGCCTCCGCCCCGGTGTACGACTCCAGGTCGGCCGGCACGGCGTGCGCGCCGAGTTCGGCGGCCGCCTCGTGGACGAGTTCGGACCGGTCGACGAGGGTCAGCCGGGCGGACTCGGCGGCCAGCCGTCGGGCGACCGCGAGGCCGATGCCCTGGGCCGCGCCCGTGACCACGACGTTCTTTCCGGCGAACCGGTCTGCGTGGACGGTGGTCACGCTCATGCGGCAGCCTCTGCCGTATCGCGCGGGTCGCTCGCGACGGCCGGGGTGAACTTCTCGTAGTGGAAGCTCGCGGGTCGCACGCCGAGGGACGTGATGTGGCCGCGTACGGCCTCCACCATCGCGGGCGGGCCGCACAGGTAGACGTCCGCGTCGCCGTGGTGGAGAGTGCCGGTGTCCATCAGGCCGGTGACAAAGCCCTTGTTGCGGGCGGTACTTGCCGGGTCGGCCACGCAGTGGTCGAACGTGAAGCCGGGGACGACCTTCGCGTAGTCCTCCAGGGTGTCCAGGTGGACGAGGTCCTGGTCGGTGGTGACGCCGTAGAGCAGATGGACCGGGTGGGCGGGCGGCTCCGTGCTCATCCGCTCCAGCATGGACAGCAGGGGCGCGAGTCCGGTGCCGCCGGCCAACAGCAGGGCTGGGCGGGCGAGTTCGCGCAGGTAGAAGCTGCCCATCGGGCCGGTGAGCGCCATGCGGTCGCCCACCCGGCCACGCTCGGTGAGATACGCGGACATCGCCCCGCCCGGCACGATCCGCACCAGGAAGGACACCTGGCGCCGGCCGGGTCCGGAACTGAAGGAGTACGAGCGGCTCTGGTCGGTGCCGGGCACGGCGATGTTGACGTACTGGCCGGGCAGGAAATCAAGGGCGGCGCGCTCGTCCAGGTCGAGGGTGAACCCGACGGTGGTGGCGGAGTGGTGCTCGATGGCGGTGACCGTCGCCGAGTGGGTGGCCGCGCCGGTCTTCGCCGCCGCGGAGGACGAGGGGATGCGCAGCACGAGGTTGCTGTGCGGGGTCATCTGGCAGGGCAGGCAGTAGCCGCTCGCGGCCTCGTCGTCGGACAGCGCCTCGTCGATGTAGTCACCGCCGTCGTAACTCCCCGACTCGCACAGCGATTTGCACGTGCCGCACGCGCCGTCACGGCAGTCGAGCGGGATGTTGATGCGGGCCTTGTAGGAGGCTTCGGCGACGGTCTCGTCCGGGCGGCACTCGATGAACCGGGTGATGCCGTCCTCGAAGCTCAGGGCGACCTGGAAGGACATGCTGGTGCTCATTTCCGGAGTGTCAGACGTGGTAGATGTCGACGACGTGGTGCACGTAGTCGTTCTTCAGGACGACCTTCTTGCCGACGATCAGCGGCTCGGGGCCCGAGACATCGAGCCGGTAGAAGGAAGTGCCGAAGTACGTGTCGGTCGTCTGGTAGCGGTAGTAGAGCGTGAACCAGTTGAAGCGCACGTCCATCAAGTCGCCGTTCCGGCCGGTGATTTCGACGTTGGTGATGTTGTGGCCGGTGCGCGGCTCGGGCAGGCTCGTCGCGCTGGAGCGGTCGGTGCGGATACGGAAGACGCGGTCCTCGAGGCCGGCCCGGTTCGGGTAGTAGACGAGGGAGATCTCGCGCTGCGGGTCGCGGGTGAGCTCGTCGTCGTCCGCCCATGCGGGCATCCAGAACTCGGCGTCCGGGTGGTAGCACTCCAGCCACTTCTCGAACTCGCGGTCGTCGAGGTAGCGGGCCTCCCGGTGGAGGAACCGGCGGATCCCCTCAAGGGTGCGGATGCCCTCAACGGTGTCGAGGGTGAACTCTTCGACTGCTGTGGTCACTTCGCCACCTCCACGTCCAGGGCCTTGCGCATCGTGTCGAGCCAGTAGCCGTGCTGGACGGGGTAAAGGCCCTCGTCCTCCGTGCGCACACCGCTGGAGACCGGGTTGATGCCGATCTTCTTCGCGTCCTCGTCCGGGCCGTCGATCTGGTGCATGGCGCCCCGGCTCAGGTCGTTCCAGGGCATGGACTCGGCCAGGTACGTCTTCTGGCAGGAGCGGAACTCCTCCAGGTCGTCAGGCGTGGCCATGCCGGTGGCGTTGAAGAAGTCCTCGTACTGCCGGATCCTGCGGGCGCGGTCCTCGGCCGGCTCGCCCTTCGGGGCGATGCAGTAGATGGTGACCTCGGTCTTGTCCACGGAGATCGGCCGGAAGTGCCGGATCTGCGAGCTGAACTGGTCCATCAGGTAGACGTTCGGGTACAGGCACAGATTCCTGGACACGCCGATCATCCACTCGGCCTTCTCCGCACCGAACTGCTCGGCCAGCTCGTCCCGACGCTCGAACAACGGCCGGTTGGCCGGATCGAGCCACTTCGTCCACAGCAGCAGATGGCCGTGGTCGAAGGAGTAGTAGCCGCCCTGCTGCTTGGACCAGCCGCCCGCGTCCATCGTCTTCGTGTCGTTCTGCGACTCGCCGGACGTGCGGCGGGCCTGCGTGGCCGCGTAGTTCCAGTGGGTGGCGGAGACGTGGTAGCCGTCGGCGCCGTTCTCCGCCTGGAGCTTCCAGTTGCCGTCGTAGTGGTACGTCGAGGAGCCGCGCAGCACCTCCAACCCCTCCGGGGACTGGTCGACGACCATGTCGATGACGACGGCCGCGTCGCCGAGGTGCTCGGCGAGAGGCTTGACGTCCGGAGCGAGACAGCCGAAGAGGAAGCCCCGGTAGCTCTCGAAGCGGGCGACCTTCTTCAGGTCGTGCGAGCCGTCGGTGTTGAACTGCTCCGGGTAGCCGGCCTCACGCGGGTCCTTCACCTTCAGCAGCTTGCCGCTGTTGTTGAACGTCCAGCCATGGAACGGGCACGTGAAGGTGGTGCGGTTGTCCGTCTTCCGACGGCAGAGCATCGCGCCGCGATGGCTGCACGCGTTGATCAGGCAGTGCAGCTCGCCCTGTTTGTCACGAGAGACGACGACGGGCTGGCGGCCGATGTACGTCGTGAAATAGTCGCCGACCTCGGGAATCTGACTCTCGTGTGCGAGATAGACCCAGTTCCCCTCAAAGATGTGCTTCATCTCGAGCTCGAAGAGTTCCTCGTCGGTGAAGACGCTCCGCCGCACTCGGTACACACCGTTGTCGGGGTCTTCCACGAGGGCGTTTTCGAGGATGGCCCGCGCTCGGCTGAAGTCCTCGGCCATGATCCCGTCCCTTTCGCCTCGGCCAAGCCGCCTGAGCGGCGGCTTCGTTGCCATTGCTTTTCAGCACGATGACAGCGCGGTGAAGAGTCGGCCCCAGACATTCCCCCAGGGTTGACCCAGGGGGGTATTGATATCGGCATCGTCTGAATAAGCTGAAATCAAGTATTTGTGGTGTATGGGATTCGCTCCCTACGCTGGGGCTCATTCGAGGGCCCCGAAACAGGAAAAGGGGCAGCCCGATGGAGTTCAGGCACCTTCGGTATTTCGTGGCCGTCGCCGAAACACGTCATTTCGGAAAGGCCGCGGAAAACCTCCACATGGCCCAGCCACCGCTCTCCCAGGCAATCCGCCGCATGGAGACGGAACTGGGCGTGGAACTGTTCACCCGCACCACCCGCCAGGTCGCCCTCACCGGCGCCGGCGAGGTGTTCCGCACCGACGCGGAGCGCATCCTCAGTGCCGTCGACGAGGCGGTCGCCCGGGTCGCGCGCTTCGCCGCCGGAGCGGAGGGGGTGCTCAGGATCGGCCTGACGGGCGCCGCCTCGTACCGCCAACTGCCCGCGCTCGCACGGCTTGTGAAGCGCGAGCTGGCCCAAGTGATGCTGGAGGTGCACACCGAGATGCTCACGCCCGCCCAGGAAGCGGGGCTGATCGAGCGCCGCCTCGACATCGGCCTGCTGCGTCCGCCGGTCCGCCAGGAGGGCATCGCCCACCGGACCGTCGCCACCGAACCCTTGGTCGTCGCCGTACCCGAGCAACACTGGCTCGCCGAGGCGGGGCTCGTCCGCGTCGAGCAGCTGCGGCACGAGGATTTCATCATGTACGGCGCCACGTCGGGCTCGGTCGTGCACGACTCCGTGGTCCGCAGCTGCCTGGCCGCCGGCTTCTACCCGCACCGCGCCTACGAGGTCACCGAGACCTCCGCCGCCCTGGCGCTCGTGGCCGCCGGCCTCGGCATCGCTGTCCTGCCGGACTCCGTCCGTGCCGCGCCCCGCGAGGGCGTGGTGTGCAAGGACATCGAGGACCCGTTGATCCTGCGGCTCGACCTGGCCTGGCGCGAGGACGACGCATCGCCGCTGCTTCGCAACCTCCTCGAAGTCCTTGAGCAGAACGACATGTTCATCGAAGTGCCCGAGAGAGCGACATGAAGATCCAGGGAGCGACATGAAGATCGTCAGGGTGGAGGCCGTCCCCTTCGCCATTCCGTACGCGAAACCGCTGAGGTTCGCCAGCGGTGAGGTGCACACCGCCGACCACGTACTGGTCCGGGTGCACACGGACGACGGCCTGACCGGCACGGCTGAGGCGCCGCCCCGCCCGTACACCTACGGCGAGACCCAGGAGTCCATCGTCGCGGTGATCGACAAGATCTTCGCGCCGCAACTGCTCGGGCTGACCGCCCTGGAGCGGGAGGCCGTCCACGAGCGCCTCGACCGGACCGTGGGCAACCCCACCGCCAAGGCCGCCATCGACATGGCTCTGTGGGACATCCTCGGGAAGGCCGCAGGAATGCCGGTCTCCGGCCTCCTCGGCGGCTACACCGACCGCATGCGGGTGAGCCACATGGTCGGCTTCGCGCCCGCCGAGCAGATGGTCGCCGAGGCGGAACGGATCCGGGACACATACGGCATCACCACCTTCAAGGTGAAGGTCGGCCGCCGCCCGTACACCGATGATGTCGCCGCCTGCCGCGCACTGCGGGAGGCTCTCGGCCCGGAGGCCGAGCTGTACATCGACGGCAACCGGGGCTGGACGGCGTCCGAATCGGCGCGTGCCCTGCGGGAGATGGCCGACCTCGGCCTGACCTTCGCCGAGGAACTCTGCCCCGCCGACGACGTGTTGGGCAGGCGCTGGCTGGTGCGGCAGAGCCCGGTGCCGTTCATCGCCGACGAGAGTGCCACGCGGGCCGCCGAGGTGACCCGTGAACTCCTCGGCGGCTCCGCCACCGCCATCAGCATCAAGACCGCCCGCACCGGCTTCACCGCCTCCCAGCGCGTGCTGCACGAGTGCGAGGGCCTCGGAGTCGAGGTGCTGATGGGCAATCAGATCGACGGTCAGATCGGCACGTTGTGCACAGTGACGTTCGGTGCCGCGCACCGCTCTGCCTCCCGGCACGCCGGCGAACTGTCCAACTTCCTCGACATGACCGACGACCTCCTCGCCGAGCCGCTGACCATCGAGGGCGGCACTCTGCGCATCCGCGAGGGCGCCGGGCTCGGCATCGACATCGACCCCGACAAGCTGGCCCGCTACCGCCAGGACCGCTGACACCTCGTCGGCGAACGCATCGCAGTCAGGAACTCATCCGCAGTCAGGAACTCCTCCAAGGGACGGGATCACCATGACCGACACCATCACCGAGCAGGCCACCGCGGCCGCGGCCGCCTCCGGAGCTGCCGCCACCGAGCAGTTCCGCAGCAAGCAGCGCACCGGGGCGGCCGACGTCGACACCGAGCGCGTCGACACCCTGGTCTCCGAACTCCTCGCCGCCGCCCACGACATCGTCCGCCGCCACCAGGTGACGTACGCCGAGTACGACGCGCTCAAGTCCTGGCTGATCCAGGTCGGCGAGGACGGCGAGTGGCCGCTTTTCCTCGACGTGTGGCTGGAGCACATCGTCGAGGAGGTCGCGAACGAGAGCCGCGAGGGCAGCAAGGGCACCATCGAGGGCCCGTACTACGTTCCCGACGCCCCGCGCCTGCCCGCCGAGGCGAGGCTGCCGATGCGCGCCGACGAGGAGGGCACTCCGCTGCTCTTCCAGGGCCAGGTGACGGGTGTGGACGGTACGCCCCTGGCGGGAGCGCTCGTCGAGATCTGGCACGCCGACAACGACGGCTACTACGCGCAGTTCGCGCCCGGCCTGCCGCAGTGGAACCTGAGGGGCGCAGTAGTCGCCGACGACACCGGCCACTTCTGGATCCACACCATCGAGCCGGCTCCGTACCAGATCCCCACGGACGGCTCCTGCGGCAGGCTCATCGCCGCCGCGGGCTGGCACGCGTGGCGCCCCGCCCACCTGCATCTGAAGGTGTCGGCGCCGGGGCACCAACTCATCACCACCCAGCTGTACTTCAAGGGCGGAGAACACGTCGTCGACGACATCGCATCCGCCGTCAAGCCCGAACTGATCCTCGATCCCGGCCCCGCCGTCAGCGGCGACGGTCGTGAGGTGACGTACGACTTCGTCCTCGACAAGGTGTGATGAGCGGTGCTGTTCGCAGTTCGGATGGAAGTCGACATCCCGCGCGACCTCGACCCCGAGGTCCGCGCGGACCTGATAACCCGTGAGAAGGCGTACTGCCAGGAGCTGCAGAGGACAGGTGAGTGGGCGCACATCTGGCGGTGCGTCGGGCAGTACGCCAACATCAGCGTCTTCGACGTCGCCGACAACGAGGCGCTGCACCGGATCCTGTGGAACCTGCCGCTGTTCCCGTACATGACGGTCGAGGCCACACCGCTGGCACAGCACCCGTCCGACCTGGCCGCCCAGGAGTTCACGGCGTGATGGACGAGGGCGTCGCCACGGCCGGGCACGCCGAGCTGTGCTCGACCACCTCGGGCCGGCGGATGGTCAAGCCGCCCGAAAGGCCGATGCGGAAGTCGACGCCGAACAGGGCCTGGGGCGGACGGACCCACAGTGGACCGTTTCGCCGGGCGAGTGGGCGTCGGCATCGGCATCGGCCAGGGCCTCGCCCTCACCCTCACCCTCGAACGCCAGTAGTCGGTAGTCGGTAGCCAGCAGTCAGTCAGTAGAGCCACGAGGAGCCGCCGTGCCCGCCACTTCCCTGCTGCAGCACCACGTCGCCGGACCGGCGGACGCCCCGCCCCTGGTCCTCGGCCCGTCCCTGGGCACCTCCCGAGCAGTCTGGGAACCCCAACTGCCCTTCCTGACCCGCCACTTCCGGATACTGCGCTTCGACCTGCCCGGACACGGCGGTTCCTCGTCCGGTGTCCTGCCCCACCCCGAGCCCGGCCGTACGACCGTCGAGGACCTCGCATCGCTGGTGCTCGACCTCGCCGACCACCACGCCTTGGACCGATTCAACTACGCGGGCATCTCCCTGGGCGGAGCCATCGGAGCCCACCTCGCAGTCCGTCGGCCAGACCGCGTCGCCTCCCTGACCCTGGTCTGCTCCTCCGCGCACTTCGGCGCCGCGCAACCGTGGCAGGAGCGGGCGAATCTGGTGCGACGCGAGGGGACGGCTCAGCTCCTTGCGTCCAGCCCGAACCGTTGGTTCGCCATGGCCGACTTCGCCGACACTCCCTTCGGACGCCGGCTGCTCGGCGACCTCGCCAACACCGACCCGGTCGGGTACGCGGCATGCTGCGACGCCCTCGCCGACTACGACCTTCGTCCCGGCCTCGCGACGATCAGCGCACCCACCCTCGTCGTCGGCGGCACCCTCGACACGGCCACCCCGTTGGAACACGCGCGCGAGCTGGCCGAGGGTGTTCCGCACGCCGGACTGAAGACCCTCGACTGCGGCCACCTCGCCGCCGAGCAGCCCCGGGCTCTGCGGGACGCACTCGCGGAGTTCCTGCCCTCGGCCCGTGCTGAAGCCGAGCCACCGACTCCCCTGTCCGGCATGTAGCAGCAGGTCCAATGTCATGCCGAGGACGACGCGTTGGACTTGCATCTTGTAGCCGGTGTTGAGGCAATCGGGGAGGTTACGGCCGAGCCCGCACGCCAGCTGCCGCCAAGGCGGTTTCGAGCTCGCAGGGTACGCAGATCGGGCGCACCCCCAAGCAGAGGTCTTGGTCAGCCCAGGAAGCTCAACCGAACCTGCCGACGAGGATTGTCCTTGTTCGTCCGCCAAACTCCGTCGGGGCGACCGTCAGCAAGTGCCCCTGCTCCCTACGCCGGGCGCTGGGCCGGCCCTCTCAGAGGCCAACGGTCAGACGGTGCATCAGCTCCTGTGCCTCCTGCAAAGTCGCTCCCGCGCGGGTATGGAACTCGTGGCCGCCCAGGTGCTCGAACATCACGTCCGCCAGCTTGCCCAGCCTCACCAACTGCTCCGGCCCGATCCCGACTCGCCCGTCGGCGGAGCTGCGCTCAGCGCGCACGGCCGAGAACAGTTCGGGGAACCCGGCCCAGGCCGCATCACCCTCGAAACAGTAAGAGGCCTGGTAGATCTCTCGGACAACCGCTCGCAACAGGAACCGGTCCTCGTCGCCGAGCGTCACGTCGCCCTCGGAGGTCTGCACCGTGATCACTTGCCGCTACTCCAATTCGTCGTCGAAGCAGGACGAGGGCGGTTACTGCCCAGACGCCGGTACTCCTGCACGGCAGAGTGTCTGCCGGGCGGGTACTGCCACCCCGCGTCGCGTGCCCGGCTCGCCGCCCGCGCGCTACCGGGCAACCATGGACCTGAGACCGGCCCTGGGGCGAGGCACTGGAGGCTCTCGTGGCACCCACCCGTACGACCGACGTACTGATCGCGGGCGCGGGACCCGTCGGGCTGAGCGCGGCGGCCGAGCTCCGCCGCCACGGAGTGCGCTGTCGCCTCGTCGACCGATTGCCCGACCGCCTTCCCTACGCCAAGGCGGTCGGTATCCAGCCGCGCACCCTGGAGATCTGGGATCGGATGGGTCTGGCCCGCGCCGTCATGGAATGCGCCGTCCCGATGCGCGGCCAGCTGATCTACGTCAACGGCCAGGAACGGGCACGGATCGACCTGGAGCTGCCGCCCGAGGTGCCCTACGGATTCGCCGCGCTGCCGCAGTACGAGACCGAGCGCCTGCTCGAGGAGTACGTCGCCGGCCTCGGCACGGTCATCGAGCGCGAGACCGAGCTGCTGTCGTTCGCTCAGGACCGGGACGGGGTCAGCGCCCGTCTGCGTACCGCCTCCGGCGTCGAGGAGGAGGTGCGCGTCGGCTATCTGATCGGCTGCGACGGGGCGCACAGCACGGTCCGCAAGGGCCTGGGGCTGACGTTCGAGGGCGCGGCCTTCCCTGACGAGTACATGCTGGGCGACGTCGAGGCCGACTGGGATCTGCCGTACGGATACGGCATCCGGTCCAGTCATGAGGCCGACGACGGCTCCACCGATGACCTGCTGGTCTGCATCCCGCTGCCCGGAACGGGCCGCTACCGCATGTCGGCCCTTGTCCCGGCCGAACTCTCCACCAAGACGACAGGGCGTGCGCCCGCACAGGACGACGGCGTCGCGCACGGCCTGGAGGGCAGCCGCGCCCCGGAGCTGTCCCACCTCCAAGCCGTCGTCGACCGTCTCGCACCTCGCCCCGCCCGGCTCTCCCGGATGCGCTGGTCCTCCGTCTTCCGCATCAGCCACCGGATCGTCGACCGCTATGGCGACGGACGCGTTTTCGTCGCGGGAGACGCCGCCCACATCCATCCGCCCACCGGCGCACAAGGCATGAACACCGGCATCCAGGACGCCTGCAACCTTGCCTGGAAGCTGGCGCTCGTGGTCCGGGGAGAGGCCGGTTCCGCCCTGCTCACCAGCTACGACGCCGAGCGTCGCCCCGTCGGCGAGGAGGTCGTCGGCCGGACCGTGCGGCACGCCACCCACGGCATCGAGACCGACCCCGACGACCCGCGGACCGTGATGCTCCGCGAGGCTCAGCTGCTCGTCGGCTATCGGGGCGGCCCGCTGGCCCACACCCCGTACGGCCCGGCCGACGCGCCCCAACCCGGCGACCGGGCCCCGGACTGCACCGGGCTGACCGGGCCCTTGGCCACGTACCCCTTGCGCCTGCTCGACATCCTGCGTGGCCGCACCGGGCACGTGATGCTCCTGTACGCCGCCGACATCACCGACGTGGCCGAGGCGACCGGAGCCGCAGCGGCCGCCACAAGGCCGCCGGCGGATAACGGTGGCCGTGACGGCCCCGAGTATCCCGCCCCCGGGGCGCACCTGCAGCAGCTCGCCGTCCTCGCCCGCGAAGCACCGGACGCCGTCGACACCCTGCCCGTTCCCGGATACCGCGACTCCGCGGGGGAGTTCGCCCGGCTCTACCGCCCCGACGGCCCGACCGGCTTCGTCATCCGCCCCGACGGGCAGCTCGGCGCCCGCTTCCCCCTCGCGGACACCGCGGCAGCCCTGACCGACTACCTCAAGGCTGTCTCCGTGCCTGGCGAACACCGCCCCGGGTGACCGAAGAGGTCGGCCCCGAACCGGTGGGCGGAGACCACCCGGTGCCACGACCTGCGCAGCGGCGGTGTTTGTCAACTTCGGCTGCGCTCAGGGCAGTTGAATCATATCTGGGCCCAACCGGCCTCGTGGGCGCTGTGCAGTCGCTCCTCCGCGATCGCTGCGTAGTGCTCGGACAGTTCGACGCCTACGAATTCGCGCCCCTCCGGTATGGCTGCGACGCCTGTCGTACCGCTCCCTGCGAAGGGGTGCGCGGCTCCGAGGCGCTTCGGTCCGCGCTTGCGGGGGCGTGAAGGCGGTTGGGGCCGCGCCCTGGCCGAGGGGCTCCTCACCGACTGCTCCACGCGGATCGTCTACCGCCACGAGCCCGACCAACTCACCTCCGCTGCATCCCTGTCGGGCCATCACTCAGCACCTGCTTGCATCCGCAGGAGCGAACGCTGTTCGACACGGATGCGCGGATGTACGCGTGAGCGGTCTGCTCCACCTCACGCCAGCTTCGAAGTCGCCGACACCCTGCTCTCTCCCGTACTCAACGTGCCCACAGCTCGCACGGTAGGAAGTGGCCCCGTGCACCGGCTGAGAACTCCTGCCGAAATGACCTTCAGGGTGGTCAGATGCTGCGGGGCTGCCGATCCGGGGGTGTGGTGTGGCTCGGCCGCCGGCGCCGCTTGCCGAAGACTCACCCGCTGTTTCGGTCCTGGGCAGCCATGACCTCATCGCCATGCTCGAAGGCCCAGGCGCCCAATGTGTCGATCGGGCCGAGCAACGTCCTTCCCAGGGCGGTGAGTTCGTACTCGACACGGGGCGGCGCCTCGGCATAGGCGTGTCGTTCCACCAGGCCGTTGAACTCAAGGCGCCGCAGCGTCTCGGTCAAGACCTTGGGGCTGATGCCGCCGATGCGCTCACAGAGTTCGCCGGGACGCCTGGGACCGTCCCGCAGGACCCAGAGCAGTACGGCGTTCCAGGTATGGGAGAGAAGGTCGAAGGCAAGGCGGGCGCGGCAGTCGGCGAGATAGGCGTCGGTCGTCACGTACCAAATGGTGCCTGACGGGTTTTCTAGTGTCGTCCCGGAAGCGGTTGAAGCAAGCAAGCGCGGAGAGGGTGGATCGATGAAGATCGGTGTGCTGGGGACGGGGAACATGGCGGATGCACTGGCCACGCACTGGGTGCGGGCCGGGCATGAGGTGTGTGTCGGAGGCCGGGACGAGCGGAAGGCCCAACGGCTTGCGACACGCATCCGGGGCGGTGCGGGGCACGGAAGTCTGCACGCGGCGGCGCGCTTCGGTGACGTGGTGTTGGCCGCGCTGCCGTACGGCGCGGGGGCGGACGTCGTCAAGGAGCTCCAGGCGGAGCTGAGCGGGAAAGTCCTGCTCGACTGTGCCAATCCGGTCGGGCCCGGCTTCCGGCTGCTGACGGAAGGCGGCCCGTCGGCGGCGGGCCGCCTCGCCGCCGCGGCACCGGGTGCGCACGTCGTCAAGGCGTTCAACCTCTGTCACGAGGACGTGTGGCGGATGACCCCGCCGGTCTTCGACGGTCAGCCCCTCGCAGTTCCGGTCTGCGGGGACGACGAGGCAGCGCTCACACGGGTGTACGAGCTGGTGCGGGATGTGGGCTGTGAGCCGGTGGCCGGAGGCGGGCTGGAACGCGCCGGGCTGCTGGAGGCGACCGCCGCGCTGTTCATCGGACTGTGGGTGGCGGAGCAGGCTGACGTACGGGCGATCGCGCCGCCGTTGGCCTACGCGACAGGACCAGGTGCTGAGAGCGTGTGAGGCGTACCGGGCATTGCGTTGCGTTGGGAGTTCTCATGCCAACCGGGGTGAGGCCGGTGGCTGACGAGACCGCGTCCGGCTCACACAGCGCGCAAGATCCGGAGGGGACGACCCAGAACTCGAACCTTCAACCCTTCCGCGGCGGCACGTCGTCGCGGATGGGCTGCAGCACGTTCATGTGCCCCGGCAGCCGCCCCGCGACCGGGTGGATGCCGAACCGCACGTGACGCCCTTCGCGCGCAGCTTCGAAGTCAGCTCCGCGACCGGGAACTGTGCCTGCGCGACGGCCATCCCGTACCCGGGCGTGATGATCACCGACCGGGCTGATTCGAGGAGTTCGGCGACACTCTCGGCGGTGATCTCGGTGTGCTCGCCGTACTCCACATCCGGTCGGCTGGTCACGGGACGACGCTTAGGGTGCCACCATGGATATTGGGGTGGTCCTGGTTGCGATGATGGGTGTGGCGGGCACGCTTGGAGGCGCGCTCCTTACCCAACGGGGTGCCGAGAGGGCCAAGAGGCGTGAGCTGGAGATGACCCAGACCATCCAGGAAGCCCGCGAGAATCGCGAGCTGAGGCGGCGCTGCTACTCGGAACTGCACCGTGATGCACGGCAGTTCGCCACGGCGCTCAGTCGTCACCTGTACGTCCTGCGAGACGGCCCCCCAGGGGAGGAGGACATACGGGTCCTGGAAGACTCCAAAGCCACCTACCGCGACCGTTGGTCCGAGGCGCTGATGATCGCCCCCGACTCTGTGATTTCCCCGGCTCGCGAGCTGAACGGGAGACTGACCCGGGTCCATGGGCAGGTGAAGCGCCTGGAACAGGGAAATGCCCGTCCAGGGGAGACGCTGCGGTCAGCCGCTGAGTCCCAGCACGGGCTCTGGTCCCCGATAGGCGCCATGAGAGAAGCGATGCGGCGTGACCTGGGGGTCTCTGAGGGATCTGAAGACGGGGCCGACTTGCCCAGCGACGGCTCGGCCTTCGTCAGGGACTTCGTGGCTTCGTCTGTCCGACAAGTGTGAGGCTGCGCAGGCGGGCGATGCCGCGCACCGCCACCGGCGATGGTCATCGTCTTGCCGACGGCGTCGTGCCGGTTGCCGGCAGGGGACGGTCTACAACGACGACCATGCGGGCGTCGGCGTCTACGACGACCTGGTAGGTGGTGGAGTTCCGGTGATTCTTCGACTGCTCGGCGATCGTGTGGTCCCGGGTAGGCACCAAGTGCCGTCCACGATGAGCACGGTGTCTTTCGAGAACCGCTTTCGAGGTCGGAGCGCGAGCTTGGGGCTTAGCTGGTTGGTGATCCGGTCGGCCGCCGACTCGGAGAGGCCGCACAGCGGGCAAGCTGACACAACGTCAAGTCCGTGTGCTGGTAAGCCGTGACGAGTAGCACCCGGTCCTGCAGTGGCAGGCTCCATGGACGCCCACGCCGCGCCTCGTTCACACTCTCGCGGCGCAACCGCAGTCACCAACTTGCCGAAACATGGCAACGGTGCCGGCCGTCCGCGCCAGCCGGGCACAGTATCGTGCCGGGCCGCCGTGCGGCGTCGTAGAGTCGGACCGTGGCGTCGTGACAAGGGTGGGGGCATGCAAGCCCCCACGACGACATCACCACTTAGGGCGCCCGGTCGGACGCGCTTGGTCAGCGAGCCCGCGGCACCCCACTGCACTGCAGTTGACTGCCAGTGGCTCCCGTACCGCGCAGGCTTCCACACCAGTTACACCGCCAGCTCTTTGGGCCCGCGTCACGCTCAATATGAGCGTGCAGGCAAGCGACGAAGGACCGCTCCAGCCGCATTTGGTACAGCCGCACTTCCATCGCCCCCGATGAACCAGGGCCTCCCCGTCTGCATCGGGGCAGGCCCTGGGCATGCCGGCTACGGCCGTTACCTGGCGTTGTTGTCCATGCAGCGCTTGATGTGGTCGATGCGGTCCTTGACCTGCTTCACCGTCACGCCGGGGAACTTCGCCGCCCCGTCAGTCAGGTCAGCGTGCAGGCTGACCAGGACGCTCCGCACGTTCGCGGCCTCGATCAAGGTCAGGTCGTCAAAGACGGCCTGGATCATGCCGTCACCCCGGTCCCGGGTGTCGGCCTTCAGCATCATGTCGGCCACGTCCGGGTGCCCCTGCAATTGGGCGGTCATGGCGGCGGCCATCACCACCGGCTGGTTGATGTAGAAGACCGGCACCGTTGGCTCGGCGGGCGCTTGGGCGGCGGGTGTCTGAACAGTCGGCGCGGGCTGCTCGTCAAGGATGTCGAGGAGGAATGTCGGCGCCTGGTCGACCGGGATGACAGCCGTCTCGGCGCTATCGGTCGGGACGAAGGTGGTGGGCTCGCTGTCGGCGGGCACAGCGGTGGTGTGCTGCTCGCTGGACGGGGTCACCTTCGTGGGGCTCAGGGCG
>NZ_JAAAHS010000509.1 GCF_009908195.1 Streptomyces boluensis | reverse complement strand
CCGCAAGGCAGCCGAGAAACTCGCCACCCAGCAGGCGGCGGAAGCACAGCAGGCGGCGGAAGCGCGGCAGTCGACCGCGACCGAGCCCCAGGAGCCGACCGAGCCCCAGAAGCCGAACGAGCCGGGGGAGGCGCAGCAGTGATCCTCGCCGCAGCCGCCCCGCAGGGCTTCCTCTCGCCGACCGGCGTCGAGGTCGCCTTCCTCCTCGTAGGCGTCGTCACCTTCGCGGCGGCGATCGTCACCGTCACCACCAAGCAGCTGGTGCACGCCGCCCTGTGGCTGGTCGTCGCGCTCGGCGGCCTGGCCGTCGAATACCTCCTGCTCACCGCCGAGTTCATCGCGTGGGTGCAGGTCCTCATCTACGTCGGTTCCGTCGTCGTCCTCCTTCTGTTCGGGCTGATGCTCACCAAGGCGCCCATCGGCCGTTCCCCGGACGCCGACTCGGGCAACCGCTGGGCCGCGCTCACCGTCGCCGTCGCCGCGGCGGCCGCCCTGGTGTGGGTGGTCGTGGACGCGTTCCGCGCCCAGTGGATCGACCTCGACGTACCGCAGGGCACCACCGAGGTCACCGGCGCGATCCTCTTCCGCCACTGGGTACTGCCCTTCGAGGCGCTCTCCGTGCTCCTCCTCGCCGCGCTGGTCGGCGCGATCGTCCTCTCCCGCAAGGCCGACGCGGGCGAGGGCACGGGTGCGGGCACGGGCACGGACCAGGGCACGGATGCGGGCGCCGACGCGGGCGCGGCCACCCCGGACAAGGAGCAGCGCTGATGCATCTCGCCTACCCCGCGGTGCTCGCGGCCCTGCTTTTCTGCACCGGCCTGTACGGAGTGCTCGCCCGCCGCAACGCGATCCTGGTCCTGATGTCCGTCGAGCTGATGCTCAACGCCGTCAACCTCAACCTGGTCGCCTTCGACGTCTGGCTCCGCGACGCCCTGCACGCCGGCCAGGCGCTCACCCTCTTCACCATCGCCATCGCCGCCGCCGAGATCGGCATCGGCCTGTCGATCGTGCTGATGGTGTACCGCAACCGCGGCACGTCCGACGTCGACCGTCTCCGCGACACCGTGGAGTCCGCGGAGACCGCAGAACCGGACGGCGCCCCCGACGCGACCGCCGCCGCGCAGAAGGCAGAGGCCACCGCGTGACCACCACGACCCTCGCCGTTCTCGTACCCCTCCTTCCGTTCCTGGGAGCCGTCGCCGGGCTGCTCCTCGGGCGCAAGGCACCCGGATTCGTCCGCCCCCTCGCCGTACTGCCCACGCTCGCCTCGGCCGTGCTCGCCGTGGTGATCGCCGTCCGGCAGGGCGGCGGCACCGGAGGCGGCGTCCGCCCCCTGGACGCGGCCACCGAACTCACCCCCACCGGCTCGGTACCGATCGAACTCGCCCTGTACCTGGACGGCTTCGCCCTCCTCGTCGCAATCCTCGTCGGCGTGGTCGCCTCCTGCGTGCAGATCTACTCGACGGGCTACCTGCGCGACGACCCGCGCTACTCCTCGTACGCCGCCCTGGTCTCGCTGTTCACCTCCGCGATGCTGCTCGTCGTCTACTCCGGCGACCTGATGGTGCTGCTCGTCGGCTGGGAAGTCATGGGCATCTGCTCGTACTTCCTCGTCGGCCACTACTGGGAGACGCCCGAAGCGCGCGCCGCCTCCCTCAAGGCCTTCCTGGTCACCAAGCTCGGCGATGTCCCCTTCCTGATCGGTCTGTTCGCGCTGGCCACCGACACCGGGTCCTTCCGGATCACGAAGATCCTCGAGGCCGTCGCCGAAGGAGGCCTCGACCACCCCACGGTGATCGCCCTGCTCCTCCTCGGGGGCGTGGCAGGCAAGTCGGCGCAGTTCCCGCTGCACACCTGGCTGCCCGACGCGATGGCCGGCCCCACCCCGGTCTCCGCGCTGATCCACGCCGCGACGATGGTCGCCGCCGGTGTCTACTTCGTGGCCCGCCTCCTTCCCGTCTTCGCCGCCTCCGCCGCAGCCCTCGTCGTCCTCGCCGTGATGGCCGCCGTCACCATGGTCGGATCGGCGCTCGCCGCGCTCGCCCAGGACGACATCAAGCGCGTCCTCGCCTACTCGACCATCGGCCAACTCGGCTACATGACTGGTGCCCTGGCCGTCGGCGACCGCGGTGCCGCCGTCTTCCACCTCCTCTCGCACGGCGCCTTCAAGGCACTGCTCTTCCTCGCCGCGGGCGTGATCATCCACGCCGCCGGCACCAACTCCCTTGCCGCGATGTCCCGTATGACCGGGCTCCGCGCGCGTATCCCCGACGCCTTCTGGACGATGACCGTGGCGCTGCTCGCGCTCGCCGCGATCCCGCCCTTCAGCGGCTTCTTCTCCAAGGAGGCCGTCCTCGGCGCCGCCGAGCACGCGGCCACCGGCCACAGCGAGTCCGTCCCCGGCTCGGCCGGCTGGATCGTCCTCGTCGCCGGTCTTGTGGCCGCCCTCCTGACCGCCGCCTACGCGACCCGTCTCTGGCTGCTCGCCTTCCGGCCGCCCGCACCCGCCCAGCACCCCGCCGCGTCCCACGGCACGGAGTTCGGCACAGCGGCAGGCGTCACCGAGGTCCCCGACCACGGCAAGCAGCCCGTCGTGATGAACGCCGTCCTGTGGGTTCTCGCCCTCCCCTCCCTCGCCTTCGGCATCGCCGTCGGCACGCTCCCCGACTGGTTCGACGGCCGCTCCCTCGACCCGACCCTCACCACCTCCGTCCTCGGCACGGGCCTCGCCCTGGTCGGCGGGCTCGTCACCTACGGCGCCTGGCGCCACACCACCGCCCTGGCCGCCCGCGTCCCCATGGGCGCGGTCGCCGCGCACCCCGAGGCCGAGCCCGCGGTCTCCGAGGCCGAGGCCATCGCCACGCACACCCCCGCGTACGGATCGATCGCCTCCGCGCCGGACCCGGCCGACCCGGGCCGCCTCCTCCTCGGCCCGCTGTACCGCCACGCCGCCGCCGGTTTCCGGCTCGACGCGGTGTACGCGGCGCTGTTCGTCCGCCCCGTCGAAGGCCTGGCCACCCTGGTCCGCTTCCTCGACCGCGAGGTCGTCGACACGTACGTGCGCGGCGCGGGCACCTTGCCCCGCTGGCTGGGTGCGGCCGTGCGCCGGGCCCAGACCGGCAATGTGCAGACCTACTTGAGCGCGCTGCTCGCCGGCTCGGTCGTCCTGGCCGTCGCCGCCGTCCTCGTCGCAGCGGGAGCCTGAGCCGTGATCGATATCAACGACACCGTCATGCAGTTCCTCCTCGTGTCCGTGGTGGTGCTCCCGCTCCTCGGCGCGGCAGCGGCCCTGCTGCCCGCACCGCCCGGACTCCGGGGCACCTCACCCGACCAGGCGGTGCTGCGGCACGGCGTGACCGTCACCGGAGCCGTGCTCCTGGCCGCGCTCGTCCTCGCGGCCGGCTTCGATCACGACGAGCCCGCGCGTATGCAGGCCACGACCGACATCAGCTGGATCCCCGCGCTCGACGTGCGTATCCACCTCGGTGTCGACGGCATCTCGCTCCCCCTTCTCGTACTGACCGCGCTGCTGACCTTCCTCTGCGCGCTCTACAGCTACTTCAAGATGCCTACGGGCCCGTCTCCCAAGGCATTTGTCGCGCTGCTGCTTGTCCTCGAGTCCGGCACCCTCGCGACGTTCGCCGTCCTCGATCTGCTGCTGTTCTTCCTGGCGTTCGAGATGGTGCTCATCCCGATGTACTTCCTGATCGCCCGGTGGGGAGGGGATCAACGGCAGGCCGCCGCCTGGAAGTTCATCCTCTACACGCTCCTCGGCTCGGTCGTGATGCTGCTCGGTCTGCTGCTCGTGGGCCTGAACTCAGGCACATTCGACATGGTGGCACTCGCCACTGACAACGGCCGTGGGCTGACCACATCCGTGCAGGTCATCGCCGTTCTGGCGATCGGCGTCGGGCTTGCGGTGAAGACCCCGATGTGGCCGCTGCACAGCTGGCTCCCCGACGCCCACACCGCCGCGCCCACGGTCGGCTCGGTGCTCCTCGCCGGCGTTCTGCTGAAGATGGGTACGTACGGGTTCGTGCGGATCCTCCTCCCCATCGCCCCTGACGGAATGCGGGAGTTCGCGCCGTACCTCGCGGCGTTCGCGGTCGTCGGCATCATCTACGGATCGCTCGCCTGCCTCGCCCTCGCCAGGACCGGCGCGAAGGGCGATCTCAAGCGCCTCATCGCCTACTCGTCCGTGGGCCACATGGGCTTCGTCCTGCTCGGCATCGCCTCGATGACCCCGACCGGAGTCAACGGCGCGCTGTTCGCCAACGTCGCCCACGGCCTCATCACCGGCCTGCTGTTCTTCCTGGTGGGCGCGCTCAAGGACCGCACCGGCAGCACCGACCTCGACACGCTCGCCGAGCGGACCGGCGCCGCCCTCTACGGCCGGGCGCCCCGCTTCGGCGGCCTGCTCGCCTTCGCCGCCGTCGCCTCGCTCGGACTGCCCGGACTCGCCGGATTCTGGGGCGAGATGCTCGCCCTGTTCGGCGCCTTCGACCCCGCCGACGGGCTGAGCCGCCCGGTCTTCCTCACGTTCGTGGCGATCGGCGCCTTCGGCACCCTCCTGACCGCCGCCTACCTGCTGATCGTCGTACGCCGCGTCTGCATGGGCGCGACCCCCGACCCCGC
>NZ_JAAAHS010000508.1 GCF_009908195.1 Streptomyces boluensis | reverse complement strand
GCAGGCACCCCCGCGCCTCGCCGCGCCGCCCGCACCACGACTACCCGCGTACGAACTGCCCGCGCACGAACTGCCCGTGCCGCTCACCCCCTTGATCGGCCGGGACGCAGCCGTCGCGAGCCTCGTACGGCAGCTCGGCACGCATCGGCTCATCACGGTCACCGGACCGGGCGGCGTCGGCAAGACCCGGCTCGCGGTGGCAGCGGCGAGCGCGGCGGCCGACCGGTTCCCCGACGGGGTTGTCCTGGTGGAACTCGCCGCGGCGGCCGGGGCCGTGGAACAGGTCAGCGCGGCGCTCGCGGTGCGTGAGGACGCGGTGAGCGATCTGCGGGCGGCACTGCGCTCCCGTACAGCCCTGCTCGTACTCGACAACTGCGAGCAGCTGTCCGATGAGGTGGCCGCGCTCGCCGCGC
Source organism: Streptomyces boluensis (assembly GCF_009908195.1). Lineage (GTDB taxonomy): Bacteria > Actinomycetota > Actinomycetes > Streptomycetales > Streptomycetaceae > Streptomyces > Streptomyces boluensis. The sequence continues at coordinate 4,251 of NZ_JAAAHS010000508.1, read as the reverse complement.
GGCTGCTGGCTTCGGCGCCGGGGCTTCGCATCCTCGCCACCAGCAGGCAGCCGCTCGGCGTTCCTGGTGAACTGGTCAGCGTGACGGCCCCGTTGGCCGGTCAGGACGCGGTGCGGCTGTTCACCGAGCGAGCGTCCGCCGCGCTGCCCGGCTTCACCGTCGAGGCGGGCGAGGCGGGCGAGGCCGGTGACGCGGAGTCCGTCGCGGTCATCTGCCGCCGCCTGGACGGCATTCCGTTCGCCCTGGAGCTGGCCGCCACGCGGGTGCGCTCCCTCGACGTACGCACCCTGGCCACCCGGCTCGACGACCGCTTCCGGCTGCTCTCCGACGCCCTGCCCGGCGAACCCGCCCGCCGCAGGACCCTGCGCGCGATGATCGACTGGAGCTGGGAGCTGCTGACCGACGAGGAGCGCCACGCCCTGCGCCGCCTGGCCCTGCACGCGGACGGCTTCACACTGCGGTCCGCCGACGCGGTGTGCGGTGCGGACGCGCTGCCCGAGGTGCTGCGTCTGGTGGACCGCTCGCTCGTCATGCCCGGCAAGGACGGGCGCTACCGGCTGTCCGAGACGATCACCGCGTACGGGCTCGAACGCCTCACGGAGGCGGACGAGTTCGAGGACGCCGCGCATCTCCACGGCATGCATTTCGCCGAGGCCGCGTCGCAGGCGGCCCCGCTGCTGCACGGGCAAGAGGGCGAGCCAGGGAGCGGCCCAGGGAGCGGGCAACGCGACGCGCTGCTGCTGCTCGACGCCGAGACGGCCAATCTACGGGCCGCCCTCGGCCGTGCGGTGCGGCACGGGGACGCGGTGCTCGCCCTCCGGCTCGTCACGGAGCAGTCCTGGTACTGGTTCCTGCGGGGCCGGATCGGCGAGGCGCGCCGTTCGCTGGGTGACGCTCTGGGCGTGCCGGGGCAGGCCCCGGCAGCGCTGCGGGCCGACGCCGCCGTGTGGCGGGACGCCTTCGACGTGCTGGCGGGTGCGGGCAGGCCGGACAGGACGGACAGGACGGACAGGCCGGACGAGGAGCTGTCCCGCGCCGATGCCGCGGCGCCGCGCGCCCAGTGGTTCCTGGGGCACGCCCTGATGGTCGCCGGGGCCGACCTGCCGCTCGGCGAACAGCTCGTCGCGCAGGCCCTCGTACGCCTGCGGTCCTACGGCGACACCTGGGGCACTGCGGCCGCCCTCAGCTCGCAGGCGACGGCCGCGATGCTCCGCGGTGACCTCGACACGCTGCGGCGCCGGACCGCCGACAGCCACCCGGTCTTCGAGGAACTCGGCGACGCCTGGGGCCTGTTGCGGTGCGGCTACGCGCAGGCGGGACTGGCCGAGGTGGCCGGCGATCACGTACGGGCGGCCGCGCTGCACGAGGAGGGGGTGCGCCTCGCGGAGGAGCTCGGTCACTGGACCGAGGCGGCCGACCGGATCACCGGGCTCGGCCGGATCGCCCTGCTGCGGCGCGACTTCACCGCGAGCCGCGAGCTGCACGAACGCGCACGGCGGCTCGCCCACACGCACGGTTACGCGGCCGGAGCCGTGCACGCGGAGATCGGCCTGGCCCTCTGCGCGCGGCGCGAGGGCGACCTCGACCGGGCCGAGGAACTGCTCCACACCTGCCTCGACTGGCACCGGGCGCGGGAGTTCGACCCGGGGCCCGCGCTGCTCCTCGCCGAGTTGGGGTTCGTCGCGGAGCTGCGCGGCGACGCGGCCACGGCCCGCGCCCTGCACCGGCAAGGCCTCGCGGGCGCGCGGGCCGGCTCCGATCCGCGCGCCGTCGCCCTCGCCCTTGAGGGCCTGGCCGGTGCGGAATCTCTGGCCGGGGACTCCGTACAGGCGGCCCGGCTGCTCGGCGAGGCCGCGCGGGCCCGCGCGAAGGCCGGTGCCCCGCTGCCCGACGGCGAGCGCGGCGACGTGGACCGCATCACCACCCGCACCCGACAGGCCCTGGGCGAAGCCCGGTTCGCCACGGAGTACGGAGCCTGACGCTCCCGGCGGAGCCCCCCTGGTACCGCAAATCCCGGTCACCGCAACCCCGTTCACCGCACCCGGCGTGCCACCCGCAGCAGGTACTCCTTGCGGTGCAGCGGGTCGAGGTCGGTGCGGGGGCGGGCCGGAGGTGGGGTCGCGCGGGTCGGGGCGTAGTGCGAGAAGGCGGTCTCCAGGGCGCCTTCTCCTCTGGTCAGTCCGGGCAGTCGCTGTTCCAGGGCGTGCGCGCGGGCGGCCGGTACGTCGCCCTCGACGGACCATTCCGCCGCGTGCTGCCGCTGGTCGCGGGGTACGGCGTCGAGGCGGGCGAGCGCCGAGAGCAGCGCGCTCGCGGTGTCGGCCGGTGCGTCGATACGGAAGTGGTGCATCGGTTCGTGCACCCGCGTGCCCGCTTCCCGCAGGGCGCTCATCAGGACCAGCGGCGTCAGCTGCCGGAAGTCGCGGGCCGTGCTCGACATGCTCTTGTCGAAGACGGCGTGCGCGTGGCTCTGCCTCGGCCAGTATCCGGCGTGGGTCATGGTGACCGTGCAGTCGGCGACCTGCCAGCCGTACAGTCCTTCGCGCAGGGTTTCCCGGACGGTTTCCTCGACCGCTTTGAAGAACGCGTACGGCATGGAACCGAGTTCGACCTCCAGGCGGAAATCGATTCCCGCCCCGACGGGTGCCGGATCGACGCGCAGTCCGACCGTGCCGAGAAACGGGTCGAGGTCCTTCTCGTATCCGTGGCCCGTTCCCACCGGGCGTTCGACGCAGATCGTCGTGGTTTCCCTGAAGGTGACGGCGACCCCGAATTCCTCGGCGAGTGTCGCCTGCACGACTTCTTTCTGCACTTCTCCGTAAAGCGACACCGACACTTCGCCGCGTACGTCGTCCTGGCGCAGGTCGATCAGCGGGTCCTGCTCGGCGAGTTGGGTGAGCGCCATGTGAAGTGCCGCCCGGTCGGCGGGGGTTGCGGGGACGACGACGGTTTCGAGAGTGGGCGGCGCGAAGTGCCGCTCGGCCGCGCTCTCGGGCGGTACGCCGACAAAGTCGCCGATACGGAGGTCGCCGAGGCCCCACACCTTGGCGATGCGGCCGGCGCTCACCTCGTCGGCCCGGCGCGCCGCACCGCGGTCGAACACGGCGATCCCGGTGACCTTGCCCTCGGCGACCTCGCCTTCCTTGTCCTTGTCCTTGGCGGGCGCCGCGCCGCTCCCGAAGGGGAGGACGTCCCGTACCCGTACGGTCCCCGAGAACAGCCGGACGTACCCGGCCTTCTCCCCCGCCGGACCCCGCTCGATCTTGAACACGGTGCCGGAGACCGGCCCGTCCGCGTCCCCGGAAGCGGCCGGGAGCAGCGCCTTCAGACCGTCGACCAGTTCGGCCACCCCGGCGCCGGTGATCGCGGAGCCGACGTACACGGGATGGGTGAGGCCGCGCCCGGTCTGCTCGCGGAGCGCCTCGGCCAGTCGCTCGTACGGCAGCGGCGCGGTGTCGTCGAGATAGTCGACATAGGCGGCGAGGATCGCGTCGTCGTGCTCGGCCAGCGCCTCGGACAGGGCCGCCCGGTACTCCGGGTCGGTGGGGCGGTGCGGGCGCACGGTCGCGGCGCGGGTGCCGGCGTCGGTGACCGTGCCGGTGGCGACGGCGTTCGGGGCGAGCTTCGCGGCGATCTCCCGCAGCACGCGCTCGGGGCGGGCCCCGGCGCGGTCCACCTTGTTCACGAAGATCAGTACGGGGATGCGGAGCCGTCGCAGGGTGCGCATCAGGACGCGGGTCTGCGCCTGCACGCCTTCCACGGCGGAGACGACGAGCACAGCGCCGTCGAGCACGCTGAGCACCCGCTCGACCTCGGCGATGAAGTCCGGGTGGCCGGGGGTGTCGATCAGATTGACGGTGGTGTCGTCGAGCGCGAAGGAGACGACGGCCGACTTGATGGTGATACCGCGGCGCCGTTCCAGAGCGAGGGAATCGGTCTGCGTATTTCCGTCGTCGACGCTGCCGATCTCGTCGATCACTCCCGCCTCGTGCAGGAGCCTTTCGGTCAGACTCGTCTTTCCGGCATCAACATGCGCCAGAATTCCCAGATTCAGGGTCCGGCGACCCAGGGTGCGGTTCGGTGAGTGCACTGAGCGTCATGTCCTTCGGGTGGATGGGCATTCCCTTCGGGTAGGACATGAACGTTCCGCGCATAACCGCTCTCCTCTATACGGGGCCACGACCCGGCACCGGGCGGCCACTACGGCGAGTACAGCGAAGCGGCGGTTCGGGGTGCAAGTGAATTTCCGGG
>NZ_JAAAHS010000507.1 GCF_009908195.1 Streptomyces boluensis | reverse complement strand
CCTGGGTCGGCACCTGGTCGACCTCCCCCGCCGCCGCCGAGCCACGCACCGAGTCGGGCTTCCCCGGCCGCTCCATACGGAACGTCGTGCACACCAGCGTCGGCGGCACCGGCGCCCGCATCACCCTCTCCAACCTCTACGGGCGCACGCCGCTCTCCATCACCCACGCCTCCATAGCCCTGGCGGCCGCACCCAGCAACCCGACCGCGGCCGCCGGCACCCTGCGCCGCCTCTCCTTCGGCGGCAACCACTCGGTGATCATCGAGCCGGGCTCCCAGGCCGTCAGCGACCCGGTACGGCTGCGCGTCCCGCACGACGCCGACCTGCTCGTCACGACGTTCTCGCCGACCCCGTCGGGCCCCGTCACGTACCACCCGCACGCCCGCCAGATCTCGTACGTGGCCGACGGCGACCGCGTCTCCGACCTGCGCGGCGACGCGTACACCGAGCAGAGCCCGTACTGGCGCTATGTCGCCGCCGTCGACGTGCTGAGCCGTGAGGCCGAGGGCGCGGTCGTCGTACTCGGCGACTCGCTGACCGACGGGGTGAGCGCCACGATGGGCGCCAACTCCCGCTGGACGGACGTCCTTTCGGACCGGCTCAGGGACGAGCAGGGCGCGCCCCGCTTCAGCGTCCTCAACCAGGGCATCAGCGGCAACCGCATACTCTCCGACGGCCTCGGCCGCCCCGCGGACAACCCGAGCGGCCTGTCCCGCTTCGAGCGCGACGCGCTGTCCCGTACGGGCGTCAAGGCCGTCGTCATCGCCCTCGGCGTCAACGACATCCTGCGCAACCCGCGGCAGACCTCGTCCGACAAGGTCCTCGACGGGCTGCGCGAGATGACCCGACAGGCGCACGCACGCGGCCTGCGGGTGATCGGCGCGACCCTGATGCCGTTCGGTGGACACCGGGGCTACACACCGCAGTTGGACCAGGTCCGCCGCGAGGTCAACGACGAGATACGGGCCGGCAAGGTCTTCGACGCGGTCGTCGACTTCGACCGCGCGCTGCGGGACCCGTACGCCCCGGGGAAGCTGCGGGCGCCGTACGACTCGGGTGACCATCTGCACCCGAGCGACGAGGGGTTCAAGAAGATGGCGTTCAGCTTTAATCTGGCGCAGTTGAAGGGGGCTGCCCCGGCGGAGCTGTAGCTTGCGGGGTTGCCTTGGCGCGGTCGACCTGGGCACCGCCGAATCGCCCTGCGGCCTCGTCCTCAATCGCCGGACGGGCTCAATTTTTCCCCAGCAGGCTGGAGTTCGGCCTCCGCCCAACCAGGCAAGCCCAGCCCGCTACTCCAGCCTCTTGCGCCGCCGCTCCTCCTTCAGCCTCAGCTTCTCCGCCTTCGTAGCCTTGCGCCGCACCCCCACCCCGCCCCAGAACGCGAAGCCCGTGATGATGACTCGGGGGGCGCCGGGGTCGGCGGGTTCGCCGGTGAGGCGGTCGTCGAAGCCGCCCATGACGCCGATGCCGCGGACCACGACCTCCACGCCGGGCGGCACGATCACTTCGATGCCCGCCATGAGGACCACGCAGTTGATCACGACCTCGGGCGCCTCGAAGTCCGCCTCGCGCAGGTCGATCTCGCCGCCGCCCCAGAAGGCGAAGCCGTTGAAGCGGCGCGGGACGGTCCAGCGGCCCTTGCGGCTGAAGCCCGACATGATCGCGACGCCGGTGGACGAGGTGCCCGTACCACCGATGCGGTCGGCCCACGCGCCCGTGCCGGGGACAGTCGGCACCGCCTGGTTCGCGGCGGCCATGTCCGGCAGATCGCGGGTCAGGGGCTCCAACTCACCGTACGTACGCGCCTTGTACGTCGCGTCCAGGCGGTCCTGGAACTCCTCCATGTCGAGCCGGCCCTCGGCCACTGCTTCCCGCAGCCGCTCCGTGACCCGCTCCCGGTCCGCGTCCGAAGCCCGTAGCTCCGGCGACTCGTCGGTCATACAAATCAGCCTAGCGTGGCCCGGTCCGCGTACATCTGGGCAATCACCGCTTCGATGTCCGGTTCCCGTACGGAGAGATCGACCAGCGGGTACGCGGACGCCAGTTCCGTGACGAGCGGGGCCGCGGACGCCGACGCGGGGAAGGCCAGCCACTGGCGGGGGCCCTCGATCCGGACCACGCGCGCCCCGGCCACCGTGACCTCGGGCAGCTCCCGCTCGAAGTCCACGACCAGGGTGCGTTCGCTCTCGCCGATCTCGTGCAGCCCGGCCAGCGCCCCGTCGTACATGAGACGGCCGTGGTCGATGACCATGACGCGCTTGCAGAGCTGCTCGATGTCCTGCAGATCGTGTGTGGTCAGCAGCACCGTGGTGCCCGCCTCGGCGTTCAGGTCACGCAGGAACTCGCGCACCTTCGCCTTCGAGATGACGTCCAGGCCGATCGTCGGCTCGTCGAGGTACAGCACGTCCGGGTCGTGAAGCAGCGCCGCCGCGATGTCGCCGCGCATCCGCTGCCCGAGGGACAGTTGACGGACCGGCACGTCCAACAGGGCGCCCAGATCGAGGAGTTCGACACAGCGGTCGAGGTTCTCCCGGAACCGCGCGTCGGGGATCCGGTACATGCGGTGCATAAGCCGGTACGAGTCGATCAGCGGCAGGTCCCACCAGAGCGTGGTGCGCTGCCCGAAGACGACGCCGATACGCCGCGCCAAGCGGGTGCGCTCACGGGCCGGTTCGATGCCCGCGACCCGCAGCCGGCCGCCGCTGGGCGTGAGGATGCCGGTCAGCATCTTGATCGTGGTCGACTTGCCCGCACCGTTCGGCCCGATGTAGCCGACCATCTCCCCGCGCGGCACCGTGAACGAGATGCCGTCGACGGCCCGCACCTCCTGCCGCTCCCGGCGCATGAACCCGGTCTTGCGGCGCACGTCGAAGACCTTCTCGACGCCGTCGAGCACGATGAACTCCTCGCCGGAGCCTGCCACTTCCACCATCTCCTGACGTCAGCTCCCGGTACTGCGGTACGAACGAAGCCCCGCCCGCCACGCCAGACCCGCGAGACCACAGCAGGCGACGGCCACGAACGGCGGCAGGAAAGCGAACCAGGACGGCAGCCCCAGCGGGTTCTCCCGGTCGAGGATGTACAGCGCGGGCAGCCAGTTCACGAACGCCAGCGGCAGCACGAACGTCACCCCGCGCACCAGCTCCTTCGCGAACACCGTCGGCGGGTACTGAAGCAACGTATTGCCGCCGTACGTAAAGGCGTTCTGCACCTCCGACGCGTCCTGCGCCACGAACTGGAACGCGCCCCCGGTCACGAACACCGCCCCGAAGATGGCCGCACCGCACACCAGCATCAGCGGCACGAGCAGCACCTTCACCGGGTCCCACGCGATGTCCACGACCACCAGGCCGTACCCGAGGACGAGCAGGCCCTGCGTGATCCGGCCGAGCCGGCGCAGCGCGAACCGGTCGGCGGCGACCTGCACCAACACCGGCGCGGGCCGCACCAGAAGCGTGTCGAGGGTGCCGTCGCGGACCCTCGCACCCAGCCGGTCCATCGAGCCGAGCAACAGGTCGGCCAGACCGAACGCGGTGCCCGTCGTCCCGTACAGGAAGGCGATCTCGCCGAGCGTGAACCCGCCGAGCACGTCGACGTGCGAGAACATCAGCAGAATCGCCACGAAGTCGAAAGCCGTCACCGCGAAATTACCGAACACGGTCAACGCGAACGACGCCCGGTACGCCATCGTGGACCGCACCCAGGCCCCCGCGATCAGCAGATACGCCCGCACCCCGCGCCCCGCCCGCACCGCCACCGACTCAGCCACCGACTCAGCCACCCTGGACCACCACCCGACGCGTAGCGAGCCGCTGCAACAGCCGCCCGGCGCCAAGGAGCGCCACCGCCCAGGCCGCCTGGAACGCGTACGCCCCCACCAGGCCGAGCCCCACGTGTTTGCCGAGCAGCACATCGGCGGGCACCTGCAGCAGCGCCGACCAGGGCAGCGCACGCGCCACCTCGCCGAGCACACCGGGGAAGACGGTGAGCGGCAGCAGCATGCCGGAGAAGAACATCGCGGCGAGCGAGGCGAGTTGGGCCGCGCCCACCCCGTCGAGCAGCCAGAACGCGGAGAGACCGACCAGGTAGCGCAGCGCGAAACTCACCACGATCGAGAACACCACCGCGACCGCGAACGCCAGCCACGTACCGACCGCCGTGGGCAGCGCGAGGTCGAAGACCAGCGCACCGAACACCATCGGCAGCACCCCACGGCCAAGGAGATGGAACACGGCCCGCCCGAAGTCGCCCGCCAGCCACCACAGTTGGAGATCGGCGGGACGGTACAGGTCGATGGCGATGTCACCGGTACGGATCCGCTCGATCAACTCACTCTCGAACCCGCCACCGAGCAGCGCGCACGCCGCGAGCAGTCCCTGCCCGAGCCACACATACGTGACGGCCTGCGAGGGGTCGTACCCGCCGAGCTCGGGCCGCTCGTCCCACAGCGCCAGATACGTGTACGCCACGACCAGACCGAAGACCGTGTTGGTGAACACCCCCGCCGCGGTGGCGGTCCGGTACGTCGCGTAGCGCCGGAAACCCCCGGCCGCGACAGCCACGTACAACCGCACGGTCCCCCCTCAGTTCCGCTCCCGAGCCAAAGCGCACGACCCTAGCCGCCCCCTCAACCACCCCGCCACGGGTTTTCACCCTCGTGGCCGAAC
>NZ_JAAAHS010000506.1 GCF_009908195.1 Streptomyces boluensis | reverse complement strand
GGATTGGGGTGGTCGCGCGGGCCTGCGTACTGAACGGCACGGTGGTCAGGCCGGTGGTCAGAGTGAGGAAGGCGCGGCGGATCACGTACGGGCTCCGGTGGGGTGGGGCGCCGCCGCCGGCTCGGCGGGCGAGGTGAAGTACCCGGCCACGTACAGCAGCAGCCGGGTGTCGTCGGCGGTGGTGGGGCTGGCCAGGCGGGCGTCGGCGTACCCGGCCGGCTCGTCGACGGGCGCGCCGCGGCGCTGCCGGGCGAGCGCGTCGCGCAGCTGGTCGGCGGTGACGGCGGCGGCGAGCTGAGGGTCCGTCAACCCCTGGGCGGCACGCCGGATTTCGGCCGCCTCGCGGACCTCCGGGTCGAGGTACGGGCGCAGTTCGATCTGGCCGTCGCGGATCTCCACGGTGCGCCGGTACAGGTGGAAGCCGACACCGCGAAGCCGCAGCAGCGCGGGCAGTTGCCGCTGCGGCGGGAGCAGCGCGATCGAGGGCGCCGCCCGGTGCAGCGCGGTCCACAACGGCCGCAGCCTCCGGTACGCGTGGTGTTCGCGCCCCCAGGCGCGGACCTCGGCGGCGCGCCCCGCGACGGTCGGCAGGAAGTACCCGACCTGGGTGACGGCCGCCCCGATGTCGCCGCAGATCCACGCGTACGGCTCCAGGGCCCGTACGTCGAAGCCGAAGGTGGCCCCGAGGACCGAGGAGATGCGGATGGCCGAGTAGCCGAGGGTGATGACCGCGCCGACGCTGATGGTGCGCAGGCCGCGCGCGATCCACGGGTCCTGGGCCAGCCGGGCCTGGCGGGCGCAGCCGACGGCGAGGGCGATCTCGGCGACCGTGTACGTGGCGATGTAGAGCGTCAAGTACGCCTGGTAGTACGGGTCGTGGACGTAGTACAGGGTGAAGTCGGCGGGGCGCTGCTCGGCCGGGGTGAGCAGCGTGAACAGCACGGCGAGTGTGGCCACGACGGCGCCGCCGGCGAGGACGAGGAGCCGGGTGCGGCGGCGCGCGAGCCGCTGCCGGTCCTCCGGCACCGACCAGTGCACGAGGACGACGGCCTGCGCGACGAGCACACCGATCACACAGCTCTGCGCGAGCGGCACGGCGATGTTGGTGACCCCGAAGAACGCGTCGATACGCACCCACACCGGGGTCAGCGAGATCGCGTAACTCAGCGCGGACGCGAGGTAGGCGACGCTCAGCGCGACCAGGGCGCGGTCGCGGCGGCCGGTGCGTCGCAGGTCGCGCAGGAGGAGCAGGAATCCGCTGCCGGCGAGGGCCAGGCCGAGCGGGTGCAGCAGGTCCTTCACCGGGTGCGCCCCTCCCGTCCGCCGCGCCGCAGCAGGGTGCGGGCGACGCGGGCGGCGTCCCCGCCGGGCGCCGGGGCGTGGCCGCCGGTGTGCGCCTGGAGGTAGGAGCCGATGAGTTCGGCCTCGCGCTCGTCGTGCTCCGCGTAGTCGGTGCGGCCGAGGACCGCGCGTACGACGGCCGGGTCGATGTGGGTGATGAGCGCCCCGGCGTCCTTGGCCCGCAGGCTGGGGCCGCCGCGGTGCTCCTTGAGTATGTGTCCGAACTCGTGGGCGATGATGTGGTCCTGGTGGGAGCGGCTGGTGCGGGGGTCGTAGAACACGTAGTGGGTGTCGCGGGTGGCGAGCCACATCCCGCACGGGATGGTGTCGGAGGCGGCGACCTCCGCGGCCTCCAGACGCAGCGCCCGGCCGGTGCGGCGCTCCATCTCGGGGACCAGGTCGCGGACCCCGGCGACGGGAGGCAGGCCGAGGCCGCGCACGAAGTCCCGGCAGTCGCGCCGTACGGCGTCGGGGTCGCGGTCGGGATCCAGCTCGGGTGAATCGGTTCTGCGGGTGCGGCGCCTCATGGCCGCTCACCTCCATGTGGGCTGTGGCGGGCGGGAGTTGAGTCCGCCGCGGTGCCGGTTGCCGCGCCGGCCGCGGTGGCTGGTGCGGTGGTCACTGGCCGGGCCCCGGTACTGGTTCCGATGCCGATGACGGTGTCGATTCCGGTGCCGATTCCGTGCCCGTACCCGGCGGCAGGCCCTCGAGTTCGCGTACCCGGTCGATCATCGCGAGGACCGCGTCCATCGACTTCGGTGAGAGCCCGACGGCCCGCAGGGCGACGCTCTGCACCCCGGACTCGCGCAGCCGCCGCAGGGTGTCGAGGTCGGTGCCGACGCGGCGGGCCACCTCGGCGTCGAAGAAGTACGCGACCGGTACGCCGAAGAAGTCCGCGAGGGCCTCCAGGTGACGTTTCGTCGGGTTGTCCCGGCGGCCGGTGCGCAACTGCCACAGATAGGTGCCGGAGACGGTGGGACCGCCCTGTTCCTGAAGCAGGGCGGCGACTTCGTCGCTGCTGTAGGGCCTGCTGCGGCCCGCGGGGTGGATCACCTCGAAGAGGTGATTGAGCCGGGCGGCGAGGCTCTCGCCACCGCCCGCCTCGGAAGTGTGGTCGCTGGCTTGCATGGTGCTGCGTCTCCCCGTTCTGCTCCCCCACCGGCGCGATCAACGCCAGTTGACTATTTCACCGCCGAAACCATAGTTTTCCCGCACCACCACAGCTGAGATGGATGTGCGCAGGTGGGCGGCTACTCCGTCGTACCGCGACGGAGCGGCACACATGCTCTCACCTCGGTCGCAGCTGTTCGAAGCAGCAGTCGCACACCGGCTTTCCGACGGGACGGAGTACCACGTGTCGCTCTCCGACGCCACAGCCCACCACGGGAATCCGCCGTCCGGGCCCACCCTCCCGTACGGGTGCGCAGCGCTGTCCTCGGTCACCGCTGTGACCAGTGCCGGAGCGATGTGAACCCGGCCGCGGACGCCGCCCGTTCGCGGGTGCTGCGCCACGTGGAGACGTTGCGGGAGACGCTGCCGCAACCTCAGTTCGCCCTGCTCCTGCGGGTGTTGCGGGCGGTGGCACAGCAGGGCGGGGACAACGCGCGGCTGCGGGTGTGCGCTTCGGATCGGGCGCATTTCACACCTCTGGTGCGTAACGAGATGCTGCGGACCTGGACCATGGTCGAACCCGGCGCCCTTGAGGACCCGGTGTGGCTACGGCAGTTCGCGGACGACCTGGACGTACTGCTCGCCGCGGTCGGCCAGGAGTCCGCCGCGCTCGCCGGTATCGCGTACGCCAGTGGGTTGCGCGGTCCGACCGCCGCCGGCGGAGTCGGCGGCGCCTGAGAACCCGTGGGTGCGGGGCGGCTGGGACGGGGGTCCGGCCGCCCCGCGTCGACGGCTCCCCTCGCGGGGGCGTGACGCTCTGGGACACGGTGCCGGAGTGCGACGGGGGACCGCACCCCGACACCGCGCTGCGCACGAGCGTAGGGAATCCGAGCCTGGCCGGGCCACGCGTTTCGGCACAACTGGCTTGATTCGCTTGGGTGTTGACGCGCCAGCCAGTACGGAAGGGTCCGCGCGCGGGTGCGGGCAGGCACTTGGTGACCGGTTCCGTACGTAGGCCTGTGCTGCCGCTCGGCGCTGTCCCCCGCTGCTCGGCCCTGCGTGCCGACTCGCCCACGCCCCGTTTCCCCGCTGAACAGGCCGACCCCGCACCGCAGTTGGCATCACAACACAGTTGACACCACTGCAAGTGCACCACTAACTTCAAAGCACTGCACCCGCAGTAGTCGCTTGTTCCCCCTCGAAGGAGCCCCGTATGCGTGTACGTCCCGAGCACGGCACCGGCTTCGCGGCGGCGGGCCGTGGTGGTCTGCCCCGGCACCTGCCGCGACAGAAGCCCCGTTCAGTGCCGCGCCCCCGCCCGTTGCCGAAGCCCGGCACCCGCCGGTGAGCCCGGAGTTGAACCCGAGTGCCCCGTCCCCGGAGGCGGGCTACCCGGGCCACTCCCCCAGAACCACCGTCCCCGTCGGCGTATCCGCGCCGGCGGGGATGTTCGTCCGTCCACCGACGCCTCACCCAGCACGCGCGGCCGCCGCCGCCAACGTACGGGCCAGGTCGGCGTCCGGCGTCGCGGCGGCCGCGAGCACCACGAGCGGTGGCCGTCCGCCGGTGCGGGCGACGAGCTGGGCGAGCTCGTACGCCGCCGCCCCGCCACCCGAGAACCCACCAAGCACGAGCCGCCGTTCCGGCCCGAGCAGCGGCGCGAGCGCGGCGAGCTGTGCCTCGGCGGACCACTCCCCCTGCTCGAGCAACGCCAGCGGCTCGGGCCCCGCATAGTTCAGGGCGAGCCGTTCGTAGCGCGCCGACAGCACCCCGGGCGCGGGCACGAGGCACACCACGGCCCCGCTCTCCCCCGCCCCGGCCCGCAACTCCCGCAACAGCGGCCCCGTATCGGAATCGCGCGTGACCGGCTCGCGCAGCTCCGCGAGGAACGCCCTGGCGGTCGTGTACTGGTCGCCGCGGCCCGGGAGTTGACGCAGCAGCCCGACCACATCGGCGAGCAGCGCGTCCGCGTCCCGCAGCCGCGCCGGGTCGTGCGCGACGGTCAGCACGAGCCCGCCCCCCTCATCGGGATGCGCGGTCAGCGTCAGCGGGAACGCGGTGTCGGCGTCATGCGTCGTCGGCTCCGACACCCGGATGCCCTGCGCGGCCAGCTCCTCCACCGGTACGGCGGCAGGCTGCGGCCCGCCCGTGAACACCAGCAAGGTGTCGGGCGTACGCGGCCCACTCCCCCGCCCCGCCCCCGTACCGCCAAACTCC
>NZ_JAAAHS010000505.1 GCF_009908195.1 Streptomyces boluensis | reverse complement strand
GCGGACAGGTCCTGATCGACCAGCTCGTCGCCCATGGCGTCGACACCGTGTACGGCGTGCCCGGCGAAAGCTACCTCGCCGCGCTCGACGCCCTGCACGACGCTCCCGTACGCATGGTGGTGTGCCGTCACGAAGGGGGCGCCGCCTACATGGCGGAGGCGCACGGCAAGCTCACCGGGCGTCCCGGAGTCTGCTTCACGACCCGGGGGCCCGGTGCCACCAACGCTCTGGTGGCGCTGCACACCGCGCACCAGGACGCCACTCCGCTGATCCTCTTCATCGGCCTGGTGCCCCGCGGGCACACCGACCGGCACTCCTTCCAGGAGCTCGACCTGCGCGGCACGTTCGGAGCCAGCGCCAAGCTCGTCGAGACGATCGACGACGCCGCCCGGATACCCGAGTACGTCGCCCGCGCCTTCGCCGTCGCGGAGGGCGGCCGCCCCGGACCCGTCGTGCTCGGCCTGCCCGAGGACATGCTCACTGACATCGTCCGCGTGGCCGACGGAGTCCCCGCCCCGCCCGCGGAAGGTGCCGTCTCGGAGGCCGAACTCGAGCGACTTCGGGGGCTGTTGAGCGCGGCAGAGCGTCCCCTCGTGGTGCTCGGCGGCAGCCGCTGGACCGACGAGGCGCGCGCCGACGTGCGAGTCTGGGCCGAAGCGTGGCGGCTGCCCGTCGCGACCGACTTCCGCTGCCAGGACCTCCTCGGCCACGACTCCGATTCGTACGTCGGCGCCCTCGGCTACGGCCGCTCCGACCACCTCGCCGAGCGGCTGCGCACCGCCGACCTCGTGATCGCGCTCGGCGCTGCCCCCGGTGACGTGCCCACGGACGGCTTCACGCTGCTGCCCACCGACGGGGCCGGCCCCCGCCTGGTCACCGCGCTGCCCGAACCGCTGGCACCGGGACACCTGTACCGGGCGGAGCTCGCCCTCCTTGCCGCGCCGACAGCCGTCGGCCGGGCCCTGGGCGCCCTCCGGCCGGACGGCACCCCGCCATGGGCGGTTCACACCAAGGAGGACAGGGCAGCGCACCTCGCGTTCCGCACACCCCTGCACGACACCGACCCGCTGGACCTCGGCACTGTCTTCGAGACCCTGAACGCGCGCCTGCCCGCGGATCGCGTCGTCACGTTCGGTGCGGGCAACCATGCGATCTGGGCGCAGCGCTTCCTCGCCCTGGACGGCGGCGCCCGCCAACTCGCCCCGCGCAACGGGTCGATGGGCTACGGCATCCCGGCCGCCGTCGCCGCCGCGCTCGCCGAACCCGACAAGGCCGTGGTGTCGGTCGCAGGTGACGGCTGCTTCCTCATGAACGGCCAAGAACTGGCCGCCGCTGTGGCCGAGGGCGTCACGCCGCTGATCCTCGTACTCGACAACAGCCAGTACGGCACGATCCGCCAGCACCAGGAACAGAGCTACCCGGGCCGGGTCAGCGGCACGGCGCTCGGCAACCCGGACTTCGCCGCGTACGCCCGTGCCTTCGGCGCCCATGGCGAAACCGTCACCGCCACCGAGGAGTTCGCACCCGCCCTGGAACGTGCGCTCACCAGCGGCAAGGCCGCCCTGATCGAGCTGAAGGTGACCCAGGGCCGACTCGCGCCCGGTGTCACCGTCGCATCCGTGCGCAAGGAGAACGCCGATGTCTGACCTGTCCCTGCACAACCTCATCGACGGCGGCCGGGTCGACATCGCGGACCGCATGGAGCTGACCGACCCGTCGACCGGAGCGGTCTACGGCACGGCGCCGCGTTCCTCCGCGGCCGACGTGGACACGGCCGTCGCAGCGGCCCGCCGGGCCCTGCCCGCCTGGCGCCGCAGTACCCCGGCCCGCCGGCAGGAAGCGCTCCTGAAGCTCGCCGACCTCGTCGTCGCCCACGCCGACCAGCTGCTCGACGCCGAGGTACGGAGCACGGGCAAGCCGCGCGAGGCGACCCGTACGCTCGAAATCCTGCGCGGTGCCGACCAGTTGAGGTTCTTCGCGGGCGCGGCCCGCGTCCTGGAGGGCGTTGCGGCGGGGGAGTACGCGGAAGGACACACTTCTTACATCCGGCGCGAGCCCGTCGGCGTGGTCGCCCAGGTCACGCCGTGGAACTACCCGTTCATGATGGCCGTGTGGAAGCTCGGCCCCGCGCTCGCGGCCGGCAACACGGTGGTGCTCAAGCCGTCCGACACGACGCCCTGGTCGACCGTGCTCCTCGGCGAACTCGCCCAGGAGGCTTTCCCACCGGGCGTAGTCAACGTCATCTGCGGCGACCGCGACACGGGTCGCGCCCTCGTCGCCCACCCAGACGTCGACATGGTCGCCATCACCGGCAGCACACGTGCCGGCTCCGAGGTGATGGCCGAGGCTGCGCGCGACGTCAAGAACGTCCACCTGGAGCTGGGAGGCAAGGCCCCGGCCGTCGTCTTCGCCGACGTCGACCTGGTGCGCACGGCCCGCGCCCTCGCCGACGCGGCCTTCTTCAACGCCGGCCAGGACTGCACCGCGCTGACCCGTGTACTCGTCCAACGCGACTCCTACGACGCCCTGTTGGCCGCGCTCGTCGAAGCGGCGCGCATCACGAGGACCGGTTCACCCGACGAGGCGGACGTCCTCTACGGCCCCCTCAACAGTGCGGCACACGCCGCCCGCGTCGCGTCCGTCGTGGACGGACTGCCGGCCCACGCGACCGTCGAGACCGGAGGCAGCCGACTCGACCGCCCGGGGTACTTCTTCCCGCCCACCGTCATCTCCGGGGTCCAGCAGGACGACGACGTCGTGCAGCGGGAGACCTTCGGCCCGGTCGTCACGGTCCAGCCCTTCGATACCGAGGAAGAGGCCATCGCCCTTGCCAACGGCGTCGACTTCGGACTCGCCTCCAGCGTCTGGACCACCGAACTCGGCCGCGCCATGAGGGTGAGCGCCGACCTCGACTTCGGCTGCGTATGGCTCAACTGCCACCAGGTGATCCCCGCCGAGATGCCCCACGGCGGCTACAAGCAGTCCGGCATCGGCCGCGACCTCAGCCGCTACGGCCTCGACGACTACATGCGGGTCAAGCACGTAATGGCAGCTCACCAACAGCCCTGAGCCACGGGAGGAACCTCATGACGCAGATGTACGGAACCACGTCCGCGACCGTCGCCGAGAAACTGCGCCTGCGCCGTGAACTGGCCGCTGCTACCGCCTGGTCGCCCACTTCGGGATGACCGACCTCATCCAACGCCGCCCGACGGATGAATGCCCCACGAAGCTGTCCGCCCTGTAGCGGTCGACGATCTTCTCTGTCGGTGCCCCGCGGCGAGCGGCAGTCGGGCGGGCCCGGTGAGTTTCTCCGGCCTGTCCCGTGCTGCTGCCCGCTGCCGACCGAGATCGGCAGCCGTGGTGCCTCCGGAACTCATCGAGAAACGCTGATCTTCGACGTGGGCAGAGCCACAGCCCGCTACCAAGCCGTCATCACCCTCGCCAGCACCCTCATCTGGCTCACCGAGTGATCGGCAAGACGCTACCTAGGGCGCTTTCTTCGGATGCACAGACGGACGGGGGAGCGGCCGCCCCGACGATGATCAGCGTGGAGAGCGCCGTCACACGCAGCGTCATCAGCCCGGCCTGCTCACCCCGCCAGGTGAAACGCTCAGTCGCTGCTCGCTGCCCACCCCCGGGGAATCCGGCCCCACCCATAGAAGCCCCAGGCCTCGCCGTCGGTGGACTTGCAGATGAGTCCCAACTGACGCCCGCTGTCAGCTCCCTTCGCATTCCTGGGGAGCCTCAGCTGCCCATTCCCCCGAACACGTGTGCCCGGCAGGTAGCCTCCTCGGACTGGCGATGGCGAGCGGGGGATCGTGGTGTGGGGAGCGGAGAGGACCGTGCGGAGCATGTGGCGCCGTACGAGGGCCGTGCTCGCTCTGACTCTCGTCGTGCTGGCGGGCGCGATGTTGGTGACGTGGGCAACGGACTCCGGGCCGTTTTCGCCGCGCAGCTACTGCTGGGGCGCTTGGCAGGAGGGCAGCGGCCCGCAGGTGCTCGGGGAAGACTTCGAGCGAGTGGCCGAGGAGTCCGGTGCGCCGGAACGTGGTGAACAGGCCACGTGCACCATGGAGACCGCCGCCAACAGGCTGGTCGCCCGCGTCGGTCCGCCGCCCCGCTCGACGGGTCGGCCGCGCCAGGTATGGCTGGCCGACGTGCTGCACGGGAACGCCGCGCCGTTGCCCGAGGGGCTGCCCGGCGTCGTGGGCAGGGACCGGGGCACGCTCGTACTGCCGAAGGAGTGTGACAGCGGGGGTGTGCCCATGGTCGTCACCGTGCGGTCGCATGGCCTCGTACCGGAACTCGAATCCGAACGGGACGTCGTCGAGCTGCTGTTGTCCCTGGCGAACACCGCCCGGGAGAAGGCGGGCTGCGCCCAGGGGGAGCCGTCACGGATCACTGCCCCTGTGCGGACGGCGCAGCAGGGGGAGACCTACCCGCAAGGCCGCCCGTCGTGCCGTGTTCCCGGGATGCGGATCGAGCCGCGACACGGCACGCTCCTGGGCTACGCGAGTGCCGTCGGGAACCGTCTCCAGACCTGCTCCCTGGAACTCTCCGACAAGAACGGGGACATCACCGCGCGGGGTCAGTTCGTCATGACGTCGCACCCCCGGCTGACTGCACTCTTCGCGGGCATGGCGGGCGACACGTCTCCGGGTGCGGGGTGGCGGGGCAAGGG
>NZ_JAAAHS010000504.1 GCF_009908195.1 Streptomyces boluensis | reverse complement strand
GCGTCAGGCAGGGCGGTGGCGGGAGACGGGCGGGCGGGCTCGACACGGCCCGGCGGGCCGAGCTCATCGAGCGGTTCGAGCTGGACCCCACCAAGAAGGGGCGCACCTACTCCAAGGGCAACCGGCAGAAGGTCGCCCTGGTCGCCGCGTTCGCCTCGGACGTGGACCTGCTGATCCTGGACGAGCCGACCAGCGGACTCGACCCGCTGATGGAGGAGGTCTTCCAGGACTGTGTCGCCCAGGAGCGCGACCGGGGCCGTACGGTCCTGCTGTCCAGCCACATCCTCAGCGAGGTCGAGACGCTCTGCGACCGGGTGTCGATCATCCGCAAGGGCGTGACCGTCGAGACCGGCTCGCTGGCCGAGCTGCGCCACCTGACCCGGACCAGCGTCACCGCCGAACTCGCGGGCCCGCCCGGCGCGTTGGGCACCCTGCCCGGCGTGCACGACCTCGACGTGCGGGACCACCGGGTCACGCTGCAGGTCGACTCGGACAAGCTCGACGCGGTCCTCAGGTCCCTCGCCGAGTCCGGGGTGCGGTCGCTGACCAGCACACCGCCCACCCTGGAGGAGCTGTTCCTGCGGCACTACCAGGACGACGTGCCGGGCGCCCGCAGCGGCGGCCCCACCGAGAAGGCGTTGTCGCGATGACCGCCCTCAGCCCTGTCGCCACCGCCCCGCGCCTCGGCGGCTCGCGTCAACTGGCGGGTACGGGCGCCCTGTTGCGGCTCGCGCTGCGCCGGGACCGGGTCATGGTGCCGCTCTGGGTGCTGCTCGTCGGCGGCACCACCGCGAGCGCCGCGAACACCCTCGGCGAGCTCTACAACACCCCCGCCGAGCGGGCCGGGGTCGTCACCTCGATGACCGCCAACAGCTCGCTGCGCTCCCTGTACGGGCCGGTCTTCAATGACTCCCTCGGGGCGCTTGTCGCCTGGCGGTACCTCGCCTTCATGGCCGCCTTCGCCGCGATCATGAGCCTGATCATCGTGGTCCGGCACACCCGCGAGGAGGAGGAGACGGGCCGTCAGGAGATGCTGTCCGCCGCGATGGTCGGCCGCCGCGCACCGCTCACCGCCGCGCTGCTCGTCGCGCTGATCGCCAACGCCGGTATCGCGCTGCTCGTCGTCCTCGGCCTGGCCGGGGAGGGTACGGGCGGGGCGCTGGCCCTCGGGCTCGGCATCGGCGGGGTCGGCATGGTGTTCGCCACGCTCGCCGCGGTCATGGCCCAACTGACCGAGACCGCACGGCTCGCCAAGGGCGCGGCGGCCGGGGTGCTCGGGCTCGCCTGGGTGCTGAAGGCCGCGGGCGACGCGGCGGAGGCCGACGGTTCGCATGTGCTGACGTGGCTGTCGCCGGTCGGCTGGGCGGAGAACCTGCGGCCGTTCGCCGACGAACGCTGGGCCGTACTGCTGCTCATCGTCGCGGCCGTACTCGTACAGGGCGTGCTCGCGTACGTCCTGACCGGGCGGCGGGACATCGGCATGAGCTTCGTCCCCGCACGGCCGGGACCGGCGAACGGGCGGCTCGCCACGGCAGGGGGTCTCGCGTGGCGGCTGCAACGCGGCAGCCTGCTCGGCTGGGGCATCGGCTTCCTCGTCACGGGCGTGATGTTCGGTTCGATGACCGAGGGCGCCGCCGATCTGGTCGGCGACAACGCCCAGACCAAGGAGATGCTGGCCCGGCTCGGCGGCCAGGCCGGGGTCACGGACGCCTTCCTCGCCGCGATGATCTCGATGCTCGGCATGGTCGCCGCCGTGTACGTGGTGCAGTCCGTGCTGCGCCTCAACGGCGAGGAGACCTCGCAGCGCGGTGAGCCGATCCTCGCGGGCGCGGTGGGGCGGGTGCGCTGGGCGGCCGGTCACCTGGCGATCGCGTTCGGCGGCGCGGCGCTCCTGATGCTGCTCGCCGGGCTCGGCTTCGCCCTCGGCCACGGCAGGCAGACCGGCGCGATCGTGGGCGGCTGCCTCGCCCTTGTCCCGGCGATCTGGCTGATCGGCGCGTTCGCGGTGCTCGTGTACGGGCTGCTGCCGCGGGTCGCGGTGCTCGGCTGGGCGTACGCGGGGGTCTCGCTCGGCCTCGGCTGGCTGGGCGCGGCGTTCGGTCTGCCCGACTGGGCGTTGAAGCTCTCGCCGTTCGAGCACCTGCCGAAGCTGCCGGGCAACGCGATGGAGTGGGGTCCGTTCGCGGCGCTCCTCGCGCTCGCGGTGGCGCTCACCGCGGTGGGCCTGGCCGGGCTTCGCCGCCGGGACATCCAGACCGGCTGAGCGCCGGCGCGCGGCCGGGAACCCCGTGCCCACCCGCCGCGTCCTCCATGACCATGGGGCGAAATGTGGTCATGGGGTGCGGCGGGTGCGGCAGCGCGTTCGTGGGGGCGGTCGGCGCGGTCGTGCTGTGGGCGACCTCCGAGCGGACCCAGGTGCACCTCGGCGGGGCCTTCGAGAGCAACGGCATGGACCTGTCCGTGCTGTGGAAGGAGCTGCCGCTCGTCGCGCTGGCCGGGGCGGCGCTCCCGACCCTGGTGTGGGCGCTGGCCGCCCGGGTACTGAACCGCCGCGCGGCCCGGCGGGCGGCGGAGGACGAGCGCGCGTCCTAGGCCGGGGCGCGGCTCAGGACGGGGCGCGGCTCAGGACGGGGTGACGAGGCGCGCCTCGTACGCGAACACCGCCGCCTGGGTGCGGTCGCGGAGGCCCAACTTCACCAGGATGCGGCTCACATGAGTCTTGATCGTCGACTCGGCGACGAACAGATGCTCGGCGATCTCCGCGTTGGAACGGCCCTGCGCGATCAGCACGAGGACCTCCGTCTCGCGCTCGGTGAGCTCCCCGATCTGCGTGGCGGCCGGGGCCCGGACCACCGCCGTGTCGGCCAGTTTCGCGAACTCGGAGATCAGCCGCCGCGTCACGGTCGGCGCGAGCAGCGCCTCCCCCGACGCCACCACCCGTACGCCGTCCGCGAGTTGGCGGGCCGAGGCGTCCTTCAGGAGGAAGCCGGAGGCGCCGGCTCGCAGCGCCTCGTACACGTACTCGTCGAGGTCGAAGGTGGTCAGGACGAGGACCCGGGTCTCGGTGCCGGAGGCGACGATCTCGCGGGTGGCCTCGATGCCGTTCAGCTCGGGCATACGGATGTCCATGAGGACGATGTCCGGGGCGAGTTCGGCGACCTTCGCGACCGCCTCGCGGCCGTTCACCGCCTCCCCGACGACCTCGATCCCCGACATCGCGCCGAGCAGGACGGAGAAACCCTCGCGGACCATCATCTGGTCGTCCGCGATCAGTACGCGGATGGCCCGGTCGGCGCTCATGTCGGCGCTCATACGGACCGCTCCTCGTCGCTGCCGCGCGCGGGCAGGAACACCGTGACCTCGTACCCGCCGTCGGCGGCCGGGCCCGTCGTCATCTCGCCGTCGAGCATCGCGACCCGCTCCCGCATGCCGGTCAGCCCGTGCCCGGTGCCGGGCGTCGGCTTCTGCAGGCCGGTCGCGGGGCCGTTGACGATGCGCAGGCCGAGCCCGCCGAGCACGTACGACACCTCGACGTCGGCCGTCGCGCCGGGCGCGTGCCGCAGGGCGTTGCTGAGGGCCTCCTGCACGATGCGGTACGCGGACAGCTCGACGCCGGACGGCAGTTCACGGACGGCGCCGGTGACGGTGAGGCCGACGGTCAGGCCGGCCTCGCGGACGTTGGCGACGAGTGCGTCCAGGTCGCCGAGGGTGGGCTGGGGCGCGTCCGGGGCCTCGTAGTCGGCGGAGCGGACCACGCCGAGGACGCGGCGCAGTTCGGTGAGGGCGGCCACCGCGTTCTCCCGGATCGTGGCGAAGGCCTGGGTCAGCTCGGGCGGCGGGTTCTCCACCCGGTAGGGCGCGGCCTCCGCCTGGATGGCGACGACGGACATGTGGTGCGCCACCACGTCGTGCAGCTCGCGGGCGATGGTGGTGCGCTCCTCCAGGAGGGTCCGCCTGGACCGCTCGACGAGGGTCACTTCCTCTTTGGCGACGACCTCACGCTCCTTCGCGTGCACCTCGTGCCGCGCCGACGACCAGCCGCGTACGGAGGCGGCGACGGCGAGGAACAGGCCGGACGCGACGGCCGTGACGAGCGTCGGACCCGATTCGCCGATCAGCAGCCCGAACGCGACGGAGAACGCGAAGGTGAGCACCCACAGCTCCAGGGCCACCCGCGGCCGGGACCGGCTCGTCACGAACACGATCACGAAGAGGTGCGCCAGCAACCCGGGCACCGTCCACGGGAAGATCATGTCGCGGGTGAGCGGCACCGTCAGCACCGTCACCGCGAACGACAGCCAGAGCGCGGCGACCGGCCGGAACAGCGTCATCAGCACCGGGGCCAGGGCGACAAGACCGATGAGAACGCCCTCGGTGAACTCCTGGGCCGGCATCCAGGCCCCGCCGAGAAACACGATCACCGCGACCAGGCCGACCCCGACGTGCGGCAGCCAACGCGCGGAGCGGCGCCGGGACTTCGGTATCACCCGCAGCAGCCGCGAGGCACCGTCCCCCTCGACGACGAGCGGCTCCAACGGCCGGAACGCGAACGCCCCGGTGAACAGGTCGCTGCGGAACGCTTGCAGAGTGGCACGGATGAGGCTGGCCTCGGTGCGGGGCGGGGATGTGGACTGCGTCTGGGTCTTGGTCTGGGTCACGCTCTGAACGGTAGGCGGGCCCGGCTCACCTGGTCGTCCCCTGCACAGCGGATCTCCGGGGGTCCGCCTTAGGGACTACGG
>NZ_JAAAHS010000503.1 GCF_009908195.1 Streptomyces boluensis | reverse complement strand
CTTGGGGGGTGGGCAGCTTGATGGGTGGCCAGCCCGGTGGGTAGCCAGCTTGGTCTAGACCTTGGGCTAGACCATAGCGTCTGTCGGAGCACGGTCAAGAGGGCGGCCACGATGCGCGACATCCCGTGCGGACGCCTTCCGTCGACACCCGCCGCCGAGCCCGACGGAATTGCCGTACGCGAACAACTTCGTTACGTAATATGCGCGTTCGTGCCCATCGCTCCGCCGCCCGCGTACTCCGTATCGCCCGCGCACCCCGCATCGCCCGCGGCCCCGTCGCCTCCTCGCCACGATCTGACGGTGCTGCTCATCCGGCACGCCGAGAAGCCCGACCGCGAACACCCGGGCGTGGACGCCGAGTTGCGCCCCGACCGGAAGTCGCTGACGGCGCGCGGCTGGGACCGGGCCCGCAAGCTCCCCGCCCTCTTCGGCCCCTACGGCGACGCCCTGGGCGGTCCCGAACTCCCGCTGCCCACCGTGGTGTTCGCGGCCGGGCGGCACGGACCGGCGGGCGGTGCGCGACGCCTGGAGCAGACCGTGACACCGCTCGCCGAGCAGCTCGGGCTCACTGTGCGCACCGACCACGGCAAGACCCAGGAGCGCGCACTCGCCCGTGCCGCCACGACCGCCGCCCGCTCCCCGGTCCTGATCTGCTGGCAGCACGGGCACATCCCGGCCCTGGTCCGCGCGTTCGGTGCCGAGAACGCGGGCCCGGTACCCCCGCCGACGCGTTGGCCGACGGAACGGTACGACCTGGTCTGGGTGTTCACGTACGAGGTGCGGGCCGGGCGGTGGGGCTTCCGTCAGGTCGGCCAGGGGCTGCTCGACGGCGACCGCGTCCCGTACGGCTGAGCAGGGTCCGCCGAGGGGGACGCTCAGTCGGTGTCGCCGGGCGGCCGTGGCTCCTCGCCCGCAGCGGGCCTCGCGGGCTTCGCGGGCCTCGCGGGGTCATCGGGGCCGGCCGTCGCCGTGCCCCGTACGTCGAACGGTGGCTCCAACGGCGGGGACTGGAGCGCGCAGTTGGTGCGGCACTCCGGGTGGCAGCGCTCGGCGCGCTCCGCCTCCGGGGCCCGTACCGCCCACCAGGCGATGGCCGAGCCGAGCACCAGGAGCCCGGCGCACAGCGGCATCGCCCGCCGGAACGCGGCGCCGAACTCCGCCGCCGAGCGGTACGCCTCCGGGCCCATGCCGACCAGGAGCGGCAGCGCGGCCACCGTGACCAGACCCGCGGCCCGCGCCGCCGCGTTGTTGACGCCGCTGGCGAGCCCGGCACGCGCGGTCTCGACGGAGGACAGGACGGTCGCGGTGAGCGGGGCGACCAGGGTCACCATGCCGAGCCCGAGCACCGTCACGGCGGGCAGCACGTAGAGGGCATACGAGCTGTGCGTACCGTCCACGCGCAGCATCAGGAGCATGCCCGCCGCGCAGAGCAACGGCCCGACCGTGAGCGGCAGTCGAGGTCCGATGCGCTGGGCCAGGTCGCCGGAGCGGGCCGAGAGGAGCAGCATCAGGACGGTGGTGGGCAGCAGCGCGGTGCCCGCGCCGAGCGCCGAGTAGCCCGCCACGACCTGGAGTTGAAGCGCGGCGAGGAAGAAGAAACCGCCGAACGCCCCGTACACGCACAGCGTGACGACATTGACGGCGGTGAAAAGGCGGACGCGGAACAGCGACGGCGGCAGCATCGGCTCGGGCCTGCGGCGCTCCACCCGGATGAACAGCCAGCCGAGGACGAGCCCGGCGGCGGCGGAGCCGAGCACATCAGGGGACGTGCCGCCGTCCGGGGCGGCGATCAGAGCGTAGGTGAGCAGGCCGAGGGACAGCGCGCCGAGGGCGGCGCCGAGCACGTCGAAGGAGTGCGCGCGGGCCTCCGCGCCGCCCGACGACTCGGGCACGTGCCGCAGCGCGACGGGCACGCAGATCACGGCGAGCGGAACGTTGAGGAAGAACACCCAGCGCCAGCCGGGTCCGTCCACCAACCAGCCGCCGAGGAACGGTCCGACGGCCGCGCCGACACCGCCGAGCCCGGACCAGACACCGACCGCCCTGGCCCGGTCCTCAGGGTGGAAGGACGCCTGGATCAGGGCGAGCGAGCCGGGCGTGAGCAGGGCGCCGCCCACGCCCTGCAGGGCCCGCGCGGCGACCAGGACGCCCGCGTTCGGGGCGAGTCCGCACAGCAGCGAGGCGACGGCGAACCAGGCGACGCCGATCACGAACACCTTGCGCCGCCCGAACCGGTCACCGAGCGCCCCGCCGAGCAGGATGAACCCGGCGAGGGTGAGCATGTACGCGTTCACGGTCCACTGCAGGGCGGCCAGATCGGCGTCGAGGTCCGCGCCGATACGGGGCAGCGCCACGTTCACGACGGTCGAGTCGAGCAGCGCCATGGCGGACCCGAGCACGGTGGTCAGCAGCACCCAGCGGCCCGCGGCGCTCCCGGTACGCAGGGCTCCGACGGTGGCGGTCGGCGGTTGCTGTTCCTCGGCTCGGCTCATGCCCGGATCATCCCCTCCTACGCCGGGCCGGTCACGCCACCGACGTCCGACCGTCCGGGTGACGCCCACCGCGAGGGTCACCAGGACGGCGGCCGCGAGGACCCCTGGGACCACCGGTACGAGATCGTCAACTGTCCGATAGCCGCGCACTGTTGTCCGCAACGCCCTCGCCCCATAAGAATGCGCATGACAAAAGCCGGGGGCAGCAGGCCCTCGGCGGCAGAGAGGACCCCCACATGAAGAAACCTCTCGTCGGCGCGTTCGCGGCCGTGCTCCTGATCGCCGGTGCGGGCGCGGCGCCCGCGATGGCCCAGGACGCGGAGCCGACACCCGGCAAGGCGATGGCCGGAGCGGCACAGGCCGGCAAGGCCGCGGACAGCAAGGGCCCCGTGGGCCCGGCCAAGAAGAAGCCGCGCGCGGTCGACTTCGCCGGCACCGTGGCGCTCAGCAACTGTTCCGGCTCGGTCGTCCGCACCGCGGGCGCACAGCCCGACGACCCCGCCCTGGTGATGTCCAACGGGCACTGCCTGGAGGGCGGGATGCCGGGTCCGGGCGAGGTCCTGGTGGACCAGCCCTCCAGCCGGACGTTCGACCTGCTCGACGCCTCGGGCGGCGAGCTCGGCACCCTGAAGGCGAGCAAGCTCGCGTACGGGACGATGACCGACACCGACGTCTCGCTGTACGAACTCACCGATACGTACGCGCAGATCGAGAGCGAGTACGGCATCAAGGCGCTTGAGCTGGACGCCGAGCACCCGACCGCGGGCAAGGCGATCACCGTCGTCTCCGGGTACTGGAAGAAGACGTACAGCTGCGACATCGACGGCTTCGTGCCCACCCTCAAGGAGGGCGACTGGACCTGGAAGGACTCGGTCCGTTACACCGAGGCCTGCAAGACCATCGGCGGCACCTCGGGCTCGCCGGTCGTGGACGACGCCTCCGGCAAGGTGGTGGCCGTCAACAACACGGGCAACGAGAGCGGCGAGGAGTGCACGGTCAACAACCCGTGCGAGGTCGACGAGAACGGCAAGGTCACCGTCCGCCAGGGCATCAACTACGCCCAGCAGACGTACCAGATGGTGCCGTGCATCGTCGCCGACAGCAAGATCGACCTGAGTGCTGCCGGCTGCGGGCTGCCGAAGCCGGGCGCGGCGCTCGTCAAGTAAGCGGGTAGCAGGTCAAGTAGCCGTGTAGTACGGGTACTTCGTGCAGTACGGGTACTTCGTGGCGGGGGCCGGGTTCGCCCGGCTCCCGCTCAGCCCTCGTTCGCCCGGCTCCCGCTCAGCCCTCGTTCGCCCGGCTCCCGCTCAGCCCTCGGGCGCCGCCCCGAGCAGCAGGGACTCGGCCGCCTCGACGGCACGTTCAAGCGCTTCCGCTTCCGGGCGCAGGCCCGCCACGAGCGTGTCGATGCCGCGCAGTCCGGCGCGGCCGATCAGCGTCTTCTCATTGGTGACCCACTCGCCGCGCGCCGCGAGCACCGCGTGTGCCGCCTCCGCCGCGGCGACGGCGAGCGCGCCCGCCACCTCGGTGAGCCGGCCGTGCGGCGCGTGGTTGCCCTTCGCGTACCCCAGGGTCAGCGCGGCCCGGTCGCGCCACACCGCGGGGGCGTACGCGCGCAGTGCCTCCGGGTAGGCGGGGCGCGGGAGTTCACCGCGCAGCACCCGGTTGACGCCGAGTTCGGCGACGACCAGATAGCTGGGGATGCCGGCCAGGTGGAACATCAACGGCTCCCAGCGGAACCGCCCCTGCCGGGCCTCGCTCAGCTCGTGCTCGACGACGTCCAGGTCGCGGTAATGCACATCGGCCCGGCGGCCCTCGACGGTGAGCCACGCCCCGCCGTTGAAGACCCCGCCACCCCAGCCGCCGAGCTCGGATGCCTCGCAGGCCCACCCGAACTCACCTGCCACGCCCCGGAGTTGAGAAGGCTCGAAGGCGCCCCGGTAGTAGACGCCGAGGTCCCAGTCGCTCTCCGCGGTGTGGGCGCCCTGGGCGCGCGAGCCGCCGAGGGTGACGGCTTCGACGGCCGGCAGCGCGGAGAGCCGGTGGGCGAGCCGATCGAGAAAGGCCTCGTCGTCGGCAGCGGTGGGGATTTGCTCCATGACCGCCAGACTATCGACGCCCCCTCCCGGCCCTCGACCGAAATTCCGTGGCCCCGGAGGGCGTCACGCGTGCATCATGTCCACATGAGTCAACATGACCACAAAGCGACGACGACGATCGCCACCCGAAGCATCCGCGCCCGCCACACCGCCGACACCGTCAC
>NZ_JAAAHS010000502.1 GCF_009908195.1 Streptomyces boluensis | reverse complement strand
GCCCCCGACCCCGAACGGCTCCTCGCCGACCTGCGGGCCGAACTGGCCGACGAACACCTGGTCGTCGCCCTCGACGTCCTCGCCCACCAGGCCGCCCTGGCCCCGACGTACTCCCCGGAGGTCTTCGACGGCGACCTGGTCTACTTCCACGCGAGCCAGGGCAAACCCCAGGGCGCCCCAGCCGGTCACGCCTGGCGCCCCTGGATCACCGGCCGGATCACGTCGTACGACAACGACTGCACGCACCACGCGATGATGCAGCCCGACCACATCGCCCCCATCGGCAAGGTCATCGCGGCCCGCATCAGCCCAGAGTGACCTCGGGCCTGATGTTCACCTCGTCACAGCCGGCCCGCGCGCTGTAGCCGGCCTCGCGCGGCAGGACACACTGAACGTTGCGGACCTCGGCCGCTGCTGTGGTGGAGGCGACTCCTGGCCTTTCACACACGACGGTCAGTGTTGGCGGCACGCCAAGGGCCAGCCAGAAGTGGGATGTCGGTGTAGCGTCTGCGACAGCAGTCATGGTTCCGAAGTACCGCCCGTGAACGCGCTGTTCACGGGCAGCTTGCTGTTCAGCATCTCTGAGGACCAGGACGACCACCTCCGGCTCCCGCACGGTGCGGGAGCCGACTTCGAGTCCCCTTGGAGGACAAATGGCAACCGGAACAGTCAAGTGGTTCAACGCGGAAAAGGGCTTCGGCTTCATCGAGCAGGAGGGTGGCGGCCCCGACGTCTTCGCCCACTACTCCAACATCAACGCCTCCGGCTTCCGTGAGCTCCAGGAAGGCCAGAAGGTGAACTTCGACATCACCCAGGGCCAGAAGGGCCCGCAGGCGGAGAACATCACCCCCGCCTGAGCCATCTCGCACGACGCCCGCCCCTGGCAGCGCTCACCCGCCGTCCTGGAGGCGGGCGTCGTACGTTTTTCCTGCGAACGTTTTCCTGCGAACTCCGACCCCGTGAGCATGAACGCTCAGTCGGTTTCGTGGCTGATCGGTCATGACGCGTTCGGAGGCCGACCGAGCCAGAAGGCGGCGACGGAGGGCTGGTCGATTCCGGCGGTCGAGCCGCCGTGGGCAAGGAACTCGGTCGGAGCGATGCAGCCGTCGCCCAGATCGAGGCGGATGCGCAGGCAGCTGGTCCCCAGAAATAGCCAAGAGCCGGTTTCGAATACCTCCGAAACCGGCTCTCATCTGCGACTGTCTCCAGTCGGGACGACAGGATTTGAACCTGCGACCCCTTGACCCCCAGTCAAGTGCGCTACCAAGCTGCGCCACGTCCCGATGCCCGTTGTGACCTGGGGTTTCCCGCGGCCGAACGCGCACCGAAACAATACCGCACTCGGGCAGGTGGTCGTGAACCCGTTTACAGGCTGATCACCGAGCGTCACCCAGCACTCCACGCGGGGGCTTGACCTCAACCTTGATTGAGGTTGTTGGCTTCAGCTCATGACGACCACGACCGCCACCACAGCACGCCCGACCTCCCCCTACGGCTATCCCGAGCTCAGCGGGCTCATGGCGCTCATGACCGGCGACGAGAAGCACGGGCCCGCCGCCACCTCCACCCTGGACGCGCTCTGGGTGCTCTACGACCGGGTGCTGCGGGTCTCCCCCGGCACCGTCGACGCCCACACGCGTGACAGGTTCCTGCTTTCCAAGGGGCACGGGCCGATGGCGTACTACGCGGTGCTCGCCGCCAAGGGCTTCCTCCCCGTGACCGATCTGCCGGGCTTCGGCTCGTACGACTCGCCGCTCGGGCACCACCCGGACCGGCTGCTCGTGCCGGGGGCCGAGATCGGCAGCGGTTCGCTGGGCCACGAGCTGCCGCTCGCCGTCGGCACGGCGCTCGGCCTGCGGGCCCAGGGGCTCACCGACCCTGCCGTGTGGGTGCTCGTCGGCGACGCCGAGCTGGACGAAGGGAGCAACCACGAGGCCCTCGCCTATGCCGGTCCCGCTGGGCTCGACCGGCTGCACGTGCTGGTGATCGACAACGCCTCCGCCAGCCACGCCAGGCCCGGCGGCATCGCGGCCCGGTTCGCGGCGGCCGGCTGGTCGACGGCGACGGTGGACGGCCGGGACCACGAGGCCCTGTACGCCGCCTACACGACCTCGCACCCCGGACGGCCGCACGCCGTGATCGCACGCGTCGAGCCGAAGTAAGTAGCCGGAGTAGTCGAAGCGGTCCGCCGCACGCTGAACTGCGGCGCCCCGCTCCCGTTGCCCATTTCACTAACGAACGCACACCACCCACCACGGCAGGGATTGATGATCATGGATTCCATGCGTGACCGCTTCACCGCGACCGTCACCGCACTCCTCGACGAGGACCCCCGGCTCGCCCTCGTCCTGGCCGAGATCAGCCGGGACCGCCTCGAGGACGCCGCGCGGCGCCACCCGGACCGGGTGATCAATGTCGGCATCCGCGAGCAACTCCTCGTCGGCGCCGGCGCGGGACTCGCCCTCACCGGCCTGCGCCCGGTCGTGCACACCTTCGCCAGCTTCCTGGTGGAGCGGCCCTTCGAGCAGGTCAAGCTGGACTTCGGGCACCAGGGCGTGGGTGGCGTACTGGTCAGCGCGGGCGGCTCGTACGACTGGCCCGCCGGTGGTTTCACGCACATGGCGCCCGGCGACGTGGCGCTGCTCGACACGCTCGACGAGTGGACCGTGCACGTGCCGGGCCACGCCGACGAGGCGGAGGCGCTGCTTCGGCACGCGGCCGCGGCGGGCGACGACAAGGTGTACGTACGGCTTTCGGAGCAGGCCAACCGTGCGGCGCTCGGCGTCGACGGGGCCCGGATGCTGACCGTGCGCGAGGGCCGCGACGGTGTCGTGATCGCGGTCGGGCCGATGCTCGACAACGTGCTCGCAGCGGTCGAGGGGCTCGACGTCACCGTCCTGTACGCGACGACCGTGCGGCCCTTCGACGCGGACACGCTGCGTCGCGCCGCCGGGGGCAGCCCGTATGTGGTGCTCGTCGAGCCCTACCTCGCCGGTACGTCGGCGGCATCCGCGGGCGAGGCGCTGCAGGCGGTGCCGCACCGGGTGCTCGGCCTGGGCGTGGCCCGCCGCGAGCTGCGCCGCTACGGCACCATGGCGGAGCACCTCGCCGCGCACGGCCTTGACCCGGCGTCCCTGCGTGCCCGTATCGACACCTTCCTGCCCGCGCCGGACAGAGTGCCTGCCTGAGGCTGGTGACGGCGAGTGGCAGCGGGTGATGGCGGGTCGGTCAGCCTCTCTCCGGGAAGCCCAACTCCGGGTACTGCTCCAGGAGTTGAGTCGGGGCCGCCTGGCGCCAGGAGTCGGCGAGGATGTCGCGCAGTTCGTCGGCGTCCTCAAGGGCGGCGAGCCGGGCGCGGACCCACGCGAACTGGGCCTCGTGGTCCGCGATCCAGAACTTCCGCGGCTCCGCGAGCACCAACTCGTCCCGCTCCTCCTTCGGGCAGCGGACCGCTATCGACGACTCGTCCTCGGGGAGCGTCGCGAACATCTTGCCCGCCACCCGGAAAGTCGGCATGGACCAGGCGATCTTCTCGGTGGTCTGCGGCAGCGCGAGCGCCGCCGCGCGCACATCGTCGGAGGTCAAGGACGTAACCATGGCCCGACAGTAAGGCACGCCACTGACAATCGGCCCGCGGAGCCGGGAGGCCCCGGGGACAGCTCAACTGCCGTACGGCGTACGGTGACTGGCCGTGCACCGAGGGGCCGTACGCCGGGGCCGTACGCCGAGTGCCGAATGCTGGTCCGGTACCGCCGCTCCCTCACACCTGCTTGTCCAGCCACTCGGTGAGGTCCCGCTGCACCTCGTCGCGGTTGGTCTCGTTGAGGATCTCGTGCCGGGCGCCCTCGTACCCCTTCCAGGTCAGGTCGGTGACCCCGGCGTAGCGGAAGTCCTCCAGGAGTTCGTAGACCAGGGTCATGCGCTGGTTGCAGGGGTCCTCCGTGCCGACCGCGATGTGAACCGGAAGGTCGGCGGGGACGCGGGCCAGGTTGCGCGGGTCGTTGATCTTGCGGACGTTGCGGACCCAGTCGAGGGCGAGACCGGCCGAGAAGGGGAATCCGCAGCGCTCGTCGGCGACATACGTGTCCACCTCGGCCGCGTCACGGGACAGCCACTCGAAACCGGTGCGGTGCTCGTACGGGTCGTTGAACGACGCGAAGAGGCGCGGAATGTAGTCCGAGAGTGCCGTGCGGCCGTGCTCGGCGATCTCGCGCTCCAGGCGCTCCGTCGACTCCTCGATCTCGGCACCGGGGAGCGAACGGAACGTACCGGAGAGGATCAGTCCGGCGAGGTCGTCGGCGTACTCCTGAACGTAGTCCCGCGCCATCAACGAGCCCATGCTGTGGCCGAGCAGCACGAACGGAACCCCGGGGTTCAGGGCTCGCACCGGGTCACCGACCGCCTTGAGGTCATCGACCATGGCCCGCCAGGAGTCGTCGATGTCCGCACCCGTGACGCCGTGGCCACCGGTCCCGGCGGCGGTCGCGCCGTGACCGCGATGGTCGGAGGCGAGCACTCCGTAACCATGCGCGGTGAGATGGCGGGCGAACCGGTCGTAGCGCAGGCCGTGTTCGGCGGCGCCGTGCGCGATCTGCACCCACGCGCGCGGGCGCCCGCTGTCCGGCTGCCAGGTGTAGGTGGCGATCTGCACGCCGTCGCGAGCGGTGGCCATTCCCACGGTGTACGTCATCGAGTACGGCTCCTCTGTCGGGTGTCGAGATGAGTGTGGGGGCCTTGCGTGTCGGGCCCCACTCCC
>NZ_JAAAHS010000501.1 GCF_009908195.1 Streptomyces boluensis | reverse complement strand
CGTGAGGGAAACGCCCGGTTACATTCCGAACCCGGAAGCTAAGCCTCACAGCGCCGATGGTACTGCAGGGGGGACCCTGTGGGAGAGTAGGACGCCGCCGAACAATTTTTAGCCTCAACCCCCGGACCATGTCCGGGGGTTGAGGCATTTTTGCGTTCAGGACTTTTTGAATTCAAGACGCCTTTACGCGGACGGCTTCACCAGGCGGGTGTCGTACGCCAGGATCACGGCCTGTACGCGGTCGCGGGCGCCCGTTTTTGCGAGGATGCGGCCCACATGGGTCTTCACCGTGGACTCGGCGAGATGAAAACGCTCCGCGATTTCCGTGTTCGTCCAGCCCTGCCCGATGGCCGTCAGGATTTCGCGTTCCCTTTCGGTGAGTGCCGTGAGCCGGGCGTCCTCCGTGAAGTCCGCCGTACCCGTCGGCAATTGGTCGGCGTATGCGTCGAGGAGTCGGCGGGTGAGGCTCGGGGCGACCACCGCGTCGCCCGAGGCGACCGCGCGGATTCCGGAGAGCAGCTCCTCCGGCTGGGCGTCCTTCACCAGGAAGCCGGAAGCGCCGGCGCGCAGGCCCGCGTGGGCGTACTCGTCCAGGTCGAACGTCGTCAGGATCAGGACGCGGGTGCGGTCGCCCGATGCGACGATGCGGCGGGTGGCCTCGATACCGTCCAGGCCCGGCATCCGGATGTCCATGAGCACCACGTCCGGGTGGAGGTGGTCCGTCATGCGGACCGCCTCGATGCCGTTGCCGGCCTCGCCCGCGACGGTCATGTCGTCCTGGCTCTCCAACAGCATGCGGAAGCCGAAGCGCTGCATCGGCTGGTCGTCGACGATCAGGACGGTGGTCACGGGATCTCGTCTTCCTCGCGCGGGCCCGACGGCCCAGGGGTGCTCGGCAGATGCATACGGACCTGCCAGCCGCCCGGCGGGCGCGGCAGCGGTCCGGCCTCAAGTGTGCCGTCGTACAACGCCGTTCGTTCCCGCATGCCGGTCAGGCCGCGGCCGTCCGTGGCCGGGGCGGAGTGGCCGTGGCCGTCGTCGGTGACCGTGACGGTCAGTCCGGACGGGCCGTGGCCGACGTCGACCGTGGCGCGGGCGGTGGGGCCCGCGTGCTTCATGGTGTTGGTGAGGGCTTCCTGGACGACCCGGTACACGGTGAGTTCACGGCCCGCCGTGTCCGCGTCCTCGGCAGGGGTGCCCCGCATCCTCATCCGTACCGGCAGGCCCGCCGAACGCACCCCGGAGACCAGGGAGTCGAGGTCGGCCAGGCCCGGCTGCGGGGTGAGGTCGGCGGGTGGGGTGTCGTCGCGCAGGACGCCAAGGAGCCGGCGGAGCTCGGTGAGGGCCTCGCGGCTGGTGCCGGCGATGGCCTCCAGGGCCTGGCCGGCGCGTTCCGGGTGCTTCTTGGCCGCGTACGAGCCGCCGTCCGCGAGGCCCGTGATGACGGAGAGGTTGTGGCCGATGATGTCGTGCATCTCGCGGGCGATACGGGTGCGTTCGGCCGCGGCGGCGAGGCGGGCCTGCTGGTCGCGTTCCACCTCGAGCTGGCGGGCGCGCTCCACCAGGGCGGCCGTGTACTCCTTGCGCGTACGGACCGCCATGGCGAGCAGCACGACCATCGTGTACCCCCAGAGCGCCGGGAAGACCTGCAGGTCCCAGCTGTCCTCGGGGAAGCGGAGGGCGCCGATCACCGTGGGGGCCGTGATCAGCGGGAGGGTCCACAGGACGGGCTTGCGGGAGCCGCGCAGGGCCAGGTTGAAGACCACGATGAACTGCAGCAGGGCGGCCTGGAGGAGGATGCCGGTCCAGCTGTTGACCAGGGACACCGGGGCCATGGCCAGGAGTACCGCCATCGGGTGCGAGCGGCGCCAGAGCAGCGGCACCGAGAAGCCCAGGCAGAGCAGCAGGACCAGCGGGTGCGGGGCGTCCAGGTTGCGGGCGATGGTGCGCCAGCCGCCGCTGCTGTAGTCGATCAGCGAGACCGTCACGTAGAACGCGGTCAGGGTCACGTCCCAGACCAGGGGGCGGCGGCGGTCGAAGGCCCGGACCCGCTGCAGGGCGCGCTGCACCTGGCGGGTGAGGGGCGAGGCGCCCGCGGACCAGTCCTGGTCGCGGGCGGCCTCGGGGGTCGGGTCTTTCATGGGCACGAGGTCATCTTCGTACGTTCGGGGGCGGGCACGGGGTCAGACGTCCCGTCGTCGCAGCAGTGCCGCCGACGGCCAAAGGACCGCGAGGGCCCACAGCACCAGGGCGAGCAGGGCGGGGCCCGGCGACACCGCGTCGGGCAGTGGGGTGGCGGAGCCGAGGGCGCCCGCGGCCTGGGCGGGGAAGTGGTCGAGGGCGTCGCGCAGGCCGTCGTACGGGATGGCGGAGAGCAGCTCGGGGAGGATCAGGACCAGGGCGACGAACGCGCCGATGCCGCCGGGGATGGACCGTACGAGGGCGCCGAGGCCGAGGGCGATCAGGGCGAGCAGGGTGATGCCGGCGGCGTTGCCGAGTACGGCGCGCAGCACTCCGGGGTCGCCGAGCGAGAGGGCCTTGTCGGTGTCGGCGAGCAGGAGTTGGGCGGCGAGGAAGGTCAGCACGTTGGTGGCCGCGGTGACGGTGAGGGCGACCGTGGTGAACACCGCCGCCTTGGCCCACAGGACCGGGGTGCGGCGCGGTACGGCGGTGAGGGTGGCGCGGATCAGGCCCGTCGAGTACTCGCCCGCGCTGACCAGGATGGCGAGGACGGCGACGCAGATCTGGGAGATCTGGGTGCCGAGCAGCACGAAGGTGACGGTGTCGATCTCGGAGTCGTCGCCGTCGTACGTACCGCCCATCACGAGGCCCACGGCGAGGGTGGAGACGGCCGCGGTGGCGAGGATGATCCAGGTGGAGCGGAGCGTCCACAGCTTGTGCCACTCGGAGCGCAGGACTCGGCGTGGCGTCACACCAGTTGCGTAGGTGGTGGTCATGCTGCGGCTCCCGTCAGGGTGGTGGCCTGGTACTCGACGGTGTCCCGGGTGAGGTCCATGAAGGCCTGCTCCAAGGAGCCGGTGTGCGGGGTGAGTTCGAACAGCGGGATGCCGTGGGCGGCGGCGGTGCGGCCGATGTGTTCGGCGTCGGTGCCGTGCACGTCGAGGGTGCCGGGGGTCTCGCTGGTGACGCGTACGCCGGGGGCGGCGAGGCGTTCGGCGAGGGCGGCGGCGTCGGGGGTGACGACCTTGACGGCGGCGGCGCCCGAGGAGCGTACGAACTCCTCGACCGTGGTGTCAGCGAGCAGCCGGCCGCGGCCGATGATGACGAGGTGCTCGGCGGTCAGGGCCATCTCGCTCATCAGGTGCGAGGAGACGAGGACGGTACGGCCTTCGGCGGCAAGGGACTTGAGGAGGTTACGGATCCACAGGACGCCCTCGGGGTCGAGTCCGTTGACGGGTTCGTCGAGGATCACGGTGGCGGGGTCGCCGAGGAGGGCGGCGGCGATGCCGAGGCGCTGGCCCATGCCGAGGGAGAAGCCCTTCACGCGGCGGGCGGCGACCTCGCGGATGCCGGCGAGGCCGAGGACCTGCTCGACGCGGGAGCGCGGGATGCCGTGGGTGTGGGCGAGGCCCATGAGGTGGTGGAAGGCGGAGCGGCCGGGGTGCACGGAGCGCGCTTCGAGGAGGGCGCCGACCTCGTGCAGCGGGGCGCGGTGGGTGGCGTAGGAGCGGCCGCCGACGGTGGCGCGGCCGCTTGTGGGCGCGTCCAGGCCGAGCAGCATCCGCATGGTGGTGGACTTGCCCGCGCCGTTGGGGCCGAGGAAGCCGGTGACGGTGCCGGGGCGGACCTCGAAGTCGAGGCCGTCGACGGCGATTTTGGCGGTTCTGCCGCCGTAGTGCTTGGTGAGTCCGTGTGCCCGAATCATGTCTTCGATGCTGCTGCGCGGGCGGGTGCGATACGTCGGACCGGGGGCGGGAGCGCGGTGGGCGCCGTCGTACCCGGGTACTACGGCGACCCCGAGGCCCCGGTCACACCGGCAGCTCGTCGTGCGGCCAGCGGGACCTGGCCTGTTCGCGGGAGCGGAGCAGGGCGAGGGTGGGCAGGCCCAGGTCGGCGCCGGAGGCGAGGAGTTCGGGCAGCTGCGGGAGCGGGGCCACGGCGGCGATGTCGTCGAGGACCAGGGAGAGTGGTGGGTCGAGCCGACCGGAGGATGACCGTGCGGCCATGCGCCGGCCGTGCTCGACCACGCTTGCGGCGAGCGCCGTGAGCAGGGGCATGGCTCCGGGCGCCGACCTGGGGTCCTCGATGGGTTCACCCACCACGTAGAGGGTGCCCCCTTCGTCGATGAAGGAATCCAGGGTGAGGGTGTCGGTCCTGTTCGGTGCGCAGGCCTCGCGGATGTGTACGGAGAACAGCGAGGAGAGCGCCCGTGCGGTCAACTCCTGGGCCATGTCCCGGCGTTCGGGGTGCGCGGTGAGTTCCGCCTCCAGCTCTCCGGCGGCGCCCGGCGCGGCCTTCGCGCTGGTCCGCAGGACGCGTACGGCCTCCTGGACCTGGCTGCCCTGCGCCCAGCGGTGCACATGCTTGAACGGCCGCCCGTCCACGGCCGCCGCGTGCAGATAGCTGCGCAGCAGGGTCTCGGCGGTGTTCGCGGTGGCCGCGTCCAGTTTGGCGGTGGGGCGTACGGGCGCGAGCAGGGCCCTGGCGCGGGCGGCGGCGGTGTCCTTGTCCTCGCAGCCGGTGGAGGGGGACCAGTGCATGCGGGCCGGGGTGTCGCAGCGGTGGGCGGGGTCGTAG
>NZ_JAAAHS010000500.1 GCF_009908195.1 Streptomyces boluensis | reverse complement strand
CGACCGCGGCAACGCGTTGATCGTTCGTTGATCGTCTGTTTCGCGGGGCGCGACACGATGGTCCGCATGATCGGCAAGTCCACCACACAGGCCCCGAACGCGGGGGCGTCCGAGCGTCAACCCAGCTGGCAGGAGCTGGCCTTGTGCGCGCAGACCGGCGCGGGGTTCTTCTTCCCCGAGCCCGGCAGCTCCGTGCGCGAGGCCAAGCAGATCTGCCTGGCCTGCGAGGGGCGTACCGCGTGCCTCGAATACGCCCTCGAGAACGACGAACGCTTCGGCGTCTGGGGCGGCCTCTCCGAGAAGGAGCGGGACCGCCTCAGGCGCGGCACCGGACGGCGGTCCGGCAACCGGGCCTGACCGCCGCACGGCGAGGAGACGCACCGAGGGGGCGGCGGACCGCCGCCCCGGTGGTCAGCGGGTCAGCGACTTGCGTTGCGGGCCGCGATACGGGCCTTGCGGGCGGCCAGCTTCTCGTCGAACTTGGCGGCCTCGGAGTCCAACCCGCCCATGTACAGGCCGAGTTCCTCCTGCGCCTTGAGACCCTCCGGGCCGAGCCCGTCGATCTCCAGGACCTTGAGGTGGCGCAGCACGGGCTGGAGCACGTCGTCGTGGTGGATCCGCATGTTGTAGATCTCGCCGATCGCCATCTGGGCCGCCGCGCGCTCGAAGCCGGGCATGCCGTGGCCGGGCATCCGGAAGTTGACGACGACGTCGCGGACCGCCTGCATGGTGAGGTCGGGGGCGAGCTCGAACGCGGACTTCAGCAGGTTCCGGTAGAAGACCATGTGCAGGTTCTCGTCGGTGGCGATGCGCGACAGCATCCGGTCACAGATCGGGTCGCCCGACTGGTGGCCGGTGTTGCGGTGCGAGATACGGGTGGCGAGCTCCTGGAACGCCACGTACGCCACCGAGTGCAGCATCGAGTGCCGGTTGTCGGACTCGAAGCCCTCGGCCATGTGCGCCATCCGGAACTGCTCCAGCTGCACCGGGTCGACGGCGCGGGAGGCGAGCAGGTAGTCGCGCATCACGATGCCGTGCCGGCCCTCCTCGGCGGTCCAGCGGTGCACCCAGGTGCCCCAGGCGCCGTCACGGCCGAACAGCGAGGCGATCTCGTGGTGGTAGCTGGGGAGGTTGTCCTCGGTCAGCAGGTTCACGACGAGGGCGGTCCTGCCGATGTCGGTGACCTTGGACTGGCCGGGCTCCCAGGCCTCGCCGTCCTCGAAGAACTCCGGGAAGTTCCGGCCGTCGCCCCACGGCACGTAGTCGTGCGGCATCCAGTCCTTGGCGACCTTGAGGTGGCGGTTGAGCTCCGACTCCACGACCTCTTCGAGGGCGTACAGCAGCCGGGCGTCGGTCCAGGTGTCCGGGCTGCCGAGCTGGGGAGGGGAGATCGTCACGGGGGGCTCCTGCGGGACGGGGGTGCGCTGACGCATAACCTACGGGGACGTAGCCTACGAGACCGTAGGTTACGAAACCGTAGGTTAAGTCGCAGGTAAAGAACAACCCATCCTGGGTCGGGCGGGTGCCCGCTGGGGCCTGGAATGGGGGCTATGCGGCTTTCCGGAATGTCGTTATACGTACAGATCGCGAAGCCTGACCGAGAGGCATGTCACGCACCCCTCCAGCTTCTCGAACTCGCTGATGTCCACGAGTACGGGCTCGTAACCGAGGTCGGACAGGAGTTCCGCGGACTTCGGCGCGCTCGCCGCCATGAGCAGCTTGGCGCCGCCGAGCAGCACCACATGCGCTCCGGACTCCTCCGGGACCGGCAGGAACGGCGTGAACGCCGACACGGTGTCGACCAGCGGCGGGTGCCCGATCACGGTGCCGTCCGGCAGGGCCGTCACCGCGGACTTCAGGTGCAGCACCGAGGCCACCGGCACCGCGACGACGCGCGCGCCGAGCGGCTCGAAGGCGGCTCGCAGCTGCTGCACCCCGGCGGCGTCGGTACGGCCGCCGCGCCCCACGTAGATCGTGTCGCCGATCTTCAGGACGTCACCGCCGTCCAGGGTGCCCGGCTCCCAGACCCAGTTCACGGACGCGCCGAGCTCGGCCACGGCCTGCTCGACGGCGCTCGTCTCCGGCCGGCGGGACTCGGCGCCGGGGCGGGTGATCAGGGCGACGTTGCGGAACATCACCACGGTGTCCTCGACGAACACCGCGTCGGGGCAGTCGTCGGCGGGCTCCACCTCGACCGTCTCCCAGCCGTGCGCCCGCAGCGCGTCGCCGTACGCCTCCCACTGCGCGAGGGCCAGCGGCACGTCGACGGCGGCACGCTCCAGGTGCGTCACGAGCCCTTCGGCGAGACGCGGGCCGGGACGGCGGATCAGGGCCTTCTTGCTTGCCACGGGTGGTGACTCCTCAACGACGGTTCGGTTCCGCCCGCCATGATGCAAGCCCGGCCCCGCCACGGGAACCCCCACTTCCCACGGCACCCGTACGCGGCCGCTCACCGACCGTCGCGTGCACCCCTCAGACACCCACCGTCCGCCGCAGATGCTCCGCAGTGAACGAGCCCTCCGCGCGCAGGAGTTGGGCCGGGGTGCCCTCGAAGACGACATGGCCGCCGTGCTTGCCGCCGTCCGGGCCGAGGTCGATGATCCAGTCGGCGCGGCGGACCACATCGAGGTTGTGCTCGACCACGAGCACCGTGTTGCCGTCGTCGACCAGCCGGTCGAGGAGCGCCATCAGACCGTCCACGTCGGCCATGTGAAGCCCGGTCGTCGGCTCGTCCAGGACGTACACCGCGCCCGTGCGGTGCAGCTGGGTGGCGAGCTTGATGCGCTGCCGCTCGCCGCCGGAGAGGGTGCCGAGCGGCTGCCCCAGGGTGAGATACGTGAGCCCCACGTCCCGCAGCGCGCGCAGCCGCCGACGGATGCCCGCGTCGCCGTGGTCCGCGAAGAGGCCGTGGTCCGCGAAGAAGTCGAGCGCGTCCCCGGCCGTCATCTCCAGGACGTCCGCCACCGACCGCCCGCCGACGGTGAGCCGCAGCACCTCGTCCTTGAACCGCCGCCCCGCGCACGCCTCGCAGCTCGTCGTCACCGGGTCCATGAACGCCAGGTCGCTGTAGATCACCCCGCGCCCCTGGCAGGCCTCGCACGCGCCTCGCGAGTTGAAGCTGAAGAGGCCGGGTGCGCCCCCGGTCTCGCGCGCGAACAGCTTGCGCACGCTGTCCATGATCCCCAGATACGTCGCCGGGGTGGACCGCGCCGAGATCCCCACCGCCGACTGGTCGACGACCACCGCGTCCGGATGGGCCGCCGTGAACGCCCCCGACACCAGGCTCGACTTCCCCGACCCGGCGACGCCCGTGACCGCCGTGAGCACCCCGGTGGGGAACGCCACCGTCACGCCGCCCAGATTGTTCAACTCGGCGCCGCGCACCCAGAGTTCACCGCTCGCGGTACGGGGCCGCTCCTTCACGCCCCCGCTCCGCCCGAGGCAGCGCCCGGTCAGTGTGCCGGACCCGCGCAGCCCGGCCACCGTC
This sequence comes from Streptomyces boluensis, assembly GCF_009908195.1. Classification (GTDB taxonomy): domain Bacteria; phylum Actinomycetota; class Actinomycetes; order Streptomycetales; family Streptomycetaceae; genus Streptomyces; species Streptomyces boluensis. Next base: position 1,330 of record NZ_JAAAHS010000500.1, on the reverse strand, counting down.
CCCTCGTACACCACCTGACCGCCGCCCGTGCCCGCGCCGGGGCCCATGTCGACCACGTGGTCGGCGACGGCGATGACATCGGGGTCGTGCTCCACGACGAGCACCGTGTTGCCCTTGTCCCGCAGCCGCAGCAACAGGTCGTTCAGGCGGCCCACATCGCGCGGGTGCAGGCCCACGCTCGGCTCGTCGAAGATGTACGTCATGCCGGTGAGGCTCGACCCCAAGTGCCGGACCATCTTGAGGCGTTGGCCCTCGCCGCCGGAGAGTGTGGGCGTCGGCCGGTCCAGGCTGAGGTAGCCGAGCCCGATCGCCTCGATCCGCTCCAGGGCGGTGACGGCGGCCGCGGCGACTGGACCGGCCACCGGGTCGTCGATCCGGGCGAGGACCGGGATCAGGTCGGCGACCTCCATCGCGGCGACCTCAGCGATGTTCAGGCCGTCGATACGGGAGGCGAGCGCGGCCTCGTTGAGACGCGCACCCGCGCAGCGCGGGCAGACGCCCTCGCTGAGGAAGCCCTGCACCAGGTCGCGGGTCTTCTGGCTGAGCGCCGACAGGTCCCGCTTCAGGTACAGCCGGTCGAAACGGTCCGCGAGGCCCTCGTAGTCGTTCTCGACCTCGAAGGTGGAGCCCTTCACCCACACCCGGCCGCCGCGCCCGCGCAGCAGGAACTCTCGTTCAGCGGCGGTGAATTCACCCACCGGCTTGTGTGCGTCGAGGTCCGGGCTGTTCACGTACGTCTGACCGTGGAAGGTGCCGACGCGGAACGGCGGGAAGACGATCGCGCCGTCCGCGAGCGACTTCGACCCGTCCAGGATGCGCCCGTAGTCGGGCCGGACCGTGCGGCCCAGGCCGTCGCACTCGGGGCACATCCCGGACGGGTCGTTGAAGGAGTACGCCGTCGCCGCGCCGGCGCTCGGTGTGCCGTACCGCGAGAACAGCACCCGGAGGACCGAGTACACGTCCGTCATGGTGCCGACCGTGGACCGTGAGTGCCCGCCGACCGGCTTCTGGTCGACGACGATCGCGGGCGTGAGGTCCGCCAGGCCGTCCGCGTGCGGCCGCTCGTACTTGGGCAGCCGGTTGCGGACGAACCAGGTGAAGGTCTCGTTCAGCTGACGCTGCGACTCGACCGCGACCGTGTCGAAGACGATCGAGGACTTCCCCGATCCGGACACCCCGGTGAAGACCGTGAGCAGGCCTTTCGGGATGCGCAGATCGACGTCCTTGAGGTTGTTCTCGCGGGCTCCGGTGATCACGATGTGCTCGGGCAGGTAGGGCATGCCACCGAAGCTAACCGCGATACCCGACAGGTTCTGTCGTGTTTTACGCC
>NZ_JAAAHS010000050.1 GCF_009908195.1 Streptomyces boluensis | reverse complement strand
GGGTCGGGGGAGTCCGGTGCCGACGGGTCGCCGCTCGCGGCGGGCAGCGCGTACGCCGCCGTGGACGTGCCCTCCGTGCCGAGCGCCGGGTTCTTCGCCTCCTTCGCCGTCACGCCGGGGTCGACCAGGTTGACCTCAAGTCCCTTGGGCAGTCCGGTCGTCGACGTGCCGTCGGCCGCGACGACCCGTACCTCGACGCCGTCCGAGGGGCCGACCCAGAGCGGCTCGGACGCGCCGCGCATGCCGGGCTCCACGTCCTCCTGCACATGCGGGTCGAGGCCCAGCGGCTGCCAGTCCGTCCAGGCGCGGTCGGCCAGCGCGCGGGTGCGTACCTGGGCGGTGCCGTCGACGGTCGTGCGCGGGCCCTGCCAGGAGACGCCGAGCAGGGAGAACGGCTCGGTGCTCGTGCGCGGCAGCTCCCGCTTCCCGGTGCCCGCCGGCCGCAGCGCGATGTCGTGCACCTCGGCCGGCCGCTTCGTACGGGACAGGCCGTCGCCGGAGTCCTGCGGGTCGGGTCCCGCCACCGCGTACGTGGCGACTCCCGTGCCACCGATGACCACCGCGCCGAGCGTCACCCAGACACGTCGGCGCAGGGATATCGGTCTGTACCGTCTTGCTCCTCTTGGGCTCAAATGCCCCACTCCTCAGGGAAGTTGCACGCCTGTGTGCGTGCGCAGTGCGCGCGTGAGCGCGTGCGTAACGAGGAGGTACGACTGTTTGTTCGGGTAGATGGTTGTACGTCCGCGGAAGAGAATTTCGCGGTGACTTGTCTGGGTCTCGGACCCCGCATGCGCAGGGGAGAAAGGCGCCGAGATCTGGCCGGGAATCGCCGTCCTGGAACGTCCTGGAACGGACTGGAGCGGGCGGGGGCCGGGCGCCAGCGATCGGCCGAGGCCGCCACCCCCCACAGGAGAGGCCCCGGCCGTCGCACGGCACGGGCCGCACAGGCCCGTACTCTCTTCAGCGCCACCGCTGCGTTTTGTGTCACACCGCTCTGTGTCACCCTGTCGTTGCGGGTTGTACAAACATGGACGTGGGGCCGGTTCACGCCGTAGCGTCTGGTTCCTGCTGGGCTGCGACACAGGCAGGATGAGGGAGTTGTTGGGGGACGACGCGGAGCTGACCGCCGCGGTGCTTGCGGCACAGGACGGTGACGAGACCGCGTTCCGGACTGTGTACCGCGCCGTGCACCCACGGCTGCTCGGATACATACGGACGCTTGTGGGCGACCCCGACGCCGAGGATGTCGCCTCGGAGTCGTGGCTGCAGATCGCCCGCGACCTCGACCGTTTCGAAGGCGACGCCGACCGCTTCCGCGGCTGGGCCGCACGCATAGCCCGCAACCGCGCCCTGGACCACATACGGATGCGCGGCCGCCGCCCCGCGACCGGCGGCGACGAGAGCGAACTCACCGGGAAGCCCGCCGACGCGGACACCGCGGGCGAGGCCATGGAGGCCCTGGCCACCGGCGACACCCTCGCCCTGATCGCCCAGCTCCCGCAGGACCAGGCCGAGGCCGTGGTGCTCCGCGTGGTCGTCGGGCTCGACGCGAAGAGTGCGGCGGAAACCCTCGGCAAGCGGCCAGGAGCGGTACGCACGGCCGCGCACCGGGGTCTGAAGAAGCTCGCCGAACTGCTCGGGGAGGGCGCCGCCGACGGGCTCGGCGCGGTGCCCCCGCAGCCCGGCCGAGGTCGCGCGGCTTCGTCACCCATGTTTCCAGCAGGTGTGACGGAATCGCGTGCGCGGACGCAGAAGGACATGTGATGGCCGACGAGCAGTACCACTGGCTTGATGGGGACGCGGCGGAGCGTTTGCTCCGTGGCGAGCCCCTCGACGCCGTCGACGATCACGCACGGGCCGAGGCCGACCGCCTCTCGGCGGCGCTCGGAGCGGTCCGTTGCACGCACCCGCACGAACGGCCCGAAGAAGCCCGCCAGCACGGTGAACTGCCTGGTGAGGCGGGTGCGTTGGCCGCTTTCCGGGCTGCGCGCGCCGCACATGCCACGCGTGTAGACGAGGCGGCGGCGTCGTCCGCTTTCGGCTCCGCCGGGGCGGTCCGTGGTCCCGGTTCCGTGCGAGGTTCCGGTCCCGCCCGTGGTTCCGGTTCCGGCCCCGCGCGTGGTTCCGGTTCTGGTCCCGCCCGTGGTTCCGGCTCCGTGCTGGGGGACAGCGGTTCCGTACGTATCGGCGCTGACGCCGCGCGCTCGCGCACCCGCTGGGGAAGACCCGTGCGGTACGGCCTCGCCGCGGCCCTCGCCGCCTGCACCCTCGGCGGTGTCGCCATGGCGGGCGCGGGTGTGATCCCCACTCCCTTCGGCGGCCGGGACGAGCCCGGCCCCGGCGCCTCCGTGTCGGCGGACCCCAGGTCACCCGACGCGCTGCTCTCGCCCACGCCGAGCACGTCCGAGTCGGGCCCCGGCACCGCGGGTTCCGGTTCGGCGACGCCCGACGGTCACGCCTCGCCCGGCTCCGGGCACCCCTCGCAGGGCGGCACCGGACCCTCGGCCGGGCCGGGCGGGGGCGACCCCGCACCGGCGGACTCGGGCCGGCCGCGCGACGAGCGCGAGGAGTGGTACGCCCGGGTGGTCACCAACTGCCGCGACTATCTCGACGGCAAGCCGATGGACCCGGAGAAGAAGCGCCGTATCGAAGAGGCCGCCAAGGGGCCCGAGGGCGTCAAGCAGTTCTGCACCAAGGTCGTCGAGGGGGAGGGGAGCGGCGGTTCGGGCGACGACGGCCGGGACGGCTCCGGCTCCGACTCCGGCTCCGGCTCCGGCTCCGGCTCCGGCGATTCGGACCGTGACGACTCCGGCTCCGGCTCGGGCTCGGGCTCCGGTGACTCCGACGGCGACCAGAGCGACGGCTCGGGCGGCAACCAGCCCGAGGGCAACGGCGGCACCGGCACGGTCGTCAGCCCCACCTCGGCCGCTCCCGGCACCGCGTCCACCTCCGCCGCACCGGCCGTCACGGCCACCACCACGGACTCGGTCGACGGCTCCGGAGAGTCGTGATCACTCCGTGACCAGCGGGGTGTGACAGTTTTCGGACCGGTGGCGCAGTAATAAGTGAGCCGACTGGTCATCGGCCGCGCACGGAGCCGGGGTTCCCCCCGTACCCCACGGCTCCAGCGCAACAGGCGGGGGTGGGACACGTTCCCCCGGTCCCACCCCCGCCCTCCTTCTCCTGGGGCGCCGCCGCTTCGGCCGTCACCGTCACCGGTACACGACGTCACCAGTACACGACGACCTTGTCGCCCTTTCGCACCTGCGCGTAGAGCGCGGCGATCTTCTTCTCGTCCCGGACGTTCACGCAGCCGTGCGAGGTGCCCGTGTACCCGCGCGCCGCGAAGTCCGCCGAGTAGTGCACCGCCTGGCCGCCGCTGAAGAACATCGCGTACGGCATCGGGGTGTCGTACAGCGTCGACACGTGGTGGCGGGACTTCCAGTACACCCGGAACGTGCCCTCGCGCGTGGGGGTGTACTGCGAGCCGAAGCGCACGTCGACCGTCGACACGACCCGCCCGTCGATCAGCCAACTGAGCGTGCGGCTCTGCTTGCTGATGCACAGCACCCGGCCGGTTCTGCAGCGCGCGTCCGGCTTCGCGCGCGGCTGGTCCCCGGCCGCGTACAGCTCGAAGTGGCCCGGCTTCCTCGTCATGCCGAGCAGCCGCTGCCAGGTCACGGTGTCGGTCCTGCCGGTGCGTGGCAGGCCCCGCTTGCCCTGGAAACCGTCGACCGCCTCGGCCGTCGCGCGGTCGTACGTGCCCGTCGGGTACCGGAACAGCCAGCCGATCTGCCGCAGCCGCGCCTGCAACTCCCGCACCTTGAGGCCCTGCTCGCCGGGCCGCAGCACAAGCGGGGCGGCGGGTATCTCGGGCGCAGTGGGCTGTTCCTGCTCCTGCTTCCGCTGCTGTTTCTGCTCGTGGCCGGGCGCTGGGGACTGTGAACGGCCCGGTGGCTTCCCGTCCGTGTCCGTGCCCGTGCTGATGCCGGGTCCGGTGGCCTGCACCTTGCACCCGGAGAGCAGTGCGGCGGCCACGACGGCCACGGTGACCGCCGGTGCCGCCACGGCCCGGCCGCGTATGCCGTACGTACGACGCATCGGTCCCCCCGCTGTTGACGCTCGCCCCAGGAGAGGGTGCCCGCGCAGGACGGGGAGTGAACCGCTCCGGATACCTTTCGCGGACGGTGGCGTCCGCTATCCGGAATGCGGTGGGGCGGGTACGGGGGCGCGTGCGACACTCCGGGAATGTTCGGCGTCATAGACCTCCCCACGTACCTCGCGGGCCTGGCCCTGATCATCCTGCTGCCCGGCCCGAACTCCCTGTACGTCCTCTCGGTCGCCGCCCGCCGCGGTGTGCGCACCGGGTACCGGGCGGCGGCCGGCGTCTGGTGCGGGGACACGGTGCTCATGACCCTCTCCGCGGCCGGCGTCGCCTCGCTGCTGCAGGCCAACGCGCTGCTTTTCGGGATCGTGAAGTACGTCGGCGCCGGCTACCTGACCTGGATGGCGGTCGGCTTGCTGCGCGCCGCCTGGGCGATGTGGCGCAGCCGCCGCGAGGAGCGGGCCGGGGACGAGGAGCGGGCCGAGGGCGCCGACGAACGGCCGTTCCGCCGGGCCTTCGTGATCAGCCTGCTCAACCCGAAGGCGATCCTGTTCTTCATCGCCTTCTTCGTGCAGTTCGTCGACCCGGCGTACGCCTACCCGGCGCTCTCCTTCGTCGTACTCGGCGCCTTCGCCCAGCTCGCCTCGGTGCTGTACCTCTCGGCCCTGATCTTCAGCGGCATGAAGCTCGCCAACGCCTTCCGCCGCCGCAAGCGCCTCTCGGCGACGGCCACTTCGGCGGCGGGCGCACTGTTCCTGGGCTTCGCGGCGAAGCTTTCGCTTGCCAGCGCGGGGGCCTGACCCTCACCGCCCGGTGAGCTTCCGCCGTATCAACGGCGTGGCCCACTCCTCCACGTACCGGTTCAAGAGCTGCGCAAGCGCCAGCATCGCCGTGATCGTCAGGGTGAACGTCGCCCACGACGGCAGGCCCAGGCCGCGGTGCAGGGCGGTGACCGAGACCCAGCCCAGGTGTTCGTGGACCAGGTAGAACGGGTACGTCAGCGCGCCCGCCGTGGTCAGCCAGCGCCAGTTGACGCGGTTCAGCCAGCCGAGGGCGATGGCCGCGACCGCCACGTATCCGAGCGTGACGACCGCGACGATCGCGAGCGACGAGCGGTACGAGAAGAAGTCCGGGTTCGGCGCGTGCCACAGGCGGTCCACCGCGTAGTGCTGGCCGATCAGCCAGCTCACGCCGACGATGCCCCAGGCCGTGATGTCCTTCCGGTCCCGGTGCACCAGATACAGGCCGATGCCGCCGATGAAGTACGGGGCGTACTCCGGCATCAGGACCACGTCGAGGAGCGGCCAGTTCGCCGCCTCCGCGACCGCCGCCGCGAGCGTCCAGACCGCGCAGAACAGCACCACGCGCTGCCGGTTCGCGCCCGGCAGGACCACGCACAGCGCGAACAGGGCGTAGAAGCGCAGCTCCGCCCAGAGCGTCCAGCACACCCCGAGCACCCGGTCCACGCCGAGCGGCTGCTGCAGCATCGTCAGGTTGACCAGGGCGTCGCTGGGCGAGACCGCCGCGTACGTCACAGCGGGCAGCGCGAAGACCGCCGTGACCAGGACGATCGCCACCCAGTACGAGGGGAAGAGGCGCGAGACGCGGGAGGCGAAGAAGGAGCGCAGCGGGCGGCCCCAGCCGCTCATGCAGATCACGAAGCCGCTGATCACGAAGAAGATCTGCACGCCGAGACAGCCGTACGCGAACCACTCGTGCGCCGTGGGGAACTGGACGTTCGGCGAGCTGCCCCAGGCCTCGCCGATCTCCCCGTCCCGGCCGCCGTAGTGGTACGCGGCGACCATCAGGGCGGCGATCAGCCGGAGCCCGTCCAGGGCGCGCAGGCGGATGACCCGGCGGGCGGCCGGGGCAGCCGTGGGCTGCGCGACGACGGCGGTGGGGGCCGGGAGCGAGGTCGAGGGCGGCGCGCTCATCCGAGGGCTGCCCGCTTGACCGCACGCGCCCGGCGGGCCACCCGCCGTACCGTCGCGTTGCGCGGGATGAAGTCCAGCTGGCTGGGGATCGCGCCGGGCAGGGCGAGCGCGGTGAGCCGGCGGCGCTTGAAGTAGCGCCAGGTGTGCGCGGTGAGGCGGCGCGACAGATACGTCTCGGCGGCGGCCCGCAGCTCCGGGTAGATCTGCGGCTGCATCGCGAAGCCGACCGTCTTGACGAGTCCGTCCAGGTCGGCGGTCTCCTGGTGCTGCGCGGTCACCGCGGCCCGGTCGGTCAGCTCGGGCACCGTCGCGTCGACGATGGTGACGGGCACCCGGTTGCTGTTCTGGTACGGGGCGAGCCGTTCGAGCAGGACGTCCGTGCCGACCCGCGCGACCGGCAGGTCGTAGAGCGCGGACGCGGTGAGCAGCGCCGTGGAGAAGCAGCCGACGACGAGGGCGGGCCGCATCCGCTGGTAGAGGACCTCGGCGAGCACCGGCTCGTCCAGGACGGTCAGTTCGGCGCCGAGCTTCTCCGCCTCCTGCTCCAGGAGTCTCGACCAGCGTGCCGGGGCCGTCGGGTGCGGCTTGAACACCACGCGCTCGTGGCCGAGTTCGAGCGCGCCCTTCAGCATCCGGACGTGCAGCTGCTCCTCCTCCTCGGCGGTGAGGATGTCGAGCGCCGAGAGGTACTGGCCGAGCAGCAGCGCCGGCTGACCGGACGGCAGCTCCAAGTCCGGTCCCGCGTCGGCCAGTTCGGCAAGCACCTTGGTGAAGATGTCGCCGGGCACGATCTCCGGCTCCACGCCGAACTCGGTGAGGAGCAGCGGCTTCAGGCCCGGCACCAGGTCGAGGTGGAGCAGCCGGTCGATCCGGGTGCCGACCAGCGGGTCCAGCTTGTTGCGGGTGGGGCCGTAACTCATCAGGCCGTCCGCGTACACGTCCACGGGCGCGCCGGTGAAGATCTGGGTGACCGCGAGCGCCGGGTTGACCTGGATCGACTCGACGGCCAGGTGCACGTCGTCGTCGCCGAGGTCCCACAGCATCCGCAGGTACCGCTCCCACAGCGGGATGTCGTCGGCGCGCGGGGCCCAGCCGCCGGGGTGGAACGGGGAGATGGCCTCGTTCCAGGAGATCACCCCGTCGAACCGGCCGCGCAGCTGCTCGAAGCCGGGCATGGCGTCGAGGGCCGGTGTGGTCTCCGGGTTGGCGGCGTTGTTGCTGATGAGGAGCAGGCGCCGGGCGGCCGGCGGGAAGCGGTCCGCGTCAAGGGCGGCCGCGAGGGTGGCCGCGCCGTACAGCGTGGACGCGAAGAAGATCTGGGTGGTCCGGCGCTTCCCGGACCCGGCACGGGTCGTGGCCATCACGCGGCCACCTCCGCGGAGACCGGACGGCGCCGCAGCCGCCGCAGCCGGGTCGCGCGCTTGACGTCCATGGAGTCGAGAGCGTCGTCGAGTACGTCCTGCGGCATCCGCTTCAGTGCCGCGGCGCTCAGCGAGCGCAGCTTTCGGGCCACGGGTGGTTCAAACCTTTCGATGGATCCCAGGTGATGGGAAATAATCGCGCAGTACGTGCGCACCGCTTTCGGTAGCAATTCCGCCGCGTCCCGGTCCTGTGCGGTTTCCCGTACGACCTGGTCGAATGCCCGAATGAAATCGAGCTGCCGGACATCTCCGATCTGGGTCAGGGAAGAGGCCACGCCGCGTCGGTAGTAGACGCCGAGGTGGCCGAGAACGGCCATGGATTCGGCCTCGCGGTGCAGCCGCCAGATCCACGGCCGGTCCTCCGCGGTGCGCAGCCCGTCGGTGAAGTGGAGCAGGCCCTTGTCGGCGAGCCGGCGGTGGTACATACCGGCCCAGGCGTACGCGTAGTCCACCGAGGTGGAGCGGTCGGCGGGCAGGATCGCGGCGCGCGGGTCGAGCACCACGCCGCGCCTGCCGTGCGGCACCCGGTGCACGCTGCGGGCCCGCGCCGTGCACTGGACGTGATCGGTGCGGACGAAGTCGCAGCCCAACTCCTCCATGGAGGCGAGGAGTTGGGGGTAGTACCCGGGGGCGAGCCAGTCGTCGCCGTCCAGGAACGTGAGGTACTCGCCGCTCGCGGCGTCGAGGCCGGTGTTCCGCGCCGTCGCCAGACCGCCGTTCACCTCATGTCGGACATATCTGACCTGCGCGACGTCCGAGAGTTCGCGCTCGGCCCGCCGCAGGATCTCCGGCGTCCCGTCGCGCGAACAGTCGTCGACGAGAATGAATTCGAAGTCGGCACGCGCGTTGTCCCTGAGAGATCTCAGGGTGTCGGGCGCGTATTGCTGCACGTTGAAGAACGGCACGATGACGGAGAGCTTAACCACGCAGGGGACGTTAGGTGTCCGAGCGCCATTCGTCTCGACCGTAAGTGGGACGGCTGGTGAACGAAGCATGGCGGAATGGTTAACCAGCCTTTCCCCGAGGCCAGTTGGCCGTTCGGCGGCCTGCTGTTAACCGTTTGTTGTATTCAGATTAGGCCGCGGCTCCGAATTCCTTCCTAGCGTCATCGACGTGCCAAGTAAGAGGAAGAAGCAGCGGGTAGCCGTACTCGCGGATTCCGACACCCGGTGGAAGTGGGGCTCGCTCACCGCGAGCCGCATAGCCGAGGGTGATCGGCAGGACATCCGCCTCGACGGCTATCTGCTCCGCGGCCGGGCGACGCCCACCCCCCGCCAGCTCGCCGAGGTGGGGGTGCGCGCCGACACGCTGCGCGAGGTCACCGCCGTCGAGTTCCTGCGGTCCATGGGAGACGCCGGCCGAGGCGGCGACGAGCCGTACGACCTGGTCGTGCTCGCCCTGGTCGGCGGCGCCGTGCAGGCCCTGCTGCACGGGCTCGGCCACGCCTGGCGGGGCCGCGAACACCGCCCCGTCGTCGCCACCGGCTACGTCGGCGTGGTCTACGAGAAGCTCGCCGACGGGCTGCTCCTGCGGCACGGCGCCGACCTCGTCCTCGCCAACTCCCGGCAGGACGCGGAACGTTTCCGCGCCGTGTACGAAGGGGTGGGCGCCGACGCCGGCTCCGTCGTGGAGTGCGCACTGCCCTTCCTCGGCGGCGAACCGTACGCGCCGGAGAAGCCGAACGACCCGTACACCGTGACGTTCGCGGCGCAGCCCTCCGTACCCGAGAGCCGCAAGGACCGCTCCTACCTCCTCGACCGGATGGTGTCGCACGCCCGGAAGCACCCGGAGCGTGAGGTGCTGATCAAGCTGCGCTCCCGGCCCGGCGAGCACACCACGCACATCGAGGAACTGCCCTACCAGAAGCTGGCGCAGAAGATACCCGGCGGACTTCCGCCCAACTGCCGCCTCGTCTATGGGCACATGGGCGAGGTCCTGGACCGCACCGACCTCCTGGTCACCGTCTCCTCGACCGCCGCCCTCGAATCCCTGCACCGCGCGATCCCCACCGCCGTCCTCACCGACCTCGGGGTGCGCGAGGCGCTCGGCAACCACCACTTCGTCGGCTCCGGCTGCCTCGCCTCCTGGGACCAGCTGGACGCCGGACACGTACCGGCCCCCGACGCGCGGTGGCTGGCCCGGCAGGGCGTCACGGTCGAGGGCGCCTACGACGCGGCCCGCGCCCGGGTCGCCGAGCTTGCCGCCCTGGACCGGATGCCGCGCCTCGACCCCTACTACACGCCCGTCACCGCGCCCGGCTACCAGCCCGGTGTGCTCGCCCGCCACCACCTCGGCCCCGACGGCGCCCCGCTGCCCGGCGCGCCCGTCGACGCGAAGGAGCCGGGCCCGGTGCGCCAGGTCGTGCGCCAGGCCGCCCGCGGCGCCTACCGGCACGGCGTGCAGCGCGTGGCCCCGGTGATCCGCCGGATGGGCGAGCTGTGACTCCCCGCCCCGCCCGCGCTTCCCGTACGGCCACCTCCCGTACTGCCCGTACGGCGACCTCCCGTACCGCCCGTACGAAGACCGCCCCCCAAGGAGACCTGCCCATGAGCAACTCGCAACCGGGACAACCGAGCCCAACTGCCGCGCCCGTGCGCCGCGTTCTCGCCGTGATCCCCGCGCGCGGCGGCTCCAAGGGCGTGCCCGCGAAGAACCTCGCCCCGGTCGCCGGTGTGCCGCTGGTCGCCCGTGCCGTACGCGAGTGCCGCGCCGCCCGGCACGTCACCGACGTGGTCGTGTCCACCGACGACCCCGCCATCGCGGCCGTCGCCCGTGAGGCCGGCGCCGAGGTGGTGCTCCGCCCCGCCGCCATCGCCGGGGACACCGCCACCTCCGAGGCCGCCGTGCTGCACGCCATGGACGCGCACGAGGCGCTGCACGGCGCGCCCGTCGACGTGGTCCTGCTCGTCCAGTGCACCAGCCCGTTCCTGACCCGCGAGGACGTGGACGGCGTCGCCGCCGCGGTCGCCGAGAAGGGCGCCGAGACCGCCCTGACCGTCGCCCCCTTCCACGGCTTCGTATGGCGGGACAGCGCGGACGAGGCGACCGGCGCCGTGGACGGGGTCATCGGCGCCCAGCGCGCGGTGGACGGCTCGACCGGCACCGCGACGGTCGTCGCCACGGACAGCGGCGGCGACGGCTACGGCGTCAACCACGACAAGTCGTTCCGGCCGCGCCGCCAGGACCGCCCCCAGGACCTTCTGGAGACCGGCGCCGCGTACGCCATGGACGCCCCCGGCTTCCGCGAGCACAAGCACCGCTTCTTCGGCCGTACGGAACTCGTCCGCACCGACCCCGCAAGGGTGTTGGAGGTCGACGACCCGCACGACCTGGCCCGCGCGCGTGCGCTCGCCCCGCTCCTCGACAGCGAGGAACTCCCGACCGCGTCCGACGTGGACGCGATCGTCATCGACTTCGACGGCACCCAGACCGACGACAAGGTGCTGATCGACTCCGAGGGACGGGAGGTCGTCGCCGTGCACCGCGGCGACGGACTCGGCATCGCGGCCCTGCGCAAGGCAGGCATCCCGCTGCTGACCCTGTCCACGGAACAGAACCCGGTGGTCGCCGCCAGGGCCCGGAAGCTCAAGATCCCGGTCCTGCACGGCATCGACCGCAAGGACCTCGCACTGAAGCAGTGGTGCGAGGAGCAGGGCATCGCGCCTGAGCGCGTGCTCTACGTCGGCAACGACGTCAACGACCTCCCGTGCTTCGGCCTCGTCGGCTGGCCCGTGGCGGTCGCGAGCGCCCACGACGTCGTGCGCGGCGCCGCACGCGCCGTCACCACCGTCCCCGGTGGCGAAGGCGCGATCCGAGAGATCGCCAGCTGGATCCTCGGCCCTTCTCTCGACTCCCTCAACAGCTAAGGAAACACCTCATGTCTGCTGCATCCCAGTCCCGCCTGCGCACCCTCGGCAACAAGACCGCGGGCCCCGGCCGCCCCGTCTACATCACCGGTGAGATCGGCATCAACCACAACGGTGACCTGGAGAACGCCTTCGCCCTGATCGACGCCGCCGCCGAAGCCGGCTGCGACGCGGTCAAGTTCCAGAAGCGCACCCCGGAGATCTGCACCCCGCGCGACCAGTGGGACATCGAGCGCGACACCCCCTGGGGCCGGATGGCGTACATCGACTACCGCCACCGCGTGGAGTTCGGCGAGGCCGAGTACCAGGCCATCGCCGACCACTGCAAGAAGCGCGGCATCGACTGGTTCGCCTCCCCGTGGGACACCGAGGCCGTCGCCTTCCTGGAGAAGTTCGACATCCCGGCCCACAAGGTCGCCTCCGCTTCCCTCACGGACGACGAGCTGCTCCGCGCCCTGCGCGCCACGGGCCGCACGATCATCCTCTCCACGGGCATGTCCACCCCGAAGCAGATCCGCCACGCGGTCGAGGTCCTCGGCTCGGACAACATCCTTCTCTGCCACGCCACTTCGACGTACCCGGCGAAGGCGGAGGAGCTGAACCTGCGCGTCATCAACACCCTGCAGGCCGAGTTCCCGAACGTCCCGATCGGCTACTCCGGCCACGAGACGGGCCTGCAGACCACGCTCGCCGCGGTCGCCCTCGGCGCCACGTTCGTCGAGCGCCACATCACCCTGGACCGCGCCATGTGGGGCTCCGACCAGGCCGCGTCCGTGGAGCCGCAGGGCCTCACCCGCCTGGTCCGCGACATCCGCACCATCGAGGCCTCCCTCGGTGACGGCGTCAAGAAGGTCTACGAGTCGGAGCTCGGCCCGATGAAGAAGCTGCGCCGCGTCGAGGGCGTCGTGGCGGCGGCGGAGTCGGCCGAGGCCGACCGCGAGCCGGTCGCGGTCTGACGCGGTCCGACGCGGAACACCACGGGATACGGAGACACCTCACGGTGATGTCCGAACACGGGCCCGACGGCGCGCCCCGGGACGCGGAGCAGGCCACGCCTGACCTCCGCGCCCCGGGCCGCCGCCGCGCCCACCCTCGTACGGGCCCTCGTCCGGGCTCGCGTCCGGGCGCTCGTACGGGCCCTCGTACGGGTTCGCGTCCAGGCTCTCGTACGGGCTCTCGTACGGGCGGCACGCTCGCGTTCGTCGAGAGCCCGGTCCAGCTCCTGAACGTCCTGGAGTGGGCCCACGCGGAGGCGGAGCGGTCGGCGGGGGCGGCCGTGGACCTGACCATCGTGGTGCTCTCCCCGCTGGACCCGATGTCCCGGGGCCAGCTCCGCCGGGTCGCCCAACTGGCCCGCGACGAGGGGCACTCGGTGCGCTGGGAGGAGGCGCGCGGCGGCGCGAGCGCCCCGGTGAAGACGATAGGCGCGCTGACGGCCGACCTCCGCCGCGCCCGCCGGGTCGTGATCGGCGACCCGTTCTCCCGCTACGTACAACTCCTCCTCACCATCACCCGCGCCCGCGACCTGGTGGTCGTCGACGACGGCACGGCCACGATGGAGTTCATCGCCCAACTCGCGCGCGGCGAACGCCTGGTGCGCTGGCACCGGCGCGGCGGCCGCCCGAGCCCACGTGACCTGGTCTTCGCCCCGTTCGCCCGCGCGGCGGTCCGCCGCCTCACCCCGGCAGGCGGCACGCGGGTCGAGGTCTTCTCGTCCATGCCGGTGAACGAGACCCCGGACGGCGTCCGCCTCACCCCCAACACCTTCGCCTGGACCCGCGCCCGCTTCGGCCCGCCCCGCCTGACGAAGGGCGCGGACCTGGTGGGCACGTCCCTGGTGGAGACGGGCGTGGTCGACCCCGCCCGCTATCTGTCGGCGGTCGCGGACCTGGCCCGCACCCACAACGCCACCCGCTACTTCGCCCACCGCCGCGAAAGCGCCGAAAAACTCCACGAGTTGACGGCACGCACAGGCCTGGAGATAGTCCGCCCCGACCTCCCCCTGGAACTCATAGCCCGCAGGGGCCCCATAGGCCGCACGATCCTCAGCTTCCCGTCGACCGTCGTCCACACGCTGCCGCTGGCGCTCGCGGGCACGGAGGTCGAGGTGGCGGTCTGCGACATCGACCCGTCCTGGCTGACGGAGAACGCGTCGCCACGGGCGGAGGGGTTCCTCTCGGGGGTCACGGGGTCGGCCCGGGATGTGCGGCGGTTGCCTTCGGCGGGGAGTGCCTGAGGCCGGGCTCCCCGTATCGGTCAGGTGGCGTTTGATACGTGAACTCACCTGCGCGGACGGCGAGTTCGGGCCCACGGAGGCGGTAGCGGGAGGGCACGGAGCCGGGCTCGATGTCAGTGGCTGATGCTGCAATTGGGGCACACACGGGTCGATGTGACCCGACTGGTGTGACCCGACTGGCGAAAGGGAGCCGAGCCGCATGACCAGCCCTCAGAACCCGGAAATCACCGCGCTGTTGCAGCGCACGGCGCACAGCATGGCCAAAGGGGCACCCGAGGGATGGCAGCGGGCGTCGATCAGCGCCCATGCCGGCCGGCACGGCGTGGGCAGTCACGGAGCGGTCAACGTTCTCGCCGACGGCAAGTCGCGCCCCGGCTCCATGCGCAACCTCGACCGTCTGAAGCGGGTTTTCGAGCTGGACGACACCGGTGCCGACGAGCTGATGATCGATCTGGTGGTGCATCCCGGCGGCGAGTTCGAGGCGGTGACCAGCCGGGCGATCGTGCAGCAGGCGTTCGGGGCGGCACCCGGAGATCCGGGTTATGTCTATGTCCTGCGGCCTGACGTCCGGCCGCCGGACGCCGGTGATCTCCACTCCGGACCCGCGGACCCCACGCAGGCGGGGGATCCCCAGGAGGCGGTGCGGCTGCTGCGGGCCACCTTGGCCAAGCGGGCCGAGATCTTCGGATCGGAGTCAGGGCCCCTGGAGAGCTTCGAAGACGTACTGCCCGCTCCCCGCGAGGCCCAGATGATCGAGGACCTCGAACAGGCCCTGAGCGTGCGGCTCCCGGACGACCTGCGGGCGCTGTACGCCGTGGCCGACGGCGACGACGGCCTCGGGATCTTCGACCGGCATCCCTGGCAGAGCCTGCGTGAGGTGGTCGCCTGGCACCAAGCGGACCGCTGGTGGGCGGTGGGCGGCACGTGGAAGCACCACACGCTCGGTTCAGCGCGCTCCGATGGTCTGCCGCAGCCCAGGGTGCGGTCCTCGGCCGACCGCCCCGGCTGGATCATCTTCGCGGAGAGCACCGGTGGTGACTTCCTGGCGGTGGACATGGACCCGGCCGAGGGCGGACGGCCGGGTCAGGTGATCCGGATCGGCCTGCACCACGACGACGGCCCCGTGTACGTCGCCGACTCGGTGACCGAACTGCTGCGGCTGCAACTGGCGGCGCTGGAGCGCGGCGACTACACGTGTGAGGTCGCCACGGAGGAGCTGTGGATCGAGGCGGGCCTGCCGGAGCACCGCGGCGACACGGCCGACACCGCCGACGGCGAGGACGACGACGGCGCGGACAGCGCAATGGACGGCGCGGGTACGGCGGCGGATACCCCCGAGACCTCCGAGACCCCCGCGACCCCTGTGCACCACATGTTTGTGACCTGCGACGCGGAGCTGGCGCTGCTGGCCGGGCACCCCACGCTCGCAGCCGTGACGGTGTGGTCGGCCGAGCCCCTCTCGCTGGCCCCGCTGCGAGACTGCCCCCGGCTGTACGGACTGGACCTGTCCGGGGCCGAGGTGCGCGATCTTGATGTGCTCGCCGAGATACCGGCCCTGCGGTACCTGTCGATGCGCCGGGAGCAGTGGCAGCAACTCACCGAAGGCGCCGGGCGGCCGGCAGACCTGGCCGCGGCCGTGCTGGCCGGCGGCGCCGCCTCGCCCGGGGAGCTGGCCGCGTGGGCGGAAGGCCTCGGCGGCAGCGACTATGACGTCCGCTTCTACGAGGGCCGGCTGCCGGAGGACGCGTAGGAAGGTGGTTGCCTCCGCAGGTCCATCAACTCCTCGCGGGCGTCGAGGAGTTGACCTCCGGCGACTGTCACACCTGGCTGCGACACTCGGCCCATGACGACACAACCGCGCTGGGTCGACGACCTGTTCCCGTTCCCCACCCCACCCGCGCTCGCCAAGGTGGTCGACATCGCCTGGGAAGAGGGGTTCCTCAAGACGGACCTGTACGAGGAGGGCCTGTACGACCCGTTCCGCGTCCAGACCAGCTTCGCCTTGCCTTTCGACCTGTGCGAGATGCCCCTCGCGCCTCAGGGGTGGGAGGACTGCTACGAGGGGGAGGTGCTCCGCCGACACCTCATACCGTTCATGTCCGTACCGGAACTCCTGCCCTTCGCGGACCTGGGCAACGGCACCTGCGTCGGATGGGTGGTCCCCGCGCCGGAACTCGGGCGCACCGACCATCCCGTTGCTTCCTTCGGCCACAAGGACCCGGGCGTCATCGGCCGGAACACCCTGGACGGCCTCACCTTTCTGCTCTCCATCGCCCTGCGCAGCGGAGGAGAGCACAACCTTGCCCAGGTGGCACGCCTGTCGGCCGTACTCGGTATCCGGCCCACCGCGGAGTACGGGGTGAAGCCCGGCGGCGGCGACGTGGAGATCCCCCTCGATCTCGCGCCGCCGCCCGGCTGGCGCCACGAACCCGACCCGTCCGGCACCGGCATCGGCGTTCTCGCACCGAACGACGCCTTCGGCGACGAGTACCCCTCCTTCACCGGGGAGACGGACACGATCCTGGCCGACGCCTCCCGGATGCTCGACGCGGGCCACCCGGCAAGCGCCCTCCTGGGACTCGCCGCCGCCTACCACGACAACGCACAGCGCCTCCCGCACCTCCACCCGCTGTGGGCCCGCGCCTACGACGATCTCGGCCGCCCTCTGCTCCGTGAACGTCTCGACATCATGCTGGAGAACCACCAGGGGGGATTCTGAGCTTTCGACCGCCTGTCGAAGAGGACGGCGCCTACGGGCCGACGGTCACTTTTGGGTGTCACGGGAGGTTGTCGTCGGGACGGGGAATGCCTGAGCGGAGCCGTCAGGGAAGCTGTTCAGCGAGCGGAGGGCGCACGAACCGGACGAAGTGCTCCTCGGAGGCACGCGACGAGGTTCCGTCCGGCGCCTGCGCAAGGGTCACCCTGTTCGGCCCTCCGCAGGGCGAACTGTGGGCGGCAGGGCTGCCGTTGACTTCGGCTCGCTGCTCCACCTCAAGCCATCGCATCCGTACGCTCGGCCAGGCGCTTCAACTCGACGGGTGCCGAGCGCCCCGCGACGAGCATGAGGTCCCGGACCGCGGCCCGTGCCGCGACATGCGACTGCACCATCTCGGGTGAGAGCTCCTCGGCGCGCAGGAACCAACGGAGAGCCTCGCCGCCATGACGAAGCTGGGCGTGCGCTCGCCCGAGGTCCATGGCGAGGCGGGCCTGACGCTCTGCGGACAGATGGGAAGCGTCGAGCGCCTCTCCGATGTGCACCGCTTCGCCGGCGTCACCGAGGTCCACGGCGACCGAGACCGCCTGGATCTCGACGTTCGTCGGCCCGAACTCCAAGTCGAAGTCGTTCCTGTCCGAAGCGAGTTGGCGGGCGATGCGGCGAGCGCACTCCACCTCCTTGCGCGCTCCCGAGCGATCCTCGGAGCGTGCGTACACCAGGGCGAGTACGAGATGCAGGGCACCGAGCAGGGACAGCGCCTCCTCGGTGACGCGCTCGGGGTCGTCCGTGTGCCGACGCAGGACATTGGCCGCCGAGCGTGCCGCGTGCTCGGCCTGGTCGTAGCGCTTGAGCCGGACGAATGCGTGAGCCAGCCGGAAGATGCCCGCGAAGACGTCGAGCGCCCGGCCCGACCGCTCGGCGGCACTGATGGAGCGGTCTGCGGCCACCCACGCGGCGTCCGCCTCGTTCTGGCGGACGAACGCGGCGGAGAGGGCGTGGTAGGCGCGTGCGAGGAGGGCATACACCTCGGGCCGGTCTTTCGCGGCGGCGGTCCGGGTCGCGCGTTCGAGGCGCGGCAGGCTGCGGCCAAGTTCGGCACTCAGCTCTGCGAACCGGTCACCGTGCGCGGAGCGCCAGATGGAGTCCACGTCCGAGCTCAGGTCGGCCAAGTCGGGGGTCTCGCCAGGGCCTTCCGTTGCGAGTACGACATCGAGAGCGGGATGGCCGGAGATCAGAAGTCTGGCCTGGTCGAGGTCGTTCGGCGCGGGATCCTGCGCTCGCGCTTCGCTCCCTTGCGGAGCGTCCGGTCGCAGGTCCTGGACGGACACGCCGAGTGCGTCGCCCAACAGTCGCAGTACATCAAGGCGGTTGACCGGCTGGACGCCTCGTTCCACCTGCGACAGCCAGCTCGGTGTACGGCCGATCTCGGCGGCGAACTGCTTCTGAGTCATGCCGCGTTCGGCTCGCAGCCCGGCAATGCGGGCGCCGAACGCGCGCCGGTCGTCGTCGGTCACTGAGGTCACTGCAACTTTCCGTCCACGGCGGCCAGGAAGGTCACCTCGGTCCGATCAACGTAACGCTCCCGCTCACGCAGGAAGTGCTGCACGTACGGCTGTGCTTCATGAGCCTCGAACGCGGCGCGGTCCTCGTACAGCTCGTAGAAGACCCGGACGCTCGGCTCGCCCGGTACGCGGTGGGTCACGTAGAGCGCCGTGCCGGGCTCGGCGGCTCTGATGCCGTCGAGGGTCTGCGCCGCCAGCGCGTCGAAGGCGCCCTCGGAGCCCTCGCTCAGGGTGAAGCGGACCACCAGTCCGAAACCTGGGTGCACTCGAACTCCTCTCGCGTTGTCGCAGTCAGGGTCTCAAGTCAGCCTTCCTGTTGGTAGTAGCAGTTTTACTTGACTAGCAATTTTTCTGTTACTACCTTGAGCGAGGCGTCGCTACTCGGCGTCACGAAAGGGCCCCCGCGACCGCGTCAACGGCCCGGGGGCATGGCCAACCTGACGGAAGCAGGTCGACGTGCTGAACTTTATCGCCCGCTGCTTAGAGCCGGTTCTACGGTTCCTTCTCCCGCCGACGGGGCGCCATCGGTCGCGGTGTGCCGGTCGTGTCGTGCAGGGCCCACTGCCGTGTACCCCCTGCTCGACGCCAACTGCGGGTGTTTTCGGCCGAGTTCGCTCGTATGCCGTGGTCCCCGTCGTCCGCGAACGCGAGGAAGTCCGCCTCCAGCGCGCCCGCCGCCGCGCCCTCCTGCTCTCCTCGTACGGCATCGACGTGGGGCCGAGCCGCATCCACGGGGTGGAGGTGACGCCGTGACCCGCCACACCGTGCGGCTGCTCCCCTGGTCCGGCCCGGAGGGCAAGCCCTGCTACTTGATCGGCGACGGCACCGGCTCCAGCCACGTCTCCCGCGTCGCCGACGACATCGAATCCGTACAGCTCGACATGGCGGATGAACTCCTGGACCACGCGGCGGACATGACGGTGGACGAGGAGGTGACCTCGGCACAGTTGAGGTTTCTGGCCGACCGCCTGGCGGAGGCGCTGCGTGATGTGTGCCGTATCGCGGTCAGCAGGGGTGCGCGGCTCACCGCTCCCGAGCGAGCGATGGACCCGGCCTCGGGAGTCAGCCTTGACTGACCCGTGATCCCGAGGGGCGGCCGGGAACCCGTACAAGTCCCCTCAGGCGTTGGCGCTGAAGAACGCGGCGGCAGCGTCGATGAAGTGGTCGTGTGCGGCCCGTGCGGCGTCCTGTGCTGCGGTGAGTTCCTCGATGCTCGTGGCGGCATCGACCATGTCGTAGGTGGCGACGACCATCGCCTGCGCGGTGGCGTGGACAGCCGGGTCGGGTACGAGAAGCCGCAGCGCGACCAGGGGGTGGGTGATGGCGGAGCGGGTGGTGTGAGACCTGGAGCGCAGTTCCTCCAGCTCCACGTCGCCGGCGCCACGCAACCGGGCCTCCCCACGCATCCACAGCGCCCGGCGGTGATCGGAGCCGGCGGAGGCGAGCGTGGTCACCGCATCGAGCCGGTCGCGACGCAACTGCTCAGCGGCGGCTGCCCGTTCGGCGCGGCCGGCTGCCAGGTGTTGGAACGTGCCGGTGATGATCGACCCGAGGAGCGTCCCGATGACGGCAAGGACAGCGATCATGATCTGCTTTCGTGGTTCGGTGGCCGGCTCCGGGCGGGTGCGGCCACCGTTGATCAGCGTGAGCCGGGTGGACTGACGATGCGTCGGTGGCCGGAGGCAGCAGCATAGATCCGGCCCGTTGGCGGGAGGCGTTCGAGGTGGCCATGGGTTGGCTCGTGGGCCGTTCGCCTGTCGCTACGCGGCCGTCTCGCTGATGAGCCACGCGACCATGCCGGATGCCCCCGGCTCGCCCTCGACGTCGATGCCGAGTGTGCGCGGTGCCTCCGCGACGCGTACGTAGGTCGCGGTGCCGTCGCAGTCGAAGCGTCGTACCACCGGCTCCGGGGCGGTGTGGACGGTGAGTTCCGCCTTGCCCTTTCCGGCGCAGGACACGCCGAGTCGGTAGGACTTGCCGCGCGTCAGCAGTGACTTCGAGTGGGCACCGTCGCTGAGGGTCTCCAGGCCGGACTCGACGAACTCCGGATCGTCGATGGTCACCGTGTTCAGAGCGGCCTCGGCCTGCTTCCCGAGCTTCTCGTCCGGCTCGCTCGGCGGTTCGGAGGTGACTGTCGGGGTCGGCCTGCTCGTCGGTGACCCCGCCCCCGACCCAGCCCCCGACTTCGCGGAGCCTTCGGAGCACCCTGTGAGCGCAAGAGCGAGCGTCACGGCAGGAATCAGAACGCGTCTCAGCGGTGTGCTGCGCATAGGAGTTCCCCCTCTGTGGTTGTGCCCGCTGGTCAGGCGGGCTTCGGGTAAACCTATGCGTGGATCTGCCGGACAGCCCCTCGCCGGGGGATATCTGAGCAAGATCTGAGCCGAGGCACCCGCACCGGGGAGGGGGGCGACTGAGGGCCGCTCCAGTGATGCGGCCATAGTTCGTACCCCCCACGCCTCCCACCTATACACACGGCGCCCGATTTTCTTACGTCAATCCGGCTGAAGTTTTGTTGATCGCGGGTTAGTTGACCCCGGAACCGCCCTACCCTTCGCAGGGTGAACCAACTGATGTCCCGTGCGTCCGAAGTCTCCGAGTCTCCGGCCGGGGCCACCCTGCCCGGCTCCCTCTCCGACGAGCTGCGTGTCGAACTCATCGCGTTCCGGCGCGACTTGCACATGCATCCGGAGTTGGGGAACCAGGAGTTCCGCACGACCGCGGCGCTCAAGGCGCGGCTTGAACAAGCCGGGCTCGCGCCGCGCGTGCTCGACACCGGCACCGGGCTCATCTGTGACATCGGGAACCCCCAAGAGCCGCCCCAGCGGCCGATGCTCGCCCTGCGGGCCGATATCGACGCGTTGCCCATCCCGGACACCAAGACCAGCGTGCCGTACCGCTCCACCGTGCCGGACCGCGCGCACGCCTGCGGGCATGACGTGCATACGACCGTGGTGCTCGGGGCCGGGCTCGTCCTCGCCGAACTCGACAAGCGGGGTCAACTCCCGCAGCCCGTACGGCTGATCTTCCAGCCCGCCGAGGAAGTGCTGCCCGGCGGGGCGACCGACGCCATCGAGTCCGGGGTGCTCGACGGGGTCGGGCGGATCATCGGCGTGCACTGCGACCCGCGCGTGGACGCCGGCCGTATCGGGATCCGGAACGGGCCGATCACCTCCGCCTGTGATCGCCTGGAGGTCACCCTTGACGGGCCCGGCGGGCACACCGCCCGGCCGCACCTCACCACCGACCTCGTCACCGCCGCCGCCCGGGTCGTCGCCGACGTGCCCGCGCTCGTGGCGCGGCGGGCCGACGCGCGGTCCGGGCTCGCCGTGACCTGGGGGCGGATCGAGTCGGGGCACGCCTGCAACGTCATCCCGCAGCACGCCGAACTCTCCGGCACCGTGCGCTGCCTCGACCTCGACGCGTGGCGGGCGGCGCCCGACCTGGTGCACGGCGCCATCCAGGAGATCGCCGAGCTGTACCGCGCCAAGCCCGAGATCAACTACATCCGCGGCGTGCCGCCCGTCGTCAACGACCACGCGGTCACCGAGCTGCTGCGGGAGGCGATGACCGTGCGGCGCGGCGCGATGAGCGTCGAGGACGCCGAGCAGAGCCTCGGCGGCGAGGACTTCTCCTGGTACCTGGAGCACGTGCCCGGCTCCATGGCCCGGCTCGGCGTCCGCGTCCCCGGCGAGCGCACCGTGCGCGACCTGCACCAGGGCGACTTCGACGCCGACGAGGCCGCCATCACCGTGGGCGTGGAGCTGTTCACCGCCGCCGCCCTGCTCGACGGCGCGGTGAGCCGCCCCTAAGCCACGCGTGCGCGTGCTCCATCCGTGCCGTCGTGCCCACTCGCACGGCGGCACGAATCGGTAACGGCGGACGGGTTTCGTTCCGCGGTGCTTCTACGCGCGTTACGGTGCGCCCAAATCGGCGCCGTCAGCGGCGCGTCGGGGATCTGAAGGGGTGCTTCCAATGCGTCGAATGCCTCGTATCACTCAGAGATGTACGCGTACCGCCGTGGCCGTCGCCGCGCTGGCGCTGCTCGCGACCGGTTGTGGCGGGACCAGTTCGGGCGGGTCGGGCGAGGACAAGGGCATGGCCCTCGCCTACGACATCGGCGGCGAGGGCGACCAGTCGTTCAACGACGCGGCCTACGCCGGACTTGAACAGGCGCGCAAGGAGTTCGGCTACGAGGGCACCGCCGTCGAGCCGAAGGACGGCGAGTCCGACGCCGACAAGGTGCAGCGCCTCAAGCAGCTCGCCAAGCAGGGGTACGACCCGGTCGTGGGCATCGGCTTCATCTACGCCAACGCCACCAAGGAGGCCGCCGAGGCCTACCCGGACACCACGTTCGGCATCGTCGACGACTCGACGGTCAAGGCGAAGAACGTCGCCGCGCTGGTCTTCAACGAGGAGCAGGGCTCGTACCTCGCGGGCGTCGCGGCCGCCAAGGCCACCAAGTCGAAGACCGTGGGCTTCGTCGGCGGTGTGGACGTGCCGCTGATCCACAAGTTCGAGGCGGGCTTCGCGCAGGGCGTGAAGGACACCGACCCGAAGGTCAAGGTGATCACGCAGTACCTGACCGAGACCGCGGAGGAGGGCGGCTTCTCCAGCCCGGACAAGGGCAAGGCCGCCGCCGAGGCGCAGATCGAGAACGGCGCCGACGTGATCTACCAGGCCGCCGGGCTCTCCGGTCAGGGCGTGATCGAGGCCGCCGCCAAGGAGAAGAAGTGGGCCATCGGCGTCGACTCGGACCAGTACAAGCAGAAGGCGCTGAGCGCGTACAAGGCGTACATCCTGACCTCGGCCACCAAGGACGTCGGTGGTGCGGTGTTCTCGCTCGCCGAGTCGGTGGAGGACGGCAAGCCGCTCAGCGGTGAGCAGCGGTTCTCGCTGAAGGAGGGCGGCGTCGGAGTCACCGAGTCCAACCCGGAGTTCGGCAAGGTCCCTGGCCTGAAGGAAGCGGTCGCGAAGGCCAAGGAGGACATCATCGCCGGGAAGATCAAGGTGGCGACCACTCCGTAGCCGCCCCGCGGCCGGGTCCGCGGTGACCGCCGCGACCACCGCTGACGCCGCTACCTGAGCGCATCGGGCATCGGGCGGGCCTCCGGAACTCTCCGGGCGCCCGCCCGTTTGCGTATGCCAAGCCGGGACGTGTCCCGAGACGGGCCGCGGCGACCCCTTCGACACAGCCGGATAACGGCTTGGCCAGAAGGTCTTTTCCCAGGGGTCTACGCGCGTTAATCTGCGGCGGAGTCAGCGTCGAACCCCCTTCCGTCTCGGCGCCTGTACGAAGGAGCACTTCACATGCGCCGGGTTTCACGAATAGCGGTCGCAGGCGTGGCGTCCGCCGCTCTCGCCCTCTCCGTCTCCGCCTGTGGCGGCACTTCCAGCGACGCCTCCGGCAGCGGGGAGTCCAAGGGCGTCGGCATCGCGTACGACGTCGGCGGCAAGGGCGACCAGTCCTTCAACGACGCCGCGACCGCCGGCATGGAGCAGGCCAAGAAGGAGTTCAAGTACGAGGGCACCGCGGTCGAGCCGAAGGACGGCGAGTCCGACGCGGACAAGACGCAGCGGCTGATCTCGCTGGCCAAGCAGGGCTTCAACCCGGTGATCGGCGTGGGTTACGCGTACGCGCCCGCCGTCAAGGAGGCCTCGGCGAAGTACCCGAAGGTCACCTTCGGCATCGTCGACGACGCCACCATCAAGGCGAAGAACGTCGCGTCCCTGGTCTTCAGCGAGCAGGAGGCCTCGTACCTCGCGGGCGTCGCCGCCGCCAAGGCCAGCAAGACCAAGCACGTCGGCTTCGTCGGCGGTGTGGACGTGCCGCTGATCCACAAGTTCGAGGCGGGCTTCGCGCAGGGCGTGAAGGACACCGACCCGAAGGTCAAGGTCGAGCGGCAGTACCTGACCGAGACCGCCGAGGAGGGCGGCTTCACCAGCCCCGACAAGGGCAAGGCCGCCGCCGAGGCGCAGATCGAGAAGGGCGCCGACGTGGTGTACCACGCCTCGGGCCTCTCCGGTCAGGGCGTGATCGAGGCCGCCGCGAAGGCCAAGAAGTGGGCCATAGGGGTGGACTCGGACCAGTACGCGCAGAAGCCGCTGGCCGCGTACAAGCAGTACATCCTCACCTCGGCCACCAAGGACGTCGCCAAGGCCGTGTTCAACCTGGCCAAGTCGGTGCAGGATGGCAAGCCCACCACCGGTGTCGTCCGCGGCGACCTGAAGTCCGGTGAGGTGGCTCTGTCCGCGTCCAACCCGACGTACTCGAAGGACACGGCGATCCAGGACGCAGTGAAGAAGGCCGAGGAAGGCATCGTGAACGGCGACATCAAGGTCAAGGACAAGCCGTAACGACAGGGACTCGGGTACGGAACGGGGCACGGGGAGGATCTGCTTCCGGTGCCCCGTTCGCCGGTCGACCGACAGCAAATAGGGGCGCTACGCGTGTAGATGGCCCCCCTTTCGCCAGGAGAGTGCGCCATCGCCACGTCCAGTAGCCCACCGAAAGCGGGAACCGTCCCTGCCGTCGAACTGACCGGCATCACCAAGCGGTTCCCCGGTGTCGTCGCCAACCACGACATCCACCTAGTCGTCCACAGGGGCACCGTGCACGCCCTCTGCGGGGAGAACGGCGCAGGCAAGTCCACCCTGATGAAGATCCTCTACGGCATGCAGAAGCCGGACGAGGGCACCATCAGCGTCGACGGGCAGCAGGTCACCTTCGGCTCGCCCGGCGACGCCATCGACCGCGGTATCGGCATGGTGCACCAGCACTTCATGCTCGCGGACAACCTCACCGTCCTGGAGAACGTCGTGCTCGGCAGCGAGAAGCTGCACGGCATCGGCGCCAGGGCCCGCGCCAAGATCGTGGAACTCTCCGAGCGGTACGGCCTCGGGGTGCGCCCCGACGCCCTCGTCGAGGACCTGGGCGTCGCCGACCGGCAGCGCGTGGAGATCCTCAAGGTCCTCTACCGCGGCGCCACCACGCTGATCCTCGACGAGCCCACCGCGGTCCTCGTCCCGCAGGAGGTCGACGCACTCTTCGACAACCTGCGCGAACTCAAGGCCGAGGGCCTCAGCGTCATCTTCATCTCGCACAAGCTCGGCGAGGTCCTCTCGGTGGCCGACGAGATCACCGTGATCCGGCGCGGCACCACCGTCGGCACGGTCGTCCCCGCCGAGACCACCACCAAGCAGCTCGCCGAACTGATGGTCGGCAGCGAACTGCCCACGCCCGAGACCGCCGAGTCCACCGTCACCGACCGGCCGGTCATCGAGGTCGACCAGCTGCGGCTGCTCGGCGAGGGCGGCCGGGCCCTGCTCGACGACATCTCGTTCACCATCCACGCGGGCGAGGTGCTCGGCCTCGCGGGCGTCGAGGGCAACGGCCAGACCGAGCTGATCGACGCGCTCATCGGCCTCAAGCACGCCGACTCCGGCACGCTGCGGCTTGCCGGTGAGTCCATGGCCGACTGGCAGACCCGCAAGCGGCGCGAGCACGGCATCGGGTACATCCCCGAGGACCGGCACCGGCACGGGCTGCTCCTCGAGGCCCCGCTCTGGGAGAACCGCATCCTCGGCCACGTCACCGAGAAGCCCAACAGCAAGGGCTTCTGGCTGGACCTCAAGGCGGCGCAGGCCGACACTCGGCGCATCGTCGAGGAGTACGACGTACGCACCCCCGGCATCGACGTCGACGCGGCCTCGCTGTCCGGCGGCAACCAGCAGAAGCTGATCGTCGGCCGCGAGATGAGCCACGCCCCGCGCTTCCTCATCGCCGCGCACCCGACGCGCGGCGTGGACGTCGGCGCGCAGGCGCAGATCTGGGACCAGATCCGCGAGGCCCGCCGCGAGGGCCTGGCCGTACTGCTGATCTCCGCCGACCTGGACGAGCTGATCGGCCTGTCGGACACGCTGCGCGTGATCTACCGCGGCAAGCTCGTCGCGGACGCCGACCCGGCCACGATCACGCCGGAGGAGCTGGGCTCCGCGATGACGGGTGCCGCCTCCGGCCACCTGGAAGCCCCCGAGGCCCCCGGGGGAACCGAGGAGCCCGCGGATCCCGGGACCGCCGAGGCGCCCGCGGACCACACCGACGAATCCGCCGCCCCGGAGGACGAGGCCCGATGAAGAAGTTCGACAAGGAGCGCGTGCTCCTCGCGGTGGCAGGACCGGCCATCGCGCTCGTCGTCGCCGTACTGCTCACCTCGGGCGTGCTGCTCGCCTCGGGCAAGAGCCCGTTCGAGCCGTACGCGATCATGCTGGAGCAGGTCGGCTTCGCCGACATCCAGGTCCTGATCGTGAACGCCGCGGCCGGGTACTACATCGCGGCGCTCGCGGTCGCCATCGGCTTCCGCATGAACCTGTTCAACATCGGCGTCGAGGGCCAGTACCGGCTCGCCGCCATGGTGACCGCCGTCGTCGGCGCCAAGGTCGCCCTGCCCGCCGCCGTACAGCTCCCGCTGCTCATCCTGGTGGCCGCGCTGACCGGCGCGTTCTGGGCGGGCATCGCGGGTGTGCTGAAGGTCACGCGCGGAGTCAGCGAGGTGGTCGCGACGATCATGCTGAACTCCATCGCCACCGCCGTCATCGGCTACTTCACGCTGCCCTCCCTCTTCGGCGTGCAGCAGGGCAACAACAAGACCACCGGCGAGATGCACGAGTCCGGCTGGTTCCCGTCCATCGACCTCGGCGCGGCCGGTGAGCTCTACGGCTTCGTCTTCGTCGCGGTCGCCCTCGGCATCGCGTACTGGGTGGTCCTCAACCGCACCCGCTTCGGCTTCGACCTGCGGGCCACCGGCGCCTCCGAGTCGGCCGCCGCGGCCAGCGGTGTGAACGCCAAGCGCATGGTCCTCACCGCGATGCTGCTCTCCGGCGCCATCGCGGGCCTCGCGGGCCTGCCGACGCTGCTCAACGACACCCACACGTACAGCCTGTCGTTCCCGTCCTCGCTGGGCTTCACCGCCATCGGCATCGCGCTCCTCGGCCGCGGCAGCCCGGTCGGCATCGCCTTCGCGGCGCTGCTCTGGGCCTTCCTCGACAAGGCCTCCGCCGAGCTCGACTACCGCGGCTACGACACCGAGATCGCCGTCATCATGCAGGGCCTCATCGTGATCGCGGTCGTCGTCTCGTACGAGGCCGTAGGCCGCTGGGGCCTGCGCCGCCAGCAGCAGCGCGTCGGCAAGGAACTGGCCGCGGGCCATGTCCTCGGCGCCTCCGGCAAGGGCACTTCCGGCCCGTCCGGCCCCTCCGACAACGGCAACCAGAAGGAGGTGGCGGGCCGATGAGCACGGCAACCGTCCTCGACAAGAAGCCGGCCGCGCCCGCCCGCGGCCGCCGCCGGGTCTCGCTCCCGGTGCTGCTGCTGATCATCGCGGGCGTCCTGGCGCTCACCTCGATGGTCCGCATCATCACGGGCGCCGACGGCATCACCAACGTCAGCCAGATGTCCACCGCCCTCAAGCTGGCCGTGCCGATCGGCATGGCAGGACTCGGCGGCCTGTGGGCCGAGCGCTCCGGCGTCATCAACATCGGCCTCGAAGGCATGCTGATCCTCGGCACCTGGTTCGGCGCCTGGGCCGGCTACCAGTGGGGCCCGTGGGTGGGTGTCCTCATCGGCATCCTGGGCGGCGCGCTCGGCGGCCTGCTGCACGCGATCGTCACGGTCACCTTCAACGTCAACCACATCGTGTCCGGTGTGGCCATCAACATCCTGGCCCTCGGCGTCACCCGGTACGTCTCCGCGTTCGCCTTCGAGGGCGTCCCGCAGGGCACGTCCAAGCAGTCCCCGCCGGTGGAGTCGCTCGGCACCTTCTCCGTACCGGGGCTCTCCGACGGACTCGCCGAACTGAACGACAAGGGCTGGTTCTTCGTCTCCGACCTCGCCGGTCTGCTCGGCGGCCTGGTCACCAACATGTCGCCGCTCACCCTGGTCGCCCTGGCGCTCGTCCCGGCCAGCTGGTGGATCCTGTGGCGCACCTCGTTCGGCCTGCGGCTGCGCTCCTGCGGCGAGAACCCGACGGCCGCCGAGTCCCTCGGCGTCAACGTCTACAAGTACAAGTACCTCGCGGTCATCATCTCCGGCGGCCTGGCCGGCCTCGGTGGAGCGTTCCTCTCCATCGTCGCCAACCCCTTCTACCTGGAGGGCCAGACCGGCGGCCGCGGCTACATCGGCCTCGCCGCGATGATCTTCGGCAACTGGATGCCCGGCGGACTCGCCCTGGGCGCGGGCCTGTTCGGCTACACCGACAGTCTCAAGCTGCGCGGCGGTACGGAGAACGTGCACGCCCTGCTGCTCCTCATCGCGATCCTCGTGCTGATCGGCGCGGTCTGGATGCTGGTCCGCAGGAAATACGTCAGCGCCGCCATCTCCGTCGTGGTCTCGGCCCTGGTGTTCGCTTGGTACGCCTTCACCACGGAGGTCCCGACCCAGGTCGTCACCGCCACTCCGTACGTGGTGACGCTCCTCGTCCTCTCGCTGTCCGCGCAGCGCCTGCGGATGCCGAAGGCGAACGGCAAGCCGTACCGAAAGGGACAAGGCGCGTGACATCCGCCGCCGCCGACGTCGACTGGGACGCCCTGCGCGCCACCGCCCGGGACGCCATGTCCCGTGCCTACGCCCCGTATTCGGGCTACCCGGTCGGCGCGGCGGCCCGCGTCGACGACGGCCGCGTGGTCAGCGGCTGCAACGTCGAGAACGCGTCGTACGGGATCGGTCTGTGCGCGGAGTGCGGACTGGTCTCGGCCCTCCAACTCTCCGGCGGGGGCCGCCTGACCCACTTCACGTGCGTGGACGGGACGGGTTCGGTCCTTGTCCCTTGCGGGCGGTGTCGGCAGTTGCTTTACGAATTCGGCGGGCCCGAGCTGTTGTTGGAGACCCCGGCGGGTGTGCTCACCCTCGCCGAGATGCTCCCCCAGG
This sequence comes from Streptomyces boluensis, assembly GCF_009908195.1. Taxonomy (GTDB): domain Bacteria; phylum Actinomycetota; class Actinomycetes; order Streptomycetales; family Streptomycetaceae; genus Streptomyces; species Streptomyces boluensis. The sequence goes on along the minus strand of NZ_JAAAHS010000050.1, from coordinate 11 downwards.
CCTGTCTCTTA